>DATEEH010000113.1:0-42707 GCA_035281245.1 Nitrospira sp.
AGAGAGCTTGGAGAAGAACTTTGAATCGGTCGACAAGGGAGTCGCCAAGGCATTCAAAGACTATCCCCCCGCCAAATGAATCAGAAGAGAGGACCCGCTACTTTGTTAAGTGCTTGAAGATCTGGAAAACGGTCTCAGGAACCAGTTCCGGCGCATGGCGGGCTTTCTATCTGCGGCGGCTTGACAAGGCAACATCGATGATGCGGACCTCCCTCATTGAACCAGCTTCGTCGCGAGGGCCGTACGACGCAGCCTTGGAGCATTTCTCCTTTTTGATTGTCTTACGGCTGGCTCTCGTCTAGTTTAGAGTCGATACCGAAGGATCGCTTTTCCTCATTAGGTGCTTATGATCAAGCGACGGACAACTAAGACCAAGCGAGTGAAGCGGGCTACGACATCTGCAGGGACGAAGGCAAGGATCAAACGGCCCACCCGCCGTGCCAACAAACAGCTCAAAGCGAAAAAGTCCACGGGACGCCGCTCCCTTAAGGCACGAAAATCCAAATCCGGTTCACCGGACACAAGCTATCTGTCGTGGATCGAGATGGCTGATTCGCCCGAATGGGCCATTGCCAGCTAGTGGCCCTCGCCTCGTTGGTCAGCTAGGCCAGGAATCAGAGAGAAAAGGTGTCAGGAATCATTTCGCGGCGCGTGGCGGGGGCGATTTTTTCTTTAATATTTTAATTCTTGGACAAGGCTGTGTAGTGCGCATTAACCACTCGGTGCATAACCACGCCGGCCGTGACTCCTAAAGGAATCACTACGGCCCAGAGAATAAAGGCTAAATGCGGAGCGAAATTGGCGTCGAGGTGGAAAATCGCGTTCAGGCTGATCGCAATTAGCACAGTCACAACCGGCCAGGCGACCCCACGCCCAATAGCGCTAGTCAGATGTTTATTGTCGAGACCAGGAATCATCGCGATCCAGACTCCTACGGACGGAAGCATAAACAAAAGGGCAAGCCCTTTAAGCTCATCCATGTTCAAAGCAGGTGACTCCCCTTTTAAGATTCCTACGACAAGATACGGCACAACACCCAAAACCATGCCAAACACCCCAGCTAGAGATACGACTTTGAGCCAGAAAAGCGCTTGCATCACTTTGTTAGACCTTTAACGAGATCGAAAAGAAGGATGGCAGTACTTGAGCGTACCATAGGAAATGGGAGAGGCTACTTCAGGAACCAGAATGTTTAATTGTCTCTTGCTTTAAGGTCGATTCTAAGCCCAGTGCAAGTCAGCTCGCTCGCCCAGGTCGATGTCCCGCCTTCCACCACAACATACCGGTGCAACTGGTTGTAGGTATTCGGGGCAGTAGTTCCTCGATATCGGAGACACTTGGCTCGCTCGGCATTGGCCCGATCGGCACGTCAAACTCGCTCATTAAGGAATCGAGTTCCTGTCGAACCCAGTCCATAACCGGACCAGGATCAATACTGTGCGGTAGGTTCCCGGGCTCCAGCTGGACGGTGAACACGGTGCCGGTCGGCTGGGATAAATAGGCCACAACGAAGGAGGTCTCAGGGTTTCGGGGATCCGGCTAGTAACATAATTCTAGCCATACTTCAAAAAGTTGGCCTTCTTTCCACGTCCAACGAGAGGTCATGTGTGTTCACGTTCGACATGATCTAAATGCGCTTATGGCTAAGCCGCTCGAAGACTAGTTTGACTTGAATACCTGCTTGAAGCAAGAGCGTCGTGCCAGACGTGCGGAAACAAGGGAGGTTGCCCTGCCCTCGGGCCCGGACGCCACGCGATGATTCAGCACTTGAAGACGCCAATGGACGAGGCTCGACAGACCGAAGATCTCAAAGGAAAGGCGAAGCTAGTTTGCTCCTGCCAGATTTGCCTGCAATTTATGCTGGAATACGTGACAGACCATCACCATAGGAGCATATTTATACGATACCGATGGTCAATTGGTAACCGTCCTCAGCACGGTGAAATATGGCCGTAACCGAGAAAGCATGGAAGGAGAGATGCGTGCCCCGTATCCCTCTCCAGGCTTCGATCAGCTATCTCACCCCTGAAATTATGGCCAAAGGACTGGCAATCGATGTCTCACGAGAAGGGCTTCGAATCGAAAGCCAGGATCCGGTTCATGTCGGGATGCGACTGGCGCTAGTCCTCTATCTTTCTCACGACCAAGGTCCGGTTATGATTGAGGATGCCACGGTACAGTGGGCTAACGGCACACACTTCGGTGTAAAATTTGTCAAATGGAGTAAGGACGCCGAATCCAGACTTTACAACTTTTTTTGGACAGGGATCGAGGAGAAATGCCAATCCCTATTGCACTTCATGACTGAGGCGACCAAGGCCTCACCTCTCACTCAAAGTATCGACCTCCATGCCCCAGCCGTGGAAGATGTCCAGCGCAACCTGATCCGTCGGACCCTCGAAGAATGCCGATGGGTCATTGGTGGCGCATCCGGTGCCGCCACAAAGCTAGGCATGAAACGCACATCTCTTCAATACGTGATGAAGAAGCTAGGCATTACTCGGGCCAGACTCAATCGGCACGCATAGCCGCCGAAAATCTCCTCACTGCCGCCGCCGACCACACCCCGACAGCACTGCCATTGACTCTCTGCGCCAATTTCCTCAGAATTTACCTCTGGTTTCCTCGTTCATTGAACTAGCGTTTCACACAGTCACCGGAGATCGGCAGGTCCTGACTCAACAAGGAGGAGCTACCATGGGGAAAATCGTTGAGTGCGCCAAGGTTGATCCATCGTCCGGATGCACACATGTCGTAAGAGGGAACACCGAAGAGGAAGTGCTGAAGAACGCCGCGGAGCACGCAAAGCAGCATGGGATACGGGAAGTCACCCCGGAGCTCAAGGCTAAAGTAAAAGCAGCAATCCGAGACGAGAAATAACCAATGGAGGAGCGGGGGCACGCTTCCGGCATGCCCCCTCGTTGTGTTGTGCGCGAACCTTAATGGAAAAGGGGCGGGAGTCTTGCGACAACCCGGTTGTCGTGTCGTGGAGCCCTGTTAAGCCGCTCGCTTATACACCCGAACTGTTCTCCTCCCGACTTCTCGCTGACCGCCTTGAAGTTTTTCTTCGCCCGCTGGTATGGCCCGCTCAATAGCTCCCTGTCTCGACAGTATCTCCGCAGCTTGATCCATCTGTTCGTCATGAATGCGAACGCCGATCACAGTTCCCCCGCGGCGCATGCCTTCTTCATCAAAACTACGGTCTTCTGCGAACCCCAAAGAATCCTTAAGAGACTCCCAAAGGCTTTGCTCTGATTCCCTTGAGGAATCGGCTGCCGAACGATCATACAGAACAATGTTCGGACTGGCGATATGGGCGCGAATGAGTTCGCCCTTTGCCCCTCGCGCCTTAGCACGATTTTCAAATAGACCAACAATTGTGTTCATTGAGTTTCTCCTCTAGTACTTGCAGTATTTACGGCACGAGGTGGTTGTGTGATCCGAGAGCTGTCTTTGGAGACTACGCCTGAGATTACTGGCTAGCTACCAGGGAAACCGCTATAGACGAACTAGAAATCTTGGGGAGAAAGTCCGCCGGGCAAACTCAAGAAACCGGCAGCGCAACTCCTGATTCACACAGTACATCGGGCGTCCCTCTACTAGCGATTTTCCTCACTTGCTTTCATCTCCAATGGCGCCCAGAATACGTTTATACACTACACACATCACACATCTGCCAGCGGCCTCCTTGGAAGGCCCGACCCGCCGGTCACTTGTGAGAAAGGCGGTCGCCCGTGGCGGACTCTCCACATAAATCTGTTCTCAACAAACTTCGGGATAATCTGCGTGCTTATGAGCGTCCTTCTTTCAGCAAACGCACCGAATTCGTTGCCCAGACAAGGCGAGTTTCCGAGGACTCGACAAAACGACTAGAGAACATAATCGCCATTCAAGAAGACCGTGTGAAAAAGATACGGCCTGAATGAGGAGGAGGTACCTCCCAAACACATCAGCTGCGAGCCTCTATGAAGGATTTGCTCACACCCTACAGGCTCACACTCCAACAAATCAGACAGAGTGCCAAAACTCTCGAACTCTCTTGGACTAGTAGTGCAGCATAGGCGACTCATGGACCCGCTCATGGATACTGATGCAATCCAAATCCGTCGCTTACTCGCCGATCTCATGTCAGCGAGTGCTCCAATCGAGGAATACTTACGACAGGGCAGGCCACTTACAGCTCAGGAATTGGATTCACTCTCTCTTACCATCTCAGGTCTCCAGACGTTTCTTGACGTTTGGAAGAGAAAACATAAAGTACCCCCCGCGCGACGAAAGCTCTGATTAGCAGGATATTTAAATCTTCCCACCCTAGGAACTTGGTCACCGTCCCGCTCGGAAGCCGACGCGATGATTCAGCACACGTCCATGGAGATGCTCGGCAGACCGCAAATCTCCTCAACGACGCCGTCTCCCCGCCCCCCGTCGGCAGCCTGAATCCGAGGACCTCATAGCGCTCACTATTCGCTTTTCACATCGATGGCGGGCCCGCTCGGATGATTTTCGAATAATGGATCTACCTCTGGCTTTTCGTTAGACTTGCCTAACAAGTTTGCCAGATGTTGCCTGTGTACCTCACAGGGAGGCTACCATGGATTTCATTCAACAGACGATCGACCTAGCACGAAGGAATGTGGAGTCCGGAGGCCGTCCGTTTTCCTGCCTCATCGTTAAAAATGGAACAATCCTGGCCGAAGGCGTCAATTTAGTGGCGCAAACTCACGACCCCACGGCTCATGCCGAGATCTGCGCAATCCGGATGGCGACGGCCAAGCTGCAGACAGAGCATCTCACTGGTTGCGAATTCTACATTCTGGCTCATCCCTGTCCCATGTGTCTGGCAGCGATGTATTATTGTAGCCCTGACCGCGTCATCTTCATCACAAAGCGGGAAGACTACGCCGCGTTTTATCAAGACGATCGCAAATATATTTCCTTCGCGAGCTTCTATGGGGAGTTTGCCAAACCGTGGAATGAGCGCCGGTTGCCAATGATGCATCAGGCGCACCCTGCAAGCCTTGCTGTATACCGGCGCTGGAAAGAACTAAATGCCTAGGGAGAAAGCGAGACATTCTGCTTTTGAAACGATACACTGCACTCTTTTCTAATTATCTCACCTGTATGGATCAATCCGGCCCGGAACTAGTAGAATATCGTTCCTTTCCGCCAAGGAACATTCAAGGAGGGCGACATGGCTACCTATCTGATGCTCCTCAACTGGACAGATCAGGGAATAAGAAACATAAAAGAGTCGCCGAAGAGGATGGATGCGGCGAAGAAACTTGCCAAAGACTTCGGTGGGGAAATCAAGACTGTCTATATGACCCAAGGAACTTTCGATCTTGCCCTGGTCGCCGAGATGCCCAACGACGAGAAAACGGCTGGCTTCGTTCTGAAGCTTGGCTCATTAGGAAATGTCAGGACTACGACGCTCAAGGCCTATTCGGAAGACGACTATCGAACCATTATTGGAGGTCTGAATTAATTGCCCAAACACAAAAGCATGATGGACCGCTTTTTCGAAGCACAAGACCTTCTAATCTTGAAAGCCTGTGCCAACCAGCGGTCTTGGTCGTACGCGGTCGGGAAGATAAAGGTGCCGGCTCGCTCCTTCACCAAACGTTCGACGTTCGATCTGCTGTCGGCAAATCCGATCGAGACAATAGCGAGTTGCGCGGGCATCTCATGCTGAGAGCACCAATGATGATACCCTCCCTTTACGGCTTGATATAGAGATACCCTTCCTTCTGCAAGTCCGCGATGCGCTTCACGGCCACCGGATGCAATGTGGCGACGAAACCCTTCGCTAAATTTTCAATCGTCTTTCCGAACGCCTTCATCGAGACCTGGCACATCTCGGCTTTCACACCCTTCGCCACGATCTGATCGAACCGTTTCGTCATCTCCGGATCCATCTTGTCTTTCTCGAATAACTCCAGGGCAGGCCCATGCACGACCAATTCGACATCGATCTTGTCTGGTCCACCCTCCGCATCAATATGCTTATTGATAAGGGCCAGCGCGTATTTGGCCACCTCCGGATCTTTTCCATCGACGTGGTAGAGAACCTTCACCTTTTCTGTTCCATCAGCCGCTATGGCTATAGCTTGGGTCAAAGGCAATGCCAATATGGCCGCGACCGCCAACATGCCTACCAACCTCATCATGACATCCTCCTTGGTGAAATGAGCGTACAGCGTATCCAACTCATCGTTCATCGTACGCACTGTGGAGAGGAGGTTGTAGGGGAAGCTGCTCCGCCAATAGGCTTATTTTTCCCCTATCCGATAGGGGGAAATGCCCCTACTGCCTGGGATGCTGTTGGGTGAAATAGACGGCCGCCTGAGCACGGCGGGAGACTTGTAGTTTCTGGAAGATATTTTCGAGGTAGTGGCCGACGGTCTTGTCGCTCAAATTCAGAGACACGGCGATTTCTTTATTGGTTTTCCCTTCCGCGACTAATGCCAATACTCGCTCCTCTTGAGTGGACAATGGCTCACGCTTCTGGGACGGTGCTAAAGTGGAGAGCGACCGCACCTTGGCAAGCACGCGCTGGGTGACGGAGGGGTCCAGGATCGATCGTCCCGACGAGACCGTTTTCACGGCATCGATCAGCTGTTCGCCGCTCACTTCCTTCAAGAGAAAGCCATCGGCTCCCGCCAAAATCGTGGACAGGACCGCATCATCATCCGCGAAGGAGGTCAAGAACACCACTCGTGTGTCAGGATGCGCTGTACGGATGGTGCGGCAGGCGTCGATGCCGCTTCCGTCGGGAAGCCGAACGTCCATCAGAACGACCTTGGGCTTGAGACGGGAAGCTTCGGTGATCGCGGCGGCCATCGTGGCGGCCTCGCCCACGACCTGAAAACCCCCGGCTTCTGTAAACAGCGTCCGCAGCCCGATGCGAAGCACCTCATGATCGTCGACCAGCAAGAGCCTGATCGGTTTTGAGTCAGATCGCGGCATGATCACGCTCTTGCGGAAAGTCACAGATGACCCGTGTTCCACGGCCCGGCTCCGAGGAGACTACAAGGCGGCCCGCCAGGTCTCTCACCCGTCTGGCCATGTTCTTCAGGCCATCGCCGGAGCTTGCAACCGTCGCGGCATCGAAACCTACTCCGTCATCTTCGACGATGAGCCGAACGGAGCCGTCGTGGATCTGAAGGGACACGCTGCCTTCTTGTCCGGCGGAATGACGGATACTATTGCTCATGGCTTCCCGCGCGATTGGCACAACCTGCGTCGCCTGTTCAGCCGTGAGCCGATCGGCAGCCAGCGTGTCCAGGTGCAGGTGAAAACGAATCGGAGATGAACGGGTCATCTCCTCGACCAGCGACGTGAGCATCTCTTCTAGTGCCCGTCCGTTTGAGATGGAAGGTCGTATCCCAAGAATATAGCCGCGCAGGTCTCGAATGACCGCCTTGAGGCCGCTCACGGCTGAGCTCAATTGTGTGCCGACCTCATGATGAGTGGACGAAACAAGTCGTTGGCATCGTTCGAGATTGAGACCGATGGCAAAGAGGGACTGGATCGTGCTGTCGTGTAGATCTTCCGCCATATGCTCGCGCTCGCCGAGCATTTGGCGGAGCCGCCCTTCGCTCTGGCGCAGCGTCTCTTGGGCATTGAGTGCCTGTCCGAGGGACGCCTTTACGTCGGAGGTCATCTGCGCATACCTTCGGCTGATGTAACCCAATGCCAGCAGGCTGGCCATCAGCCGTAAGGAATGCCAGAACCACCAGCGGGTATCCCATGGGATCGAATATAAGAATACAAACTCCGCCAGACCGAGGAGCAGTGCCAAGCTGGCGAACAGCGCATCGTCCGACCGGCCCGAACGCCGGTAGTCCCATAGGAAGCGTACGGCTGCGACCAGAAACAGAAGACAGGCTAAGATTTGTGGTGCGATCGCTGTGGCGGTGAATTCGCCGTTCCGAACCATCTCAGGAGTGAGGCTGGGGAAAATAAGGAACCAAAGACCAAGGCACAAGGCGCCGGCCGCAATTAACCACGGGTCCCAACGCCGCCCTTGCCTAGTATCGGCATGCGACCTCCAGGCCAGCACAAAACCGATGCCGCCGGCCAGGCTGGCCATGTTGCGAAATAGGACGAAGCCATCGCCCGGCCGTACGATAGCATGAAATTCTTCGAGGATTCCCATGCCAAGGAAACCCGCGGCAAGCGCCCGATACTTTGCCGCGACGGATTCGTCATGCGTCTGCAGTAACACGGCGGCCATCGCAATTGCCACAAGACCGCCGACTGCCTCTATGGTGGAGTGGAGCGGCTCATGATGCCAACGCCAATCAGGCCATAGAGCATGGATGATCGCGCCGGCAAGTAGGGCTCCGGCGGTCACGACTAGATAGAGTACAAGCGGTCTCTCCCAGGTTTGTCGAGCCATCGCAGCAACTCCGTCTGGCCACATTCAGGCCACAAATATGGATAAAGATCAAGGTGGGCGAGACAGAAATTTCTTCAAACGGCACCGCCGGCCCCATCCGCCAGATCCCATAGGTTTCACCTTCCGAGCGATTCGGAACACGATTGGAGCGATAAAAGTCTTGGCGAGTTCTGATCGAGTAAATGGGCTTGCCCGGATTCGACGCGGTCTACGAAGACTTGAGAGAGGCGACCCCAATTGTTCCGTTCATTGCTTCCTTACCAGCCATCATCCGGCTCCGCCACCGGACCGCTTTTCCGTGATGAAGGTCTTGCCCTGTTCGATTGCATCATCGAGAGCAGCACGCACTTCTTTTGCCTTCTTGATCAAGTCCTGCTGTTTCCTCCTCGCATAATCTTCCAATTCCCAGCGAGTTTCTTGACCTGACCTATCGGTCAAAAGAACTCCGGCAATGGCACCGACAACCGCTCCAGCGAGGAAGGTGATGAAAAGCGCTTTTCCTGAATACTTGCCGTTGTGGTGGTCCATATCGGTTTCTCCATCCTGTGTGTGACCGACTCAAAGTGTATCGCTATCTTATATTCATCGGCAATCAATTCCGCGCTGCGAAAACGAAAAACCGCTTTCACCATTTCGCGGCACGCGGCGGGCCGGTGATTTCCCGCGAGAATGCATGCCACGAGACTAACTCGGGGAAGGCCTAGTATCAATATTCTCAGACAGCCACTAATTTATCCTACGGCGCCGTACCTAAGAGACCAAGGGCGCAGTTTGCAACGCTGCGATTCAGCGGTTCAATTCCGCTCGGCGCCTCCAAGACTAATAGAAATCATGACGATCCCCAAATCACAAGGCCATCTGAGATGGCCAATAGCGGTCGCCTACGTCATGATGTTGGCAGCCTGTACAAACGCGGGAAGCCTCGGGAAACCCGATTGGCAAAGCAGGATTGGCCAGTACACTCTAGACGATGCCAAACGTGAACTGGGCCCTCCTGAAAGTTGCGTTGACCTTGACGACGGGGGATCCGCCTGTTCCTGGACGACATCGAAGGGGCCGGACTTGATCGACAGGCTTATTCTCACCTTTGATCTGAAGAAGCAATTGGCCACTGCAAATGATATACGCTTTTAAGCCTCTGGGGAACGCAATGCCTCGACATTCGTTCCATCGACCTTATTGGACAGAGAGGATGACCAAGGTTGCCAGTTGGGTGGTGTGTGTATTGTTCGGCCTCTTGTGTTCCGGTTGTCTGGCCTTGGCAGTCGGCGCGGCGGGTGGAGCAGCCGGCGCAATCTATGTCATGGGCAAATTGAAAGACGAGGTTAATTACCCGGTGCCCGTTGTGCATGACGCCACGGTTGCCGCGATGAATGATTTGGAATTGAAGCTCTCGGAAGATAAAGCCGACAAGCTGTCCGCCCATATGGAGTCAGCCTTTTCGGATGGGACCCGTGTCTGGATAGACTTGGAATCGGTCGCTGATTCCAGATGTCGGTTGACGATTCGCGTGGGCCTGACAGGTGACGAGGTCCGGTCCAGAAAAATCTATGACACAATCAAGCAGCATCTTCCCCCCTCTCAGACCTGAGAGGGAAGAAAAGAGGGGGACTGCCTTGATCAGACCAAGGTAGACATGAAGGGGAAAGTTGTCCTAATTACCGGCGGCGGTGGCGCACTGGGACAGACTGTCGTTCCCGCATTCGTTTCGACGGGTGCCCGTGTCATCTTGGGAGATCTCAATCCAGTGCAACTGCCTGGAGTCACTGCGCTCAAGGCCGATTTCACCGATCAGGCTCAAGTCCGCAGCCTCGTGGATGAAGTGATCCGAACATCTGGACGGCTCGATGCGCTGATCAACCTTGTCGGTGGCTTCGCCGCGGGTCGTCTTGTGGAGACCGACGTGGCGCTATGGCAGCGGATGTTGAACATGAATCTGACCTCGGCCTTTCTGCTCTCACATTCGGTGCTGCCTTCCATGCTGCAGCGGGGTCAGGGACGCATTGTGCACGTGGCCGCCAGAGCGGCACTTGAACCGTTTGCAGGGGCAGCAGCGTACATCGTCTCGAAGGCAGGCCTTATCGGATTGATTCGCACACTGTCATCGGAACTCGAGGGCTCAGGTGTCACAGTGAATGCTGTCTTGCCAAGCACAATCGATACGCCTGCCAATCGAAGGTCGATGCCGGCTGCCGATCCATCAAAATGGGCTCAGCCCACTTCGATCGCCCACGCGGTGACGTTCCTCGCTTCGGACGACGCCACCCAAGTCAGCGGGTCGTTGATCCCCATCGGGTAACCGACTGCCTTTTAGTCAGCTGTGACGCTGCAGTTTGCAATGGCTCTGAACTAGGGGTTTGAAGAGTGGGATAGATAATTTCGGCTGCGTACAATCCCACTCTGACCTTCGCAGTTCCACTGCATTATCTGAGAGGGAGGTTCACTTATGACTGAAACCGTTTCAAACGGAAAAGTGATTTCCTTGGAGTACACGGTCAAGCTGGAAGACGGCCAATTGATAGACACGAACGTGGGTCAAGATCCTCTGACCTACACACACGGCGCCAATCAGATTATCCGGGGCGTCGAAGCGGCGATAGAGGGCATGGAGGTCGGACAAACCAAGCAGGCCATCGTGCCTCCAGCGGATGGGTATGGCGATCGAGATCCAAACGCCGTCCATGAAGTGCCAAGAGCAAAAGTGCCTCAGGAAGCCAAGGTCGGCACCATGCTCCATGGAAAAGACTCGAGCGGCCGTGCGATCCAACCGACTGTGTCAGCAATCAAAGACGATAAGGTTGTTTTGGACTTCAACCATCCGCTTGCAGGCAAGACGCTTCACTTCGACTTGAAGGTGGTGAACATCAATTAACTGACAGCTGGTCTATCTCGTCGCTGTGCACCCGGCAAATTTCAATTTCCTTCCTTTTGACCGCTTTGTAATCTTATTTTGTCTGGTGTTACTTGCTCATACTGGTCGTGTTTCCGATGATTCTGCTCTTTGACAAGCCTCCCAAACGCTACTGGGAGGAATAAGAAAAAGAACGGCTCATCCACCATCTCGCGGCGCGCGGTTGGAGGCTAAGCGTTTGAGAGTACCTTATACATCACATCGGTGCGAAGCACGTACTTCTGTCCGCACTTTACGACGGCACCTTCATGCCAAATCGCATGCACAAACACCAGCGCCATTCCTTCCTTCGGTTCCACAGATAGGTAAGGGCGTCCTCGGAATGCCTGCTCCATGTCGGTAAAAAATCGCGTTTCGCCGCCCGTCATCCCACCATTAAGATAGATCATGAACGTCAGCTCACTTTCCTCCCAAGGCTTCACCCGCATGTAAGAGCCATCACGGTGAGGTTTGAACGTCTGCCCTGGCTGATAACGGTAAAATCGCCAGCGCTCGTTGAACCCCATAAGCCGATGACCGTCAATTTCAGGCGGCAAGAATGCTTCAGCGCGGCGGAACAGGTCTGCGGCTAGAGTTACATCATCCAATAGGACACGCTCGTTGTTTCGAACATCTTCCATGACTACATCAGCCACAGTGCCGGGCTCGTAGGTGAACCCTTCGCTTTTTTGGATCAGTCCCGCACATTCTTCCCCAGACAAGAAGTCGTGGATCACGAGCACCTTGCCTGGATCAAGAACTTCCTTAACCATGACAGCAGACTTCCGTCATACAGAATCTTGTTAGGTCACGCGCCTGTCTTCGACGCACCTGCCTTAAATTCCTCATACCATGGGTTCGTTATTTCAATTGCCGCTAAAACCAGCCGACTGACTTCATGGGGAGGACCAATCGATTCGGAGCCATATTTGAAATAGATGGCACGCTCTTCCTTGTTCGGTAAGAACAGCCAAATCGTCAACTCACAAATCTTTCCCTTAGGAGCTTGGTCTGCATGGCCACCGATCCACCTAATCACATCGGAATTTATTTGAGGGCGAATGGATTCAAACAGAGTGGGATCGGCTACTCCGATGAACATCTCCTTCTCCGTGTTATGAATGGTTCCGCTGCCTAGTCTATTGATCGAACCATCGGCGGCTAGCAACACGAGCAGTGAGAGATCGTCCTCCACCTTGAGTGTGATCGCTAAGCCTGTCACATCTTCTTGGTTAATCATGTTGGCCACCGTCACCCCAACAGGTCCCCTCCCCGGATGGAAAAGGACAAGCAGACCCACACGACACAATCCAAGATTTCAACGGCCACCTTAGGCTCGATCGAGTGCTACAGCCAAACGAAATGGCAAGCGATGTGCCAATTCCTCACTGCTGTGTAAAACACGATAAATCAACTAGGTATAAGAAGGACTACTGGGCTGGACCTGAATCGGAAGAGGTACTATTGATATCAAAATGATTCAGAGTTTGGAACGTGGGAGAATATAAGATGTCGGAACTACTTCGCGGCGCGCGGCGGGCTGATGATAGCTATAGAGTCTCTGCTTTGGCGTAGAGCCACGCCGGCGCTTCTGGATAGTAGAGAAAAAGAGCGGGACAGAGCCAACCCTCTGCATTGTTCTCACTCCATCGGTACCAGGTACCCTCATATTCTGTTCGCACCTTCTCCAACTTGACCTGGTAACCTGGAAACGGCGCGGAGGAAAACAAGAGCCGGAACCCCTTTTCGGCGTTGGGGATATCCGCCACCATTGTATCGATCATCTCGGGGATGCCGGACACGAACGGTTCTTGCGACAGTCCTACTTGTGGATCGTCAAAGACCCAGGTGGAAGCATGCCGGTAAGGCACGATCACATGGATGGTATTCGCCAATGACACACCTCTAAAAGAAGTATGCCCTTATTTCACAAGAAAACATAGCCGCAGGAAAGCTATGCCATGAACCATTTCGCAGCACAAGATCGCGCACCTTCCGGGAACGCAAATCGGATAGCCACACGCCGATCAAACCACCCCCGATCAGCATCAAGCCCACGAGATGGGTATAGCGCATTAGAGAATACGTCATGGCGGCATGCGGTCCGGCGGAGTATGCGCCTTTTCAGGGCGATTGAAAACTCACATCATCGTCGGCAAGAGCCACCTTCAATGCCCATTTCATTTGGTCTCTGAATATCATCCTGTCATCATCAATTTATTCGTATCCTCCGAAGTGTTGAGGAGCCGTTTCTTTTGACGTGGCTGACTCGGCCAGCTACGCTAGGCCTGTATGCCCTACACCACAACTAGTCGCCGTTTTCTTTGGCGAATCTCCTCAGATCTAGTGCTTCGAATACAGTAAGGAGTGCGTGGGATGACGCGGATTCTAGTTACAGGCGCAGGGGGATTCTTGGCGTCGCATCTGATTCCGGCACTCAGTCATGCCGGATATGATGTGATCTGCTGCGGACGGGACACCGCCAGTCTTCAGATCAGGTTTCCAGGCTGTCAAGTGGCCGAATGTAATTTTGCGTCGTGCCGGGGGGACGACCTCTGGGACGGGCTATTGCGCGACGTCTCCGTAGTCATCAATGCGGCGGGAATCATCCAGCAGCACGGTGCCAACACTTTTGAAGCTGTGCATCGTGATGGTCCGATCATGTTGTTTCACGCAGCGGAACGAGCCGGCGTGAGGCGGGTTATCCAGATTTCGGCGCTGGGAGCAGATACCCAGGCTGCGACACTCTATCATCGGACGAAATGGGCTGCGGATGAAGAACTCCGAGGTTCGACAGTGGAATGGGTCGTGTTGCAGCCCTCACTCATCTATGGTTGCGGAGGACGCAGCCAGGCGTTCTTTGCCGCCTTGGCCGCGATGCCAGTACTGTGTCTTGTTGGCGGCGGTGACCAGCGGATTCAACCTATCCATGTCGAGGATGTGGTTGAAGGGATTTTGCGGTTAATTCACGCCGATGCGCCAAGTCATCTGACGCTGCCGGTAGTGGGACCGGAACCGATAACGTTTCGGCATTTTATGGAGGCCATACGGCGATGGTTAGGGCTGGGTATTGCGCCGATACTCACGGTTCCAGTTGGGCTCGTGCGCCTCGCCGCACGAATGGGCGATGTCGTCCGGTCGGATTTTGTGAATTCCGACACATTGGTCATGTTGTGCCGCGGGAATACGGCGGATCCCGCTCCATATGTCGCGGCTACCGGTGTACGACCACGGCCACTGTCTCTCGGATTGCCGGAACGTGGAGCACCTCGGTCGGAACTGTTGTCGGCCTCCCTATATTTTGCCCCCCCTGTCCTCCGGTTGAGTATTGCATTAGTCTGGATCGGATCGGGCATCGTTTCGCTGTGGTGGTTCCCGCGTGAGACCAGTGAAGCATGGTTGCTGCGCACAGGCATTCCAGCGGCGTGGACCGCACTGACACTTCAAATAACGGCGATCCTCGATATCTTGTTGGGTATCGCAACACTCATTCGTTGGCATTTGCCAGCGGTGCTGTTTCTGCAGCTGTTACTGATCTGTGGCTTTACGCTCATTCTTACGGTTCGGATGCCGGAAGTGTGGATTCACCCCTTTGGCCCGGCGCTCAAGAATCTTCCGCTGTTCGTCGCCACGTGGGTTCTATGGGTCATGGAGCGAAGACGATGATCGACGTGGCATCCATCACCGATGTGTATTCATGGATCAAGACGGCGCATATCATCAGCGCGACGATCCTGTTAGGGATGGGTTTCGGCAGCGCGTTCTTTAAGCTACAGGTCGATCGCAGCGGCAATCTGGACGCAATTGTCTTTGCCTCCAGGACCGTGGTGCGTTTGGACTGGTTGTTCACCGCACCCGCGGTGGTCGTGCAATTGGGGACCGGCCTTGCGATGGTTCAGCTTGGTGGCTATGCGTTGACCGAAGCGTGGTTGATCTTCGCGCTGGGGTTTTTCCTCCTGACTGGCTGCTGTTGGATCCCAGCTGTATGCATTCAACTCCGTTGTCGCGATTTGGCTTCCCGGGCTGCTCAAAGTGGAACAGCGCTCCCTTCCGAGTACGTTCGTCTTTCTCGCATCTGGTTTTGGCTCGGAGTAGTTGGGTTTACCTCGGTTTGGATTCTTGTGGGCTTGATGGTCATGAAGCCAGCGTGGGCGTAATTCTCAATTGATTCACCTTGGGCTCAGTCATCGTTTCCTCAGGCAATTCATTAGAATGGGCCACCGCTCTTCACCATCGCGAGGAGGCCACGATGTCGCACGATGTTTCTGCACTGCAGTTGCGCTTGAGACGCTGGACGTTGATCCTGGGCGTTGCGCAGATTACCATGGGCTGCTTGGTCGGCTTTATTCCTCCAACGGCTGTAGAGTGGTTTCGTGGAATTGTCATGGGGCATATCGAATATACCGCCAATGGCGTATTGATTATCACGTTCGGCCTCATCCTCCATGAACTCCGGCTGCAAGCGACGGGGTTGAAAGTGTGGTTCACGACCCTGCAAATCGGCACCTGGACGAATGGAACAGCAGGACTTCTCGCCGGCTTGATCGGCTACTCATCGGTGTTGATGCCGACGATCAACGAAAAGTTCCCGGCGCCTCATGGAAGCGATCATGTGGGTGTGACGGCTTTATTGCAGCTGTGCGGGGTGACGATGATCATCGCCCTGTTCCTCACACTCTACGGACTCGTACGATCCGACGTGCCGCGATCGGAGAAGCCACATTGATGAAAGGTCTCAAGAAGAGAGGCCGCATTATCCTCTCCTCAACTTCGAGCAGACGTAGCGGTGATAGAACCATGTCCCGGCGCTCCATCCATTAGGATGGAATCTCAGATTTCAAATCTCGAATCTCAATTTGAGATTTCGCAAGGATGTGGCATTCATGATTGAGCCTCGGGATACCCCTTGTACGAAGGTGTATCGCTCTGCACTAGACTAATGCGATGTTTTTACCAAAGGAGGACCGCCATGATACCCAGCTCTCTATTACTTACTCTTCTCTTCGTTCTTCTCAACGTGACCATCGGGTGTGACTCGGGACAGAGCGGATATGGGTCCAAAAAAGCCGGAAAGACAGTCGATGCTCCGTTGGTCACTCCCGCGAGCTCCTCCGCCCGGATGGAAAATGATGAGGGAACTGGCCACTACCAGCAAGGCCATTGGGATGTTGCAATGGAACACTATCAGAAAGCGGTCAAGGCCGATCCCAATTCCGCGGTCGTGCACTATAATGTCGCACTCACCTTGGACAAAATGGGTAAACACGAGGACGCCACGGCTTCCTTCAAGAAGGCATTGGAGTTGGCTCCGAACGATCCGTCGATCAAGGATTCAGAGATCTTGAAGAAGCACGTTGGCACATAAAAGGGCACAAGCGCATTCGCATAAAAGAGTGGTCGACGCTGGGTGAGGTATTCGCCTGGTTATTTCTTTGACTCCTTCCCTCTCACCTGGTCATGCCACCGACGCGAGGATTCAACATAGAAAGAGCCCGGCAGACGGGAGATCTCCTGAAAAGGGCCCGCCGACGGCACACACCCGCAGTTTGAACGGTCACGCAATCGCACAATACTGTAGGCCATCGCTGATGGACAAAATCCTACGCCGCTCCTACATTTTATTCATATTCCTGCTCTACGCGCTGCACTGTGAGGGACAGAGATGGACAGCCATCCTCCCCCTATCCGCGTTCTATTGATCGACCCAAATAAAGAGGACCGAGAATACTGGACTGAGCGCCTGACCATCTCCTCACCGACCTTTTCCGTCCTGGAAGCAGAAACAGGAGCAGCAGGGCTTGCCATCTGTCAGTCTCAACGGATTGATTGCGTGGTGCTGGAATTGACGCTGCCCGACATGTCAGGGTTTCAAGTACTTACCCGCCTGATCCCCTCTGCGTATCGTCAAGAGCTTCCTGTCATTCTTTTCTCCCGTCGTGCACTGCCAGTGACGAGGCGAATTGCTATGACCAATGGAGCCTGGGCTTATTTATTGAAAGACACTCTCCCTGGGCACGAACTGGGTATGGCGGTGGAGAGAGCGATCGCCGCGGTCGCCTTCCAAAAACGACATCGCTGGCAGGCTTCGGTGCCAAAACGCCATGAAAGACCATGACCTTACATGACCTGTGCCATGATGAATCCTCTTGTCGATATTCCTGTCCGTGTTCCGACGCCGAAAGGTGCACGAACCGGTTTGCGCTGCGTGCGAAAATAGGGGCATTCGAGATTTCGTGGCGAGTGGTGGTGGACCTGATGTAAACAATGAGGTGTTAATGGAACTTGCTTCCAACGTTCAAAAATTCTCTGACTCATGTGAATCGCTTTTATCGTCGATGACGACGCATAGGCCGCTGACCGACGAAGAAGTGAGAGTGATTGAGTACTACTGCATCGAGCTCCTCGCAAAAATTGCATCGCGTGACCCCCGACCCTAGAAAACATTCGAATATGGAAGACCAGGCCAGAAACGAGGAGTAGAACGCGTAGGTGTCATTGGTGTACGGCATGCCCAACCATCGTGCCAATGCTGACTTTGCCGGTCGGCAATTTGGCGCCCTCGGGCCATAGTGAAAAGATGATCCCATCGGTCTTGGCCACCGTGTCGGCGAACTCCTTGGCCTGCTCAGGAGACATATCCAGTATCTTGATATTCCCTATGACACCTTCCACGGAATGATCATGCCAAACTTTTTTCCACACCTTCTTGGGAAGGACCTTCTCGTTGCGAGTGACCGTTTTGGCGACGATATACTCTACACCGACGAGCTTCGCATTGTTGTCGTCCGTCTCGTAGAGAAGGCATTCAATAAACGGCTCAGGAGTGACGATCTTGCAATAGTGATGAAATGGTCCCCGTACCTTTCCATCGATCAAGTGCGGTGCCGTGACGTGGATGACATGGCCGTCCGCGGCAGTGGCTTTCGCGGCAGCTTCCGGTCGAGCGGGCGAGGCAGGAGATACCTCTTGGGCTTGTGAAAGGCCAGCCGCGATGGCAAGGATGAAACAAGAGTTTAGGACACTGAATGTCTTTATCATAGGGCCCTCCTTTCCTGAGACAAGTCACTCCAGCATATGTCTCTTGATGAAGCCGCCGCAATGGGTTTGATCTCATCTTCCCCAGCCCAAGCCCACGCATCCTTCCTCAGGATCGGCAAACTTGACACATCGCGACGTGCGGCCTAGCCTTTGACCCTGTTTCGTTTTGTCAAAGAAAGAGGTGACTCATGAGGTTCTGTCGAGCACTCCGGAACGGTCTTCTTTGTGGGCTAACGGTCGTGCCCCTGTTGGCAGCAGCAGCGCAGGCCGATAGCAATTTGCGGACGAAATCCAGCAAGTATTCAGTTCCCGAAACACTCGACCGGATCGAACGGGCAGTCACGGCAAAAGGGATGCAGATTTTTGCTCGGATTGACCATGGTGGAGAGGCACAAAAGGTGGGATTGACAATGAAGCCCACACAGTTGCTGATCTTCGGCAACCCGAAGGGCGGAACAGCGTTGATGGTGGCACGACCAACCGCAGCCATTGATCTTCCGATGAAAGCCTTGGCCTGGGAAGATGCCGACGGTCAGGTATGGCTCACTTACAACTCGCCGGAGTTGCTTCAGGAGCGCCATCATGTGCCGGCTGAGTTGACATCCAGACTTCACTCAGTCGGTCTACTACTGGAACAGGCCGTCGAGTAATGATGTGACGGGAACCGTTTCACGGCGTGCGGCTAGCAGTTTCCCTTCAGGCATCCCGCTAATAGCGTCCGGGCTGACTACGGCTATAAGGATCAGTGTTTGAAGCTGGCGGACGTTCGTCGAAACGATAACTGCCCGAGGGAGGCGATCCCATGTCGACGTTCTCGTAGCTGTAGGCGGGTCGTTGTCGGCCGGCATAAGGATCATCGGCACAACCAGCGACCATGGTAACGGCCATGAGCGCAAAGGGCAGAACGCAGAGAATACGCATCCTGAACCTCCTTAGTCATCGAATGCTTGTTCTTCTCTCACATTTCCATGCAATCAGTCTACTGTCTTTACCGGACAACTCAGACCTAGCAAGCCCCCTTGAGCCTGCAAAGGTGTCAGGAACAACAGGATGGACCATGACGACCATGAAAGCGTAATATCGGTGTTCCTTTGACCGGCACATTGCATTTCCGAGCGTCAGATAAAGGACACCGCCTTCCGTGCCGTTTCTAGACCCGCAGCGCGGGAAAGCGACGAATGATTTAGCCGTGTGGGCGTGTGCGCTGCTTTTGACAGGATCGGTGGGCGGCGGCTGCTCTACCGTGCCTGAGCGATTTGTCCCTGCGGACCCCATCGATCCGGCCCACGTGTCCCACCAGATGCTCAGCGATGTGTTACGAGCTGCGGTCCACGATGGCCAGGTCAACTATCCCGCCGTCCAGATGGATCACAGGTTTGCCGCCTATCTGGCCCAGATTGATCGGGTGGATCCTTTGCTCGGCTCACGGGATGACCGGCTCGCGTTTTGGATCAACGCCTACAATGCCTGTGCGATTCAAGGCATCCTGGACGGATATAGCCCCGAACCCTATCTTGGCTGGTATCGCTTCTTCAAGTCACACACCTATCGCATCGGCGGAAGCCCACTCAATCTCAGCGATGTCGAACACGAAATTCTGCGCAAGCAGTTCCGTGAGCCGCGCATCCATTTTGCGATTGTCTGTGCCTCTTCTTCCTGCCCGAAGCTGGCATCGCGGGCTTACGAAGGGCAGGAACTCGATCGGCAACTGGACGAAGCCGCTCGCGCGTTCATCAACGATCCGTCGAGAAACCGCTTTGACAAACAGACGAGGACCGCCTATCTCTCGAAGATTTTCGATTGGTTCGAAGAGGATTTCGCCGCAAGTGCTGGCTCTGTCGTGCAATTCGTCGCTCAATACGTGCACGAGAGAGAACTCTCCCACGATCTCGCAGCCGGCCTCTACGAGATCAAGTATTTGAAGTACGACTGGCGTCTCAACGGTCCCCCTCCGAAGGAGGCAGCTCATGCTGGTGCGCGCTGAGGAAAAAGAGCCTATTGCGAGGCTCTTGACGTTTCTGACTCATGGAGAGCGATTGGCACAGGCCTGTGCAACCGCTCAGGCTGCCTTGGTGACGGATCCGCGTGAGCGGGTTTTTTTGCTGGGGCAGGCCCGCCAGGAAGCCATGCATGCGATGGTCTTTCAGACATTCATCGCCTGGTTCGCCCCAAGACATCGCCGCAGCGAGCCGGCTCTTCCTCCGCTGGAAGAGTATCGAACGAGGCTCCTCGATGCCCTGTCGCGCAAGGACCTGATCGAAAGCGTGTTGGCAGAGCAGGTGATCTTGGAGGGATTGGGCGAAGCCATCCTTTTCCGGATCGAGGCCGGGTTGGCGAAGCGGGCGGCCCCCTTTGGCCGGCTGCGGCGCGTCCTCCTTCATCAGGAGGAGGCCCATCACGGCTTCGGCAGGCGAATGCTGGAGCGGGCCATGGCAGAAAGTCGGACCAATGCCACGGCGTTGCGCAGTCTCGCTACAGATTATCGCCGGTTGGCGTATCAGATGGTTCTCGCCCTGAGCGGCCTGTTCGAATCCCTTGACGAGGACGCTGCAGCCTGGGCGGACGATGTGCAGAAGTTTTTGCCTCCGTGGCTCTCTCCGGAGAGCGAAGGCGAGGGTCACTAATGGAAGAGGGCGGCATGGTGTCGGTCGTCATCCCCGCCTACAACGAAGAACAGGCGCTGCCCTACACGCTGGATCTTCTTTCACGGCAAGAGGGAGTCTTTGAAGCGATCGTCGTGGACGGTGGCAGTCATGATCGCACTCGCGCCATCGCAAAATCCTTTAGGTTCAGCGATGAGGCACAGGACGAGGTCTGCGTCCCCGACCCATCACGCCGGCTGCTGACCGCTCCCAAAGGTCGCGCAACACAGATGAACGCGGGGGCAAAGGCCGCCAATGGTGAATGGTTGCTCTTTCTTCATGCCGATACCATCTTGCCGCAGGGCGCGATTCGGCGGTTGAACGAGATGCAGCCCGATCAGACGATCCAGGCCGGAGGTTTTCTGCATCAGTTCTCGGGCACCGACTGGCGACTCGGCTTGATCTCTTTCCTCAACAATTTTCGCTGCAGACGAAGCCGAATCATTTATGGGGATCAAGCCCTTTTCGTCCGACGCACCTTGTTCGAGCAGATCGGAGGCTTTCCTGAACAACCGTTCTTGGAGGATGTTGCCTTCTGCGAACGACTCATCAAGGTGACCACGCCGCTGTTACTGTCCCCTCCCGTCATCACCGACGCCCGCAAATTTGTGAAGATGGGGATTTGGCACAGTTTCGCCCGTGTCCTTCTCATCATCCTCCATGTCGAATTCCACCTGCCAATCCTTCCCCTGAAATTCTTTCAAGACATCCGCTAGCTGAAGTTATCTCGCAGCACGGGTGAACACCGCTTGTGGATCATTCCCTCCACAAAGACCCACTGGGATCATCCGCACGGCCAGGACACTAGGGAGCCATGGTTTCACGCGTGACCTCCCAACCAGCGTCGATACCACCGGGAAGCATCTGGCCCCGATCCTCCCCGACCTCGGCGTCCATGAGTCGGTTAAGTTTCTCATTCAACGCGAGGATCAGCTCTCCATGCCGCTTGGCATCCTTTGCAAGGTTGTTGAGTTCAAGCGGATCCGAGTCGAGATCGTAAAGTTCCACGTCGTTGAAGCGGTAGAGATTCTCGAGAGTTGTCGGCCTATTGTGCTGTTTGGGCGAGAAGTACCGGGCAAAGGTGTACCGGCCGTCATACACCGACCGCACTGCGCCCCGCTTGTTCATGTCCGGAACGACGCCCGCCGCTTTCAATTCTGCCGGTTTTCCGCCCGCATTGATGTGCTCCACCGCCTTGTAGAGAAAGTCTCCATCCAGGTACGCAAACATATTGTAATTAAACAGTGCCGCTTCCCGGACCGCATGCACGTCGGCCTGTTCAGCATTGGCGAGCAGAGCGGATAGGTCTTTCCCAGGGAGCCCTTTGACAATCCTCGTCCACTGGTCGTCTCCGATGCCAGTGAGGCGAACCAAGGTGGGAGCGAGATCAAGATGAGAGGTGACGGTGCGGCACTGTTGGCCGCCTCTGTAGGCGGGGTGAGAGATGATGAGGGGGACATGATTTTGCTCTCGATACGCGGCGGCGCCTTTTGCGTGTAGTTGGTGTGCGCCATCGAGATCTCCGTGATCTGCAGTGAGAATAATGATTGTCCGGTCGGCCAGTCCGGACGCGTCAAGTTCGGCCAACACTGTTGCAATGTTCCGATCGACGTCGCGGAGACAGTTCAGATAATAGTTGTGCCGACGCTGCCAGCGCGCTGGCTCATTTGGAATTCGTCCGACGAGGGCGTCGTGGGAACGGAGGAAATCGTGGTGCGCGGGCGGACGGCCCGGCGCGTCAATCGGCTGCGCATGGCTGAGGGGAAGATCAAACTGCCACTGTTTCGCATACAAGGGATCAATTGGATCACGTGCCACATGAGCAAGACCGCGTCGAGCCTGGACCACGGATGCCGGAGCATCCGTATCATAGAACATCACATCGTGCGGGTTGACGAGGTTCACGGCGAGAAACCACGGCTTGCCTTCCATCGCCAATTCTCGTCCCTTGCCCCGTAACCAACTTCCTCCCATTGCCGCGATCACGCCGTCGTGGAGATATCCGCCCTGCGTGTGGGCAATGATATCGCCGATGCCGAAGTAATCGGAAAAGCCGTAGGCCTCCATTTCCTGCGTGAAAATCTTCGTCGGAGTGCCGAGTGTGTTGACCATCTCGAATTCTTTGGTCAAGTGCCACTTTCCCTTATAGGCCGTATAAAAGCCGGCCTCGCGCAGCATGCTTCCGAGAGTTCGGATATCGGTGGACATGCTCTTGATCCAGGGGAAGTTGGTGTTGTCGAACATCCGCGTGTGCTGAATATGCTGGCCGGTATAGATGACAGAGCGGGACGGAGTACAGACACAGGAGTTGATTCGGTGGTTCAGAAACGTTGTCCCCTCCTTCATCAATCGTTCATGTGCCGGAAGCGTATAGTCGCCCGGCAATTCTCCTGCCCTGAAGAAGCGTTCTTGGTCGGTGAGGAAGAATAGAATGTTATACGGCCCTCTGGAGCTTCCAGCACCGCGGGCGGGCTTCTCAGCACGAGTCTGACTGTGCGCCACCGTCCCAAGCCCGAGTCCTAGCGCCATGACCCCCAAGCCACTCATCCGAAGTAAGTCGCGACGCGAGATACCGGTCACATGGCGAGGATTCTCTTCCATGGTCTCCTCTCCCATCGAAGTTCTTGCTTGTTTTCGGAGCGCATTTCTACAGATACGCTGCACCTAAGTCAACAAATGTATAGGGTTTTAATTGATGGGTTTTGCTTGGCGTGGCGGCGTGCCTATTGAGTCCGATGCCGGCTCTAGAGTACGCTCTGGTGCGCACTGGGAGAAATGTGATGATCATCGAAAATGGCCGACCGCTGGTTGGCCTTGTTCTCTTCCTCGGCATTGCCACAGGCTGTGATAATTCTGACAAGATCTCGAGTGCCGTCTTGGAGACGAAAAGCTCCGGCGAAACTGTTGTTGAGGCAACTGAGACCGCATTAAAAATGATTGGATACCAAGTCGGCGAACGTACCGAACAAAAAAATACGAGTGAAGGGTCGCGAACCATCGATGGTGAGCGGATGGGCATGGTCACTGCCATTGGACCCGCTAAGGTCCATATCAAGATCGTAGTCACTTCGTCGAACAAAGGATCCGAAATCAAAGTGGATGTGATTCCACCTCGAGGGGCTTATGGCAGCACGACTCTGCCACTCCACGATTACCAGTATGCATTGTCTCAGGTCATTCCTGATTTAAGTCTCAAAAGCAAAAAAGTTCCCAAGGAATTTTTTTAGCACCCAGCCCTCACACCAACTCAACAAGTGCATTCACAGTGATGAATATGCCTGCGAACTTGCGCCGATTCTGGAGCATGCTCATCGGTTTGTCCGCCGTGACGTTGGGCGCTTGTGCGGAAGAGCAGGGAAAAGGCTATTGGCTGCGTCACGCCACCGTGACGCTCGCGCAGGCTGCCCAGATTGCCGAGACGGACGGACCTGGACGAGCCGTAGGGGCGGAACTTAGACAGGCGGGGACCCGAGTCTTTTACGAAATCGAGATCATCGATAACCTGAATAAGTCGCGAACCATCCGCGTCGATGCGGAAACAGGCAAGATTATCAAAGCTCTGGTCCTACCTTAGACTCAGCGTCGCTGCGCCGGCTTCGTCCAAGCCAGCCCAAAGGCTGTCGCGATCGGTTGTCATGAATCCATATGTCTTTTGGAATCCCTACGCATGAAGACTAGCGCCGATGAGTTGACCGGTTCTTCGAAACTCCATGCCTCTTGGCGATCTTTGTGAGAGCCGTACTTTTGTGCATGGCCAAGTGATCGGTCTTGTCGCTTTTGATCAGATATTGCGGCTCTTCTTTCGAGGCACGGACCATATAAGTCTTGAACCTCATCGGCGACGTGACCTTTTTCTTGATCGTTCCACGGACGCGGCCTGCTTCAGAGTTCCAACTCACATGATCCCCGACTTTGAACTGACGTTCCATCCCTTTTTCACTCCTGCGAGGGGGTTCTCGGCGATTCATCAATGACCCACTTCGCTCTGGCCAGTGCAGCAGACTCGGCTTCTTCACGTGAAAAATAGGTGCGGCCTGGAAAGCCGTCGACTTCTGCCTTCCCATGCGTTCTGATCACATACTGGCACGCCCACATCGAACCTTCCGGGCTTGGGATCAACGTAATCTGGTGTCCTTTATAGTCATGTAGACTCATCGTACATCCTCATTAAACGAATTGAACCGACTCTGAGTCAGAGACATACAGCAGAGGCGCACGACGTTGAACTAGGGAAAGGCATGGACCGCCGTTTGACGCGCGCCTGGGCGCGTGTTAATCTGATAGCCCGTACGAGCTACATCCCGCTACCTCGCGCTCCCTCCTCCCGTTTTTGCGCGATCCCGTTCCTAGGTTGCTCTTACGCTGCCTCTGATGTGCCGTCGACCAGAAAATCGGTTCCGGCTCTCACATTCTGCCAGTCCCTATGGGACGCCTTGTAGTCGGGGAATCGGACGGAGACCCATGAAAGGAGTGCCAATGAAAGTGTCGAATGTATGGAAGCGGGGCGGCAGTGCAAAAAAGAGGAAAAACAAACCGACCTATAAAATTCGATGGGAACTGATGGGGTTGTCCCACCCGGATGCAATCGAGGAAACCATCTCGATGGACAGGATCAGAAGCGAGGTTTCGTTCCTTGCGACACAAGGCTTGAGCGTCAGGACTCCGCCGCCCTCCAGGGAACAGGCCAAAGGACGCGGCCAGAAACGAACCATTTCAGGAAGCCGTGTGGGACGCCGGGGCGCAACCGAATAATAGGAAACGTACCATTCGCCAACACGAAGGAGGCAGCCATCGGACGAGCAAGCAAGACAACCGTGGCAAAACGCGATCGGGAAAAGGCCTTGCAGATGCAGCGCAAGGAAAAGGAAGCCAAGCGAGCGCTTCGCAAGGCTGAGAAAGCGGCGCGGGAGTCGCATCCGGAAGGAGAAGACCCGGATTTGGCGGGACTTCGATGGGGGCCGCAATCCCCGCTGTTCTAATGCGCCCAGCAGCCGGTAGCCATTTTCCCAGCCACTAGTTATTTCGACCTCGACCTGCTATGGTATGGGCTGTTTCATTGCGGCGGGCCTCGCATGAAAACCTTACATTGACACGGCCCATCACCGATATTGCTGTCACGAGAATCTCATCTGGAAGCCTGACCTAAGCCGCCGTCTGATTGCGTCTTCGGCCTCTCCTTCCTCGTACATATCTCGCGTATCAGACAATGTCACTTTCAGAAGGAGGAACCCTCATGGGTTCAAAACTATACGTCGGCGGCTTGCCCTATGCGGCGACCGAGGCACAACTCACCACCTTGTTTGCCGCCCACGGCACTGTCGAATCGGCGCGGGTGATTGCAGACAAGTTTACGGGACAGTCGCGAGGCTTCGGCTTCGTGGAAATGTCCACGCCGGAAGAGGCCCAGGCGGCCATCACCGCCTTGAACGGTTCGCAAATGGACGGTCGCTCTTTGACCGTGAATGAAGCGAAGCCTCAAGAACCCCGCAGCGGCGGACGCGGGAATAGTTTCGGCGGCGGTCGCAACAATCGGTTCTAACTGCGACGATCCGGACACGGGGGCGCCTGCATAAGGCGCCCCTTCTCATCCTCTCCTCGTCCCAACCGACGAACGTTCTCTCCCACCCTTGCTCACGTCGATCGCAACTCCGGTGCGGCCGCGGCAATAGACCAGCCCGTGTCAAAAACGTACAATGGTCCTCATTCGACAGGGCGGGGCGATTACTTGATACCCATTGTTGTCGGCGTTCTCCTTGCCATTGCAATTGCAGCACTGGCCAAGTTCACACGCTTCGATGAAGACCGCAGCTTCTATTCCACTGTTCTCGTCATCATCGCCTCCTATTATGTGCTGTTTGCAGTGTTAGGCGGTTCCGGTCACGCGTTGATCTGGGAACTGGTGATTGCCGTTGCATTTTCCATTGTCGCGATCGTTGGGGCACTTCTTCTTCCCACGCTCGTAGGGATTGGGATCGTTGCTCACGGTTTCTTTGATCTTGTGCATGACGGTATTATTGAGAATTCCGGCGTCCCAACCTGGTGGCCAAGCTTTTGTGGGAGTATTGATGTCTTGCTGGGATTGTGGGTGATTACTCTTGCCCGTTCGCGACTCACCTCCTCAACGCACTAGTTCATCCGGCTTTCTCGACCGGGACGACGTCAACGGCCAGTTTGTCGCCGCGCCGGATGACGGTGATCGACACGACCGCACTAATCCGCTCCCACGTGAGGGCACGATACAGGTCATCCACTCCTGCCACCGACTGGCTCCCAAATCCGACGATGACATCGCCCTCTCGCAAACCCGCGCGCGCCGCCGGACTATGCGGTTCAGCTGAGCTAATCCGCACGGCCGTTTCCCTGGCCAACCCGAAATGCACAACGAAGCGGCGAGGCAGCGCAATCGTCTGTCCGCTGATCCCGATGTAGCTGCGACGCACCCGACCCTCCTTCATGAGTTGCATCGCGACATCGCGCGCCGTGTTGGACCCGATGGCGAAGCACAGTCCTTGCGCCGACCGGATGATGGCGGTATTGACACCCACGACCTCTCCTGAAGATGTCACCAGCGGTCCCCCGGAATTTCCGGGATTCAGCGCCGCATCCGTTTGAATGACGTTTTCGATCAGGCGGCCCGATTGGGAGCGGAGTGACCGTCCAAGTGCGCTGACGACTCCGGCAGTCACCGTGGTTTGAAACCCGTACGGATGACCGACGGCGACGACGAGCTGCCCTACCCGAATCCGCTGTGAGTTCCCCAGCGCGCCGGCTGCAAGACCCATGGCTGGAATTCGGATCACGGCTAGATCCGTATCCGGGTCATTGCCCACCAACTGCCCCTCGAATTCCCGTCCATCCGTCAGCATGACGCGCAGCTCCGCGGCCCCATGCACCACATGGTTGTTCGTCAGAATGAACCCGTCCGGCGTGTAGACGAACCCTGACCCGCTGCCTTCGTGGACCCGTTCGCCTTTCCATCCGCCAACCCGCTGTCGTGCTTCCACGTGCACGACAGCCGGACTGATGGTCTCGGCTGCCCCAGTGACCGCTCGCGAATAGGCATCCAATAGGTCGCGGTCGGACTGAGGCGGGGTTGGGGCCTGGTTCATCCCCTCCGGGTCATGATCCACCAAACTCAGATACTCCAAGTTCGTTTGCATAGGCTCCCTTTCAATCAGTCCTGTGGATCGGCGTGTCTCCCATACATCCTGCCATGCCTTCTGCTCTCCGGCGATCTCTTCATTGGCCGAGGTTACCGGATCAGTGAATAAGACCGGTCGCACCAAAAGCAAGGAGGTCTCCCTGTGACATGGGATGGGAAGGTCCGTGACGCGCGCATAGCTGGTTGTTGCAATTCTCGCAAAAAGTAGCAAGTTCCTATTCTTTTGCTATGCTTTCTGAAGCATCACTTGAAATGTTTTGGCATTCGCAGTCGAGGCATGGACACGTTCAACAACGGTGACGCCAATGATGAACGATGGACGACGGAGAAGGGTCGCTTGGGTGGGCCTGGCGACCGCGGGACTCCTCATGTTTCCATGGGAAGGTATCCGGGCCGATGAGATCACGGATCAAGCGTTGATCGTCGTGGCACAGATCGGGAAGATCGATGCCGTGAAACGTTTGATAGACGAAGGGGCAAATATAGAGGCGACCGACCAACAGGGCAGGACTGTCCTGGAGGTGGCGACCGCCTTCGGTCAAGCAGACGTGGTGAAAATATTGCTGATGGCCGGGGCCAATGTGAATGCGGGAGCCGGCAAACCACAGACGGCTTTGCACCTCGCCGCCGCATCGGGCAAGACCGCCATCGTGAGTGCGCTCCTCAATGCGGGGGCACGAGTCGATGTTGCCGATCAAGACGGCAATGAACCTCTTCACATCGCGGTGGCCAATCCAACAAACGGTCAAATCGTGAAAGATCTGATTCGCGCAGGGGCAAGGGTGGATGCGCCAAACAACGTCGGCATGCAGCCGATACACTTGGCTGCTCGATCTGCAGGCGCCGGCACCGTTCAGACACTCCTCGCGTCCGGCGCAAAGTCAGACGCCGTCGATCCTCATGGCCTGCGGCCCCTGCATTTGGTTGCGCAAGGAGGCGCACAGAGAATCAACGCTTCTCGCGCGGCGCATGAGGGACACAATCTCGCGAAGTTGCTCTACGGAATGGAATATACGATGGTCGTGAAGGTGCTGCTCTCCAACGGGGCCAGCCTCGACGTCGAGGATAAGGCAGGCAAACGCCCCATCGACTACGCGTCCGAAGGCGGCTTTTCGGACATGGTCGACCTCTTGCTCGCCGCAGGCGCCAAGCCGCCCCGTTAACTCAATCAGCCTTCCTCACTTGGACCGGGAGGCAACCGGCTTGTCCTGTGAAGGTGTGGGCCGGCCTTGATCAAGTGAGTGGGCAGAAACGCTCTTCCAGCAATGATGGTTGGTACAACCGCGCTCGCGATGACGGCTGCCACCAGAAAAGAATATTGCTCTTCGCTGATCAGACCATGCGCGAGTCCAAACAGTGCGGAGATCGTGCCAAAGGTCAATCCCGTGGACATCAACAACGTATAAAACCACCGCTCCTTTGGATGGTGCCGAAAGAGGCTGATCAAGGGATACAGACCGAAGATCTTCGTTGCGACCTTTCCCGCCAACAGCGACAAAAACACAAACGGGGCCGCGACCAATGCCGGGAGGGAGACCAAGGTGCCGGCACGGAGAAAATAAAAAGGGGTGAGAAATCCCACCGTCAGCGTACGAAGGCGACGCATCCAATGAATATCCTTTGCAGCGCCCCCTGCCAATACCATTCCGGCCACATAGGCCGGCAAGACCGCCTCACTGCCCGACCACAGGGCCAGCGCGCCGAGAGCTAGTAGGCTCAGCATAATCCATTTGGTCCGAATCGCGGCTGTACGGTGACCGTACCGGTGCGTCAACCAGTTTGTGCTCGCGGGAAGCGTGCTTAAGACGATGGCGGCAACCGCCATGAAGATCACGGTCCTATAGGTGAACGGTGAGAAAAAAAGCCCGAGTGCGACAACGGTTCCGAGGTCATTCATAAAACAGGCACCCAGGATTCCCTTGCCGAACTCCGTTTGGTTCAACCCTGTTTCCAGCATCACGGCATAGACGACCGCCATTGATGTGGTAGAAAGCGCAATTCCTGCCAACCAACTTGCATCGCCGGTCCAGCCAAGTCCGTAGTATGCCAGGGCGGTACAGCCCAAGAAGGGAGCGAAGAATCCGATGAAGCCGATGAGGTTCACTTCGACCAACTTGGTCCGCATGACCTTGGGATCGAGTTCAGCACCAGCCAGAAAGGTAAGCAACACGGCTCCAACGGCGGCCAAGAAGCGGAGCCACTCTGAATTTGCGGCAAGCAGCTCGTTGCCATCAATGGCACTCAGCAATGAGGCGGCTAGGACGCCAACGCAAATTTCAACGAGGGCAATCGAGAGACGAAGCGCAGAAGCAAGGAGTGTAGAGAGTACGGCGAGAAACAGCCAAAGGGCGGCAACGGTAAACGCATGTTCCATGTAAAGTCCTCCGGATGAATTGGTAAACGTGCCGCCTGCTGGCCATGACAGCACGCCTACGCCGACGGCCTCGTCTCGCGTAGGAGTCATCAGCCAATGCGATGGCGGTTATCCGGGGGACTCCATCCCCTACTGCTCTGTGTCAATATAGCGGCACACACTGTTGGCATCAACCAGATATTAAAGCCCTAACGACGCGTTCGACGAAGACAAACAGTGTGAAATCATGCCACAATCGCGACGATCGGAATCAGCTTCATCATCGCATCAATGAAACATTGACTCCGTTTCTTTGACGATCGGGGGTGCCAGGTGGGTCTCCAGAGAAGATTGACGGCGAAGCACCTTCTGACGGGCTGCCTGCTGGCCACCTTAGTGACTGCATCGGGCTGTGGCGGCGCCCGCCCCTACTCGTTGATGTATAAGTCGGCCTCGAGCGAATTGAGCGCCCCTGCGCAAGCCCGCGATCATCGGCTGAAGGCCAATCTGCGCGCAGCCTTGCTTGCCGAAGAGGGAATCGCCGGCCTGTCCCTGTCACCGGATGTGGTCATGGAACGCGGGTACGTGATCGGCCGGGTTGAAACGGCCGACCAGGCGGCGACCATCCTGCGCATCGCGCGTGGTGTGACGGGTCTTCGATCGGTCGACGTCTATCTTCCAACTTCACCGCCGCAACACGACGCCGACTCGAGCACAATATCGGATATGACGATTCACACCCAGATTGCGACAGCCTTGCGACTGGCGCCGGGAGTCGTGGCCAGCCGGATCAATGTGACCGTCCTGGACCGCCGAGCCGTATTGCTCGGCGTGGTCTCGAGCGACCAGGAGCGGCATCAGGCAGTCGAAGCCGTCGCTGGCGTGGAAGGCGTCAAGGGGGTGACCAACTGGCTGGTGTTGCCCGAACCCGACTATATGGCCGTGCGGCCGAAACTCAGGTGAGTCAGTCCAGTTCCGCATTCATTCATTAGGAAGAAATGCGCGATCTGGAAAATATGTCCCGTAAACCATGTCCCGATCGGACCGCCTGTCCCTTCGCGCATTGTTGCCGACACGCAAACTTTTCAAATTCCAGCAGATTTTAATCGCCTTCCCGGTCCATCGCTTGCACGCCACATAGAGTAGAGATGTCGCCATCAGGACAGCAACGATGAGGAGGCGCGCCATGCGTTACCGTAGATTCGAACCAGTCGACATTGCGGCGGTGTCCGGGGGACTTGCGACATTCTTTGGAGCGCTTTTCCTGTGGTTATCGACAGTGGGGAGTTTCCAGATGACACCACCTATGCAGCCCACTGTCAATTTAGACATGGCCAGTCTGGAGGAGGAATTGGGTGAAAACGTTGTGGCCGTTTCTAGAATCGAGAACAAACATTCAAGGGAGATTTCTCGAGCGGCCAGGACGCTCAATACGGAGACTCTGACCGCGGAGCGGATCGAGGGTTCGGGCAATGAACCAGTTCAACGTCTCGTGAACGACAGCAAGGACCAGGAACGGAGCAACGCCGCTCGTGTTGAATTTGTCAAAGGACAGAGTATCGTCAATGCCACTGCAAGGGCAAAGCGAAGACCACAGTTACCCGATGAGCAATGGACCGACTTCAATCGGCGCATCATCGCGACGGCCGCCAACGAAGGCAAGCGAATAGAACGTACATTTCGGGCCGGTGCACCGCAGAGATTTCAAGCGGCACTCGAAAGCGCAACGCAAGCCCATACGGCGGCCTGGCACCGAAGCCAAGAGCAGGCCGGAGATGCGATAGTCAAGACCAGTTTGGTGGAGGGGGAGTACGACCGCGCTCGAGCCGGCGTGCAAGAGCAACTCGGCTCCTTGATATCGACCGCTGCCGCAGCTCACATGCTTTGAACCTTGGGGTGTCATCGGAAGGGACCGGCCGCCATCCGACTCGACGGTGGCCGGTCTTTGTCCGCTTGAGATCCCCCGGACGTGTATTCCATCTCGGTGCTGTGGTAGGGGGTTTCCCGAGTATACCGTGAAGCGTGGCCAAATTAAGATGCTGGCGTTGCATCAGGCCTCCTCATTTGAGGACCGACTGGAGGCACATTATGCGTAAACGAATCAGTCGCAACGTACAAGAAGGCGCCGCGTCCGAATGCAATTGGTTGAACGTGGAAGAACTTGTCGAGGTGGAGATCACTTCAGAGGATGCCTCGCATCCCATCGAATCGGCCTTGGTGCCGGGAGGGGCTTCGGGGTGGCGTGCGGCAGAACCAGGTGATCAAACCATCCGGCTTTGGTTTCATCATCCGCAACAGCTTCGAAGGATTTGGATAAGTTTCGTCGAGCTGGAAACCGAACGAACGCAAGAATACGTTCTGCGCTGGTCATCGGATAACGGCGAGTCGTTCCGTGAAATCGTACGACAGCAGTGGAATTTCAGCCCTCCAAACACGACCAACGAAATAGAAGACCATCGTGTAGAGCTCCCTGCGGCCAGAATCCTGGAACTGACCATCAAGCCAGACATCCGCAGTGGGAAAGCCTTTGCCTCACTCGCCAACATGCGACTCGCCTGAAGCGAGAGCCCGGAGAGGCAAGTTGTTACATGCTCATCACAAAAGCCTAGGCCGCGGCAGCCGTGTCTCCGGCGATAAGGATCGGTTGAATTGATGCAATCGCTCGCTGGACTGCACTATACAGCTCAGTCACGGCATTATCCTTACTGAGGACCTCGAACGCCCCGGCTTGTTGCATGGCAAGCACCTGGTAATCTTCGAGCTGCACGGAGAGCCCGATAACGGCAATCTGGGGATGCTGTGCCTTGATTAACCGCGTTGCCGTGATTCCGTCCATCTTTGACATCCGAATATCCATTACAATGACCGACGGTTGGAGCTTGGAGGCCGCTGCAACGGCTTCCTCGCCATCACTCGCCTCTCCGACGACTTCAATGTTGGGATAGCCTCGCAATGCACTGCGTAACGCTTGCCGAACCATCGGCTCGTCATCTGCCAGTAACACTCGAATGTGAACGGCGAGTACCATGAGACTCCTTTGGTTTACATGGTGACGAGAAGAAGTATGCTCCGTATCTCACATGGCGCCTTCACGCGATTTTCTCCAACTGGGTGTTTCCCTTGCAAGAAAAGGAAAAGCGGACTGGTACTATTTTCAATATGGTTGAAAAGGATACACAGCTGACACCGGGCACCTTGCAGGCCACTCTGTTGGAACGCACGGCTCACGCTCGCCAGTGCGGCGCCATACAATCCCTCCCAACCACGTTGGAAGTGATCGAGCAGAACGGCATCCCATTCCAGGTGCGGGTTCTGGAATCCTTGGCCATGAAGGAGAGATCCAAAGCCGCTCCATCGAAGCTCAATCCCTTTCTTCCGTACGATCCCGATCTCTTCGTTGCGCCGATCTCGCCGACACACATCGCCTTGCTGAACAAGTTCAACATCGTCGAGCATCACCTGTTGATCGTCACCCGAGCGTTCGAAGATCAACAGTGTCAGCTCACGCAGAAAGACTGCGAGGCGCTTCTCATCGCTCTCACCGAAATCGACGGGCTCGCTTTCTACAATGCAGGACCCGCGGCCGGAGCCAGCCAGTCACACAAACATCTGCAATTGGTGCCGCTCGACCAGACACTCGCCCCCCTGCCCATCGACCGTCTCTTGCGTTTGCCTCAGCCCGACGGCATGGCCGGCACCATATCAGGCCTCCCCTTCCGTCATGCGTGTGCGCCGATGGATCCCGATTGGACTAATCCGGAAAAAAACAGCGGTGCTTCCTTGCATGCCAGCTACCGGAAGTTGCTTCGCGCGACCGATCTATCCGTTGATGCCACGGCGGGAAGTCGCACGCCGACCGCTCCCTACAACCTGCTCATGACGCGCCACTGGATGCTTCTTGTGCCACGGTCGCAAGAATGTTTCGAGGGCATTTCAATCAATGCCCTGGCCTTCGCCGGGGCGTTTCTCGTCAAGAGCCGGGAGCAACTCGAGGCGCTAAGAAGGTCCGGTCCCATGACCGCGCTTCAACATGTTGGCGTCTCTCAGTGAGCGTTGTCCTTGGCATGACAGGTAACCGGCAGCCTCACCTGGACGTTGGAAGAGGTGGAAGCCGAAGAAAAGATGCAAGAAGGGCTAAGCCTTGAAGGAACAGATCGCCCAGGGTATGCTGGTTACCATCGGAACGTGAACCGGCCGGCAGCCTAGGGAGAGGGAAAGAAATCTTGCCGACACGAGTGTTGCTCAGAATAGCGATCATCCTGGGATTGTGGCCCAGTCCCGGCCTGGCGAACGAGCATGGTCTGACGCCTCGCGAGATCTACGAGCTCGACGCACCGGCTGTGGTGATGATCATCGGATATTCCAACAGCGGCCAACGGGGAAGCGGCGGCACCGGCTCCATTATCCAAGAGGATGGCTACGTGTTGACCAATGCTCACGTCGTCATTGAGGAGCAAACCGGAAAGCCTTATCCCCGCTTGACCGTGTATCTGAAGCCGGACCACGTGAGCGGCGACCCCAAGACCGATTTGTCGCGGAGCGCCAAGGGTCGTGTCGTCGCCTTTTCACAACCGTTGGACCTCGCTTTGCTCAAGCTCGATGGGCTGCCGGGACCGTTTCCTGTCCTCGAACTGGACGACTCCGATCGGATGGAGATCGGCGACCGCGTTGTGGCGATCGGGCATCCGGAACAGGGCGGGCTTTGGACCCTGACGACCGGTACCATCAGCGCGCAGTTTGAGAACTTCAACGCCACGAAGGGTAAATCGGTGTTTCAGACGGAAACGGGGCTCAACCGCGGCAACTCCGGTGGGCCGCTGCTCGATACGTCCGGCCGCATGGTCGGGATCAATACGGCAATCGCCCGCCTCTCGTCGGATGGAATGCCGATCACCAGCATTAGTTTCTCGTTGAAATCCAACGTAGCCAAGCAGTGGTTGCGTGATCAGAATGTTTCGTTTCGGCAGAAATCGCCCTCGGACAGGCCAGCCGTTGACACAGCCGCTACCCGCTCCACTCCCCTGCCCGTGGAGCCGAGCGTTTCCCCCTCTTCGCCGCTCGCCGCCTCGTCTCGGCCATACAACCTGGATCGCCTCATCAGTGAACGCAGCCGAGCTGAGGCGGATCTGGAAGAGATGATCAAAGAAATGCGAGGCAGATTTAGCGGGCGATGAGCCCTCAAGTCACCTGTCGACACCGGTCACTTCGAGTTGACGTCCCGGTAATCAACGATAAACCGTCCGACCGCCTCAAAGATCCTGATGCGAATATCCGGCACTCTCGAGTCGGTGACCGAACTGAGATGGACAGGACCTTCCCACGTGGTCGCGAAGAGCTCGGTCGTTGGATTCCGTGACAGTTGGACCAGTTGTTTCAATGTGAGAGCGACAGCGTATGCATTGAGATTCGCCGATGGACTTGTGATGGGGTAGACGGCCACATAGAGATAGGGCGCCCCGGGCGCGTTCGCGACCTCCGAAATGGTCAAGACGTGCAAACCTGCCTGTCGAAGTCGTGCTTCAATGTCGCGCTGGAGGTGCTCACGATTCAAGCCCTCCCGTTCCACATCGTCAGGAAGATATTCGACGAGCACTGAAATGTCTCTGAGTCCTCTCAGGGTGTCACGTTTGTCGGCGGTAAAGCCAAACCCATGAGTCGGCCAATACAACGCCAGGCCCAACAGAACCAGCAGCACCCTCAGGCGCATCGGCCACCTCCTCGTCGGTGGCTTGCACAATAGCCGCCCTCCCTACCTGAACACAAGAATACGGCTTCGGACTGCCGATGTGAGCGGCCCGCCAGAAATATATAGGAGGCTCTCTTCCGGTCGTGGTTGCGCGAAGATCAAGCTTTGGCTAGAGTAGTGAAATGAGAGTGCTGAACACCCTCACAGGGCTGTTTGCCCTGTTCACTCTGGCGTCATGCATCGCCGCCCCCCGTACTGAATTCATGGGACCAAACGGCAAAACGGTCTACGCCGTCGCCTGTCAGGCCATAGATCATTGCGCGATGCAGGCGCGCGAACTTTGTCCGAGTGGACACGAGGTTGTGGCCGCCGCGTCGGGAGCAAGTGACACGACCGCACGAGGGGGAATTGGCGGTACCCCGGCCAAACGGCTGCTGATCGAGTGTGTCGCACCATCTCCCTGAGCCACGCGTACTGTCTTCTCCCTTCGACATTCCCCTCGTCACACTATCCTCTTACTCGACTTCTAGAAGTATCGTTTGAGGCGAAGAAACGGATCTTCCAGGAATCGCTTGGACAGAGCCGCAAGGCCGAAGGTCAACGTCGCAATCACGAGACTGCGGACAGCCAAGGCACCAAGGGGGCCAAAATACTCGTCGTTCAATCCACTGGAATGAAGGACGGAGTAATACGCGTCGCCCAAGGCGAGATGGATGAGGTAGATACAGTAGCTCAAATCGGCAGTGATCCTGGCGAAACGGGATCGCAGTATTCCGGTGATGCGGCTGCCGCGATAGGCGAGGGCGAGCGCAATTGCGCTCGCGAACACAAATTGAGCCTGCGTGTAACGAAACGCCAGGCTGGCTACTGTTTTTGTGCCCATGATGCCAAACGGCCAACCGATCACGGTCACGAGGAAAACGAATCCGAGCAGGACGCCGGCAAGTGTCCATGCGGAGTCACGCGAGTAGTAACGCGATCGCACCCACAGCGCCAGGATGGCTCCGAGAGCCAGGCCGTCAAAGCGAAAGAACGAGTAGAGGTAAATTTGGAGTTCGGGATCCATCCCCAGGTATGCGCAGATGCCGCGAAGAATCGGCGTCCCGAATACCAGGATGACGGTGAGGGCAAACAATGAAGTTCGGGTGAGAAGCCGCACCAACAAAGGCCATAGGAGATAAAAGTGTTCCTCGATCGCCAACGACCAAAATATGCTTGGGCCATGAGGTGCCGACACGCCAAATTGGTAGTGGAAATTCGCCAGAAACAGCAAGGAAAGGACGAAATAGGCTCCAGCCCCGGGATACGCGAAAGACATCAGCAGGATACACGTGAAGTAAAGCGGCACGATGCGAAGGGTGCGTCGCATGTAGAAATTGCGAAAATAATGCGCGCTCTGACGCGAGTCGAGCAAGATGCCCGTAATCAGGAAACCGGACAGGATAAAGAACAGATCGACACCGAGCCATCCATGCGCAATGGCTTCAACCACGACACGTGGCATCCATGAGAACGCCGCGGGATCCAGAGGCCAGCCGAAAAACAAATGATGCACAAAGATCATCAAAACCGCCGCGGCACGAAATCCGTCCAGTTCCAGGATGCGTCCGTGGGATGTATCGGCAGCCGGCGCGCGGCCGGGCGCCGACACGGGAGCACCATCTTTGGGTTGATCGCGGTCGACGCGGTGTTTATTGCGACCGTCCTTATCCCAAAGGAAGCGTCGGCTGGAAGAAAAAGGTGCTCGCGTATTCAATCTCTTACACCGCCCCCTCCCGCGGATTATTCATGGCTTACCCTGGACAGGCAATCCGTCGAATCACTGAAAACAACGCAGGGAATTACTATAGGCATTATCCTACAAGTGACTATGAGGGTGAGCGGTCTTGGTGGGCAGACAAACACGCATTGGGCTGAATTTTGCAGCGTGGCGGGAACAACTACCTAACCGGCAGGTTCGAATAATTCGATCGGATTGCCGTCTGGATCTTCCAACTGGATCTGTTTACCGCCAGGGCCTAATTCCAGCTGGTTCCGAAGATGAAGCCCAGCCTTGGTCAATGTCTCGATCCGAGCCTGAAGGTCGGTCACGTGAAGGATCACGCGATTCCAGCCGCCCGGTTCCTGCGTGCGACCATCTGGCATTGACCGGGAACCCGAAGCCCCGGGACCGCTGAGAATGAGCTTGAACTTGCCAAGCGACACTTGGGCGAACGCCGGTAAATGCTTTTGATCCAACTTGAAGCCGAGCTGTTCAGTATAGAAGGTCACCGAACGACTCACGTCCTTGACCTGATACCGCACGCCCACAATCCCACGATGAAGTTCTGCTTCATAGGAACCTACTCGCAGAATAGGATCTTCTTCTTCCACGATAGTCGTCGGGATGCGCGCGGATCACGCAGCGGTGTCGTCCACGCCGGCATGACGATCTTTCATGTGTTTCAACAGCACGTCGGTTTTCGAGTTGGCATAGGCACCATAGGCATCCACGAGTACTCCCTTGAGTCCATTCGGCGCTTCCAAGGCGTAGACCACCGAGGAATCGTCCGGATCGGACAGTCCTTCGAAGCGGTGATGTTCAACGATAGTCAGGTCATCGCTGTTGAAGGATCGATCTCCTGCAGTGACCTGCCCGCTTGCTTGGTGAATCGCAAACTCGGTGGTGAATCCCCGTCGACGCAGCCCATCCACCGCTTCCGCCATCGTATTGTAGACATAGGTCGTCATTCCATTCCTCCCTCTTGAGAGCGAGCTCCGCGCCTTCTTCGGACGGTACTTCCTCTTACCTCCGAATTCTGCCCACCCGCTACCCGAGATTTGCCCAGTCCTCGAACAAATGACCCTTGGCTCTCCCGAGGAATTGATTGAATGGCGGCCTAGAAAGAGACTTGCTGAAGTTGATCAAGGCTCACAGCCTGCATTGATCCTTCGAGGGAATGCAGCAAATCATTTGAACGGGGGCGCCGGAATCCGCCATGAAGCAGTGCTGTTCGTTCGGAGCGATGTAGACGGAATCGCCGGCCTTGAACGCTGTCTCTGCTCCTTCTGCTCGCACCCGTCCGGATCCTGAAATAATGTACACTTCATGTTCCCAGGCATGAGTGTGATACGGCGTGGCAGCGCCTGCTGTCACGTCGAAGACACGCATGGCAAACGTGGGTGCACCATCTTGTACGGTGATCATCTCGCGAATCTGCACGCCATCGGACACTCCTTCATATTTGGTCGGCGAAACATCCTTATAGGATTTGATGACCATACGTCCTCCTTAACCACTCGGGATGCGTTTGGCCTCAGCACGCCGGAACGTGTGCAACTCGGGAATGGCCGTGACGAAAAGATCAAAGCCGGAAACATCACCTACCGAGCGCGAAGTGCACTTTGACACAAAATCCACCGGAATTTCGAAGAGCAGTGGTGCCTTTGCCGTTGGTTCAAGGGATGCGAGAATGTGAAAATTTTTCTGGCGGGTCACATATTTTTCGATGTGGTCTTCCGAGGCGTACCCTACGTAATAGACGATCCCATCCTGATGCTTATGAATTTCCAACGAGGAACTGTCCGTACGCGCGGTATTGATGGTCTGAACCTCGCACGTTGAGAACCCATAGATCCCATGTGGCAGATTTTTTGTCGGCGTTCCACTTTCCGCATCGGTTAACGGTCTGAGATGATGCCTTTGTCGTAATGCAGCGATCTCCTTAGGGACCGCTTGTTCCTTAGGCGCCAACGCAGCACTCTGCTTCTTGGTAGCGTCCGTCAAGTTGAAGTTCAATGGGGCGGTCAATTTAGAAAGAAAAAAGTAATCCCATACACCGTATGCCAACAAGGCGACGAGGAGGTACAGGAACAACCGTTTCACCATGGTCACCTATCCTACTGTATCTGAGGAGAAAAGGGACAGATGGACCGTACTGAACGGACGAGCTACAATGGCCCCGTTTTTTCAGCCGTCATGCAGGGATCGTTCATACCATGGTCATCAGTCCCACCTCTATCGACATCGTCAAGCTGGACGTGAACGACATACAGGATCGTTGCTGGTCGTTTTGTGAGGCGTCGGGGCTGCTTAACCAACGGGTGATCGCCAAGCGTGGAGTTTCCCATGGATGTGCTGTCTGAAGTGCTCAAGGCCGTGCAACTCGACGGTGCCATCTTCTTCAACGGGGAATTCTCAAAACCCTGGTGCGCGCGTGAGCCCGACTCCGACACCATGGCCAGCTATCTGGCGGTCCAGTCTAAACACGTCATCATTTTCCATCTCGTCATCGAAGGCTCTGCCTACATCAGTCTGGAGCACGACGCTGGCCGCGTGCCACTTGTTCCCGGTGACATCGTCGTGCTTCCGCACGGCCAGGCGCACTTGATGGGAAACGGCCCACCCGTTCCCCCGATGGATAGTGCCGCGCACCTTCCTCGCATCGTCTCCGAAGGTCTGAGGTTCTATCGATTTGGCCAAGGTGGAGACATGACGAAGCTCATCTGCGGCTACATGACTTGCAACCCCCAGCTCAGTCAGATGCTGCTCGCCGGGCTGCCTGGGATCATCAAGATCAATATTCGCGATCACGTGTCGGGCCGATGGCTGGAGGATACGTTGCGCTATTCGATCGACCACGCCGAAGCCTCGGGCCCGGGAGGCGCCGCGGTCGTCGCCAAATTGTCCGAAGCCTTGTTCGTGGAAACCCTGCGTCGCTACATCGCGAGCCTCCCGCCGGCGCAGACAGGCTGGCTCGCAGGCGTGCGCGATCCTGACGTCGGCAAGGCCTTGGGCCTCCTGCATCGAGATCCGGCTCGGCCCTGGACGATTGCCTCGCTCGCGACCGAGGTGGGTGTCTCCCGCTCGGTCCTTGCCGAGCGATTCCGGCATTATTTATCGGAGACGCCGATCGGCTACCTCACCCGCTGGCGGATGCACCTTGCCGCACAGCTCTTGAAGTCCACCTCGAAGAGCGTGGCCGAGGTGGCCGGCGCGGTGGGCTATGAGTCCGAACCCTCCTTCAACCGCGCCTTCAAACGAGCGTTGGGAGTTCCGCCGGCCCGCTTCAGAAGCTTCGTGAAGTCCCGGCGGGAGCAGTCACACCATGTCGTGGTGGCCGATGACAGAAGGCGAGCAGGTGAGGCCGATACAAGGACCACGGACAAGGGAGACGTGGTGGTGACCGGTCGCGTCTGATCGTCGTCACTGGCTCTTAGTTCCAGTCGTCAATTTTTATATCATTGGGAGACGGTCTGCCCTTGCCGGTTTCAACGAGCTCTTTGAGGCTCAACATGAATATTGCCCATTTCATGCTGCAATGCGCCATGAACTCGTTGGCCTCGCGCCAGTGCTTATGGCCAAACAGGACGATCGTGTACTCGCCGTCCTGAGACAGGTTGAACACCACATCGGTTCCCACCCATTCCTCCGGACCGGATATCACGCGCCACTGCACTGTTTTATTGGGATCCAGGGTGAGGACTTCCATCTTCATACTGCCTATTTCTTTTCCATCCGGCGAGTGAAAGCGAACTCCAATCGTTCCTCCGACTGTGGAAGAGCCGGAAGTCTGTCGTGTCCACCAGCCAGCGACACCCTCGACCGTCGATACCGCCGCATACACTTGAGAGAGAGGCGCCTTAATTCCCACTCGATGATTGATGTCCGCCATGTTTTCCTCCATTGGGTTGAATGAACGCCGGTGACGCGCTTCTACTCCTAGTCGAAGCAGCGATCATGAATCGACATGCGAGCTATGTTGGCGATATCAAACGACGCGTGAATGTGGATAAGTGGCTCCACGCTTGGCTTCTCCGCCGGTGACTACGTAGCTTTGCGCAGATGAAATGTGACACGTTGTCTCGGAGTTGACTAATGGTAGGGTTCGATAACTATAAAAAAGTCAATCACAAGATGTTGTGGTGACACCGTGCCTACCCGCTATGCTTAAAAAATAGGCAGATTGGTACCGGAGGCTTTCGGGATTGTACGAATCGCTTCCCCAGCGAGAATTGTCCACAGACTTATCCACCGAAAATGTGGAAGCGGCTTTCTGTCGGACAATCAACGTCGGGAGCAACGAAAACGTTGACATTTTAAATCGTACGCCGCACAGTTCGGCATAACTCCTTCAACACGGGTCAGGACTTCGCAATAGACCGCGCCGACGATACAACGTACAATAACGCCTGTTCCTCCTATCTGGTCTGGGTGTCGCCTCAATTCACGGATCGACCGGCGCCAACGGAGAGCCTCTATGCAAAAGACCCGCATCATCTGCACGATCGGCCCGGCCACTGAATCCTATGAGATGTTGCAAAAGATGTACGACGCCGGGATGAATATCGCGCGACTGAACATGTCCCATGGCGACCACGACTCCCACGCGAAAGTCATTCAGCACATCAAGACGCTGAACAAGAAGGTCAAGTTTCCAATCCCCATCCTCCTGGATACACAAGGCCCGTCGATCCGCACGGGGAACCTCTCCAACGAGCTTGATTTGCGGCAGGGCGCCATCGTCTCCGTCACGACACGCGGGCCCATGGATGT
>DATEEH010000114.1:0-230283 GCA_035281245.1 Nitrospira sp.
CCATCCTGTCCCGACAGCAGACATGTTGTCCGAGCTGTAGGTTCAAAGAGCACTCAACTCGGTGATCCTCGCTAGGAAGACCACCATAGTTTCAGCCGACTCGTAGGGCCTACCTCTCTCGCGGGTTCGGCCCGCCCTTTGCTTCTCCAATATGCTGGGAGTTTCGATAGGCAAGACACCTAGGGCCACTCGTGCGGTTCCGGGGCGGAGGCCGCTGTTCTGGCCGAGTTATCTACTCGAAAGGAGGAGCGATGTTACTGGAAATGGCACGTCGTGTTTTGACTGCTTGTGGAGTGGTGGTGTTCGGATTGAACCTTGCCGCCTGCAACACGACCAAGGCGACGATCGACACGACCGTCAACTTCTTCTCGAGCACCTCGCCGAACGAATTGTTTACCGAAGACGGGTTGGTGAAACAGGATCAGAAGATCAATCTCTTTGCCGGAGTGGCCTATGAGAATCTTCGCCAGGAAGCCGCTGCGGGAAGCGGACAATACGTCACGTCGCTGGCCGCCTTGTACGGCGTGCCCGCGGCAAAATACGAGGACTTCGGGAGGATCTTGCAGCAGCGGCATGCGGAATTGTTTGCCACGGATCTTCGTGAAGACAACCGCGCACATCTCCGAATGGTGAGCGTGTTGAATGGGGTCATGAAGCAAGAGCCTTCTCTCCTGCAATAAGACACGCGAACGAACTTCACACGGAGGAACAGACATGGGAGCGATGGGGAAAGGCGTGATCTTGTGGCTGCTGGGGGTTCCGGTGAGCCTATTGGTCGTGCTGTGGTTTCTCGGCATTCTTCGATAAGCACGCATCGAAAAAGAGCACACACGATACAGACACAACCAAGGAGGAGTGCATCATGTTATTTCTGAAGATGGGACTGCCACTGATCGCCGCAATCGCGTTCAGCGTCGCGCCGTTGATGGCTGCGGATTTGGAAACACAGGTGATCGACAAGAACTGCTATGTCGAAGTGTTTGATGATGACGACTTCGACATGAACGATGCCCACTACAAGATACAAGGACCAAAAGAGTTTGCGTCGTTGAAAGACGTCGGCGGTAAAAACTGGAACAATGATATCGAAAGCGTCATCGTGGGCTCCAATGCACGGGCCAAAGCCTATTCGGACAAGGATTTCAAAGGGACGGAACTGGCGTTTGCGCCGGGCCAGCGCGTACCCAACCTTGGGAAGCTGGATATGAAGGACGATATCGAATCCATGAAGATCGCCTGCGGCAGTTAATTCCCCCTGGACCCCGGGAGGTGGCCACCGCCGCCTCCTGGGCATCCTTCCTCTCTCATTTCGCAATCGGCAGCCCATTCTCGCCCGGCCTTGCAGCGGATCAGCCTCCACCCTACAATGCGCGGTCGATCGTCCTGTACCTCCAGACGGAGGACCGATGCCACGCAAGAAGGCTTCTTCGGTGAATCAACAAGCCACCGACAGTTCCAAAACACTGCCAGACTTTGAGCGACTTGGCGTGTTGTATCTCGGCCGGCCCTACGATCTGCCAGCCAAAGAAGCGAAGGCCGGGTGGTTGTTGTATGACTCCAAAGACCTCGTGACTCACGCGGTGTGTGTCGGGATGACCGGGAGCGGCAAAACGGGGCTCTGTCTGTCGCTCCTCGAAGAAGCGGCGATCGACAATATTCCCGCCATCATCATTGATCCCAAGGGCGATCTCGGCAATCTTTTGCTGACGTTTCCGGCGCTCAGGGGCGAGGACTTTCTCCCCTGGATCAATGAAGACGATGCCCGAAAGAAAGGCCTTACCCCTGGGCTTTACGCGGACGCGCAGGCAGAGCTTTGGAGAAACGGCCTGGCCGCGTGGGGCCAGGACGGCGCGCGCATCCAACGACTGAAGCATTCCGCCGAAGCCGTCATTTATACCCCGGGGAGCAATGCGGGCCTCCCAGTGTCGATTCTGAAATCCTTTGCGGCACCCGACGAAGACGTCCGCAAGGACTCTGAGCTCTTCCGCGAGCGCATCAGCACGACCGTGACCGGTCTGCTCGGATTGATCGGCGTGGCGGCCGATCCCATTCAAAGTCGGGAACATATCCTCTTGTCGACGATCCTTGGCCATGCCTGGGCGCATGCCACGGATCTGGACCTGGCCACATTGATTCATGCCATTCAGTCTCCTCTGGTGTCCAAGATCGGTGTGATGGATGTCGAATCGTTCTTCCCCTCCAAGGAGCGTTTTGCCCTGGCAATGAAGCTGAACAACCTCCTGGGCGCGCCGGGATTTCAGGCGTGGCTGGACGGAACGCCGTTGGATATCCAACAGCTGCTTTACTCGCCCACCGGGAAGCCGCGTCTGGCGATCTTTTCGATGGCGCACCTCGGCGAGGCCGAGCGGATGTTTTTCGTGACCCTGTTACTCACTCAGATGGTCGGGTGGATGCGGGCCCAGTCGGGAACGGCCAGCTTGCGTGCGTTGCTGTATATGGATGAAATTTTCGGCTATTTCCCGCCCGTCGCCAATCCTCCGTCCAAGCTGCCCTTGATCACGCTGCTGAAACAGGCGCGCGCCTTCGGTCTGGGCGTCGTGTTGGCGACACAGAATCCGGTGGACCTTGATTACAAAGGGCTGGCCAACACCGGTACCTGGTTTATCGGCCGACTGCAAACCGAGCGCGACAAAGCCCGCGTGCTCGAAGGTCTGGAAGGGGCCTCCTCGAGCGCAGGAAAAACATTCGATAGGGCTCGCATGGAGCAAACGTTGGCCGGTCTGGGAAACCGAATTTTTCTCATGAATAACGTTCATGAGGACGAGCCGGTCGTGTTTGAAACGCGGTGGTGTCTCTCGTACTTGAGAGGTCCGCTCACGCGCTCGCAAATCAAGACTTTGATGGACCCGTTAAAAGGGCAACCGTCGACGGTCAATAGAGCAACCGGAGGAAAGGAGGACGCCCCTGTGCCATCGACCTATGACCGTCCGCCATCGACCGCCTCCCCTCGTCCCATCCTTCCTCCGGACGTTCCGCAGCACTTCGTGCCAATCCGCGGCGGGAGACCCGAGGGCAGCGATTTGGTCTATGCCCCGATGTTGTTGGCCTCGTCCCAGGTGCGTTATGTCGACAAAAACAGTGGCATCGACACGACGCAAGAAGTCGCCATGCTGGTTCCGTTGACCGAGGGAGCCGTCACAGTCGATTGGGATCACGCCGTGCCGGCACAGTTGACCCCCGCGGATCTCGAGCGAAATCCGGAGGACACAGGGCACTATCTCCCGATTCCTGCCGGAGCCACCAGAGCCAAGAGCTACGAAGCCTACAGCAAGGAGTTCGGTGGCTGGCTGTACCGGACCCAGAAACTCCAATTGTTCAGGAGTCCGAGCAGCGGACAACTGTCCAGGCCCGGGGAGTCGGAGCGAGACTTCCGTGTCCGCTTGCAACAATCCGGAAGAGAGGAGCGGGACAAGGTGGCCGATGCGCTTCGCCGGAAATACGCGCCGAAGATCGCGGCGCTGGAAGAACGCGTCAGGCGGGCCGAGCAGCGGCGGGAGAAAGAGCAGGCCGAAGTCCGTTCCAGTCAGGTGCAAGCGGCGATTTCCGTGGGCGCCTCGATTCTGGGCGCGTTCTTGGGGCGAAAGGCGATCAGCGCCACGAACATCGGCCGGGCCACCACGGCGATCCGCGGAGCTGGACGGGTGCTCAAGGAATCACAGGATGTGAATTTCGCGGTGGAAAACGTTGCGGCGTTGCAGCAGCAGCGCGCCGACCTCGAAGCGCAATTCAAGGCGGAACGCGACGCGCTGGCCGCAGCCAGCGATCCGTTGCAGGAAAAGCTCGAAGAAGTGTCCCTCAAGCCCTCCAAGGCCAATATCACCGTCAAACTGGTCACGCTCGCCTGGACGCCTCACTGGCGGGCGCCGAACGGCGCGACCGTTCCCGCCTGGACGTAATCCGGACGTGACATTGTAGAGCGGACGTTATTCGGACCGAGCGGATCGGAAGCGTTCGAACAATTGTTCGGCTTCTCCGGTCGGGTTCGTGATGGGACGCGTAAACACTTTGTCGGCGACGTGAAAGCCGAGGGCGCGGTAGGATTCGAACTGCGATTCGTCGAAAAACTGGTCAGCGGTCGGTTCATGCGGGAATTCTTCGTGACTGCTGGCATACTCGGTGACGTCGGCCGGCTCATTGCCTGTGAGGGAAGGCTTCAGATAGATCAGTAGCCCCGCTTGGGCTCCATGATCGACCCGGTCGTAGCGGATCAAGCCTAACGCGAAGTGCGCACGGCTCATCCGCTCTCCTGCCTCGAGTTCCAGGAGTTCCGTCTCGATCTCAATGTCGATCCCGAGGTCAATCCGGATTTTCCGGATGGCATTGCCGAGATCCGTAAAGGAGCGGTCGGTGTCGCAGCTGCCGTCGCTGACCACGATGTAATGGCAGCGCCGCAGCACCATCTCGTACAGACCCAGGTTCTCGAAATGGCCCCCGTCCGAGAGATAGACATAGGGATTCGCGGCATCCGTCAAGCCAAACGCCTCCGCCAGCATCGGTCGAACGGCGATACGAGGGCAGGAACGGTCGAACGTATTTTGGCCGGCCTTGCCAGGATTTCCCAGCCACCAGCCGAGCCGCACGTTGAAGAATGCCAACAGGAACGTGACGGGCGGCGCCGAGTGGTACCCCATGTTGGGACTGGCCGCAGCGCCTGAAATTGCCATGGCGGTGCCGAGCGTGATGGCTTTGCCGAGTTGTCCGTTGATGCCGTAGCCGCTCGAGCGTCGGTACGCAAGATTCCAGCTTCCGCAGAACAGCGGAGAGGCGGTAAACGACTGGGCTTTCCGCTGCTGCCAGGCCAGGTTCTCCGACCGGACCAGATTGATGGCCATGTTGAGAATGTGGAAGGGCTTCCGGATCCCCTCATGCCCCGTCGCAAGTTGGTGCAACTGGATATTGTCGCCTGGATCGAAATCCGTGAACTGGTTCGGTCGGCGCTTCTCATGGTATTCCTCCAGTCGGGAGGCGCCCAGATAGGCTCGAATCAGGCGATTGCGATAGATCGAATGCAGCGAAAACTTGTTGATGTTGATGACCAGCGACATGGCTCCGGCCAGCAGCATGAAGGCTGCCGCAAGTTCGATCACCAGCAATGGCGAACTGTTGTGAAGCACCATCGCGTGTCCCCAGGCATCAGCGGGTACGCGCAGTCCGATGGTCGAGCCATCCTGCATGTCATGGAGGCCGCCCATCTCGTCCATCAACATGCTCGTCAGGAGCGTGATGAGCACGAGCAAACAGGCAATGAACACAGGCGCAGCCAAGCGGACGGCTCGATCGAGTACCACGTCGAATATGCTCGGCTTTGCCTTGCTCGTTGCCGTGGTTCTTGAGCTGAAGCCCAACAGCAGTGAGATGGCTCCCGAGATCCCTCCCAACGAGGTCACGAGTGCGGGCGTGTATGAGAGGAGGCCGGGACCGAAGACGACCAGCATACTGAGTCCCGTCCAAGAAGTGCTGGCGATGAGGATCCAAGCGCCGGCTCGTCCCCACCATTCACGATCATGATCGTCCGTGTACCGGCTCGCGACTCCGATGAAGATGGTGGCCGTGAGCAGAAACATCGTGAGGAAGCCGGCCACCGCAAACACGGCATACCACTCCGCGAATTCGCTCACCGGAATATTCGAAGGCGTCTCTGCCAGCACGGACCACAAGAAGAGCCCGCCGAATGCGCCGGACCAGAGGATGACGAAGAATTCGTACAGCAGCCATCGATTCATGTCGCGCCAGCGCCGGAGCAGGAAGGCGGCGATCAGCCAGCCGAAGACATGCATGGCGGCGCCTCCCGACACAAATGTACCGCGGCTGTCGAGTATGAGTGTGAGGCGGTCGAGAGTGCCCCCGCCATTGCGATACCAGGCATAGGCGGTCGTCAGCAGGAGTGCCGCAAGCACCAGCGGGGTGAGGCCGCCAATAAGAAACCCTTGTTGCCGCTCAAACCGCTCCCAGACGCGTTGTGAGCGCAGCTCATCCAGACTGGGCCTGTACATATGAAGGTGCGTCAATGCGAAGAGACCGAAGAGGAGACCCATGATCAGCATGAATTGTGCGTGAGGCGTGGGATCCGCGATCTTCCAGTGAAGGATCGATACCAGCAGCCGGGGGGCCAGGAGGACCGTCGCAAGGAGCGGAACGAAGACGAGCCAGTTGAGCGTAAGGTTTCTGAGGTAGCAGCCCAACAGCGTCCAACTGTCCACCGACATCAGTCCGAGCCTTGGACTCAGGTAATTACTGTATCGGCGCAACCACTTCACGGGTTCGGGCTCTGGATCCTGAGGCTTGAGGGGGGGCCGCCGCAATTCCTCCATGACGCCATCGATGCCTTGCGGATGCCGGTGGATCCAGGCGGTCAGCCAACTGCCGATGTAGCCACCGCCGGAGACGGTGGAGAGATAATCGAAGCGCCTTAACAACGAATGGCGGGCAAGCCCTTGGAGAACGCCCAACGCAAACGTCGCGCTTCTGATTCCGCCGCCTGAAAGACAGAGCGCAGTTTGCTTTTTCGGCAGGTTATGGATGTGGCGATATAGCGCCGCCACCGGGTTGCTCTGCGTGGACGCCGTTGAGTCAGGAGGATGGCCATGCAGCGCGACATATTCGGCTTCGAGAACCGAGTGCAGATAAAACGGACCATCCTGGACCGGATGGGTCATGGCGACGGTTTCCGAAGGTGCGTTTCGATGAAACTGACGATCCGCTGACGGTGCTGTTCGACGACCTTGCGCGCCGCCTTGTGCAGCAGCGCCCCATGACACGGCGTCTTGATCTTGAACAACGTCGGAATCTGACTCACGACCTCCTTGATTTGGGCAGGCGTCACATCCCTGGGAAACTCCTCGCGACAGACGTCGGGCAGATCTCCATACCCGTTCCATTCGGCGTCGACGTGCTTGAGGACCTCGATCCGAAGATGGGCGAAATCCGGAAGCACCACGCCTTCGGTCCTGAGGCTGTGCCAGAGCAAGGTCTGGTAGGTGTTCGCCCGCTCCTCCATGATGCCGATGATGCGCGAGGGGTCGTCACGAAACACCTCAAATCCCTTCTCGTTCTTGTCAAGCTCGGGGCCGCCCGCATCGAACGGAAATGACGTGTCGATGACGATGATCAGGCCGCTCTTCGAGGACCCTTGAGGGATTTTTTTCAGGAACAACGTCGTCAGGGATTCGGTGCCCAGGTTGTCGAACAGTCCGCCGTCACCGATGTGGAGGTACGTTGGCTTGTCTCCCACCCGATAAGTGACCGGACCCACGACCGGCGGGAAGGAGGCGGACGTTGCCACGGCGAGTGACAAGGGAAGATTCCGATAATCGGCGCCGATTTGCTCGAACGTGAGCGGAAGGAACTGACGGCTGGCTTTTTCCAATCCCTTCTGAATGATGGCCAAGCCCTCGGGCGTGACCGGCACGGGACGGTCGGGCTTCTTCAGCTCCTTCGTCAGCAATGCGATGAAGTCGTAATCGAAGTCGGACGAGGGCAAGGTCGTGAAGGCAAATCGCCGGCCCGAGTTGTACACGGTGCCGTTGAGAATCACGCGCGGAATATCGCCCCGTTGCTCCCGCTCATAGAGCTGAGCAAAGGTTATGTGACCCAGAAAGTCCTCATCCCAGACTTCGGACAGGGAGTACGCGAGTTTGGTGGGGTTGAAGGCACGGAAGAAGGCGAGTTGGCGAAGCAGAGCGCTTCGCTGGAAATTCGACTGCATCGCCGTCTTATAGCCCGAGAAAAATTCACGATACCGGGGCGAGAGACCTCCTTCGCGGAGCACGGATTCCGTTTTGGGCGGCTTGTTGGCCACATAATAGGCGGTCGCGAGACTGCCGCCGGACACGCTGGACATGTAGCTGACGGTTTCGAGCACGCTGCGTTGCTCGGTCCCGAGACGAACGGGAATTTCCGCCAACGCCTCGAGGGCTCCCGCCGCGAACGTCGCCGCCCGGCTGCCTCCACCCGAGACGGCCAATCCCACCATGAAATCCTGTTCAGGCAACGGAGCAAACAATGCGTCGGCAGATTCCGGTTGCGAGGGAAGTTCGTGAATCTTGGCGAAGCATCCTCCCAGGAGGAGAGTGATGCCGACCACGACCGCGACCTGTCTCATTGATTTTTCGTGCCCTCCTTCTGTCGTTGGCTCTCTTGTATCGTCTGAAAATAGCAAAAGCCTCCGTGTTCAACGAGTTTTTTCGCGATCACGCCTGCGGCGGTTTCCAATGCAGCGGCGAAGGTCTCATTCTGCGCACTGAAGACGCTGCCGCCTCGCACCGCTTTACCGACTTCCGCCGTCACGGCGGCCTCGGCTCTGAGCGCGTCACGCGTCACACGTGCCAACGCGTCAAAGGGAATTGGCGGATGATCGGCATCGAAGGCTGGATACCGGCCGGCGGGCTTCCACCGTACCTGCAGCGCCGTGGCATGTTGAACCGCGGGTTCCCGGAAGGCCGCGTCGAAAAAGGCCTCCAGGAACACCCGGATCAGGTCCGCAGCGATCCGCTGGGAATCGACTCGGCTCGCCTCGGCCGTCAACGGCTGCCCCGGTGCTTTGGTCATCTCGACGGAGAGGCCGGGAAATCGCCAGACGTTTCCGTTGCGATCGATGAAGCCAGCGGAGGTGATCCTGGCGGCCGCCCGCATCCCCGATGCTGTCGAAGGGCTCGCCGCATATCCGATGTCACCGAAATACGCTTTGTTATAGGCCAACAAGAGTTGCGCAAACCGCGTCTCGTCTTCGGCCAGTGCATCTTCATCGAAATCGAAATGGATATGCCACTGCTTGATGACGTCGACGACCTTCTTCAACTTGCGAAGATCCAAGCGGCGGTAGGAAGTGCTTGTCCAGTCGGCCAGCGTGTCCTCGAGGATCTCGAGCGATTCCGCATGGGAAGGCCGGCCTGCCTTCACGCGCGTGATGAGCGCATGAATCGGGTCATGAGGGCCCTCCTCCCGTGCATCGCGCTCGGGAGTGGGTCTGTCCGCTGGGGGCGCTGCACGCTCGTCATAGGCCCGTGTCGTACAGGCGAGAAATTCATCGGTCAGATCCTGCCTGGCGGCGAGTTTATCGCGAAAGGTGGCCTGGTTGAGGTCGAGAGTGTCGCGAAGATCGACGACGGATGCGGCGCAACTCGCGGCGAGCAGACCAATGAGGGGAAGCGCAATTGTACGCCAATCCATCAAGGAATACCGCTAATGCTTCTTGTCCTTCTGCATGATCTTGTCGGTCCAGGCCAGCAGGATGGCAGACCCCAAGAAGGTCATATGGATGAAGATTTTCCACTTGATGTGCTCGGGGTCTTCGTTCGCGACGTCGACGAAGGCCTTGAGCAGGTGGATGCTCGAGATGCCGATGAGAGACGCGGCTAACTTCACTTTGATCGTCCCGGGATCGACGTGGCTCAGCCAATCGGGCCGATCCGGATGGCCTTCCAGGCTCAACTTGCTCACGAAGGTGGCATAGCCGCCGATGACCACCATCGTCAGGAGATTGGCCACCATCGTGACGTCGATCAATCCCAGCACGCCGAGCATGAACTTCGTTTCTTCAAGGCCATGGATGTGCACCACCATTTCCCAGAGCTCCACCAGGAATTTGTACGCGTAGAGAAGTTCCGCGACGATCAACCCGCCGTAGAGCGGGGCTTGGATCCAGCGGCTTGCGAACACGACCGCTTCGAAAGCGTGCTCCAGCGCATTGGTGGTGTCCTCTGGAGCGGATGAGACGATGCGTTGATCGGCCATGATGCTCCCTGGTGTCAGTGAATACGTCTTAACGGATGGAGTAGCCCGATGGGAGCTGTATCCTAGATGGCCTGAAGGTCTCTGTCAATTCTTACGTGGATGGTATGGTGAGCAAGACCGTCGTGCCCTGCATGAGGACGGAATTGATCGTGATGCGGCCGCGAAGCTTCCTCGCCCTCGCGCGCATATTCTGCAAGCCCATGCCCTGCATTCTCCGTTGGGCCGGAGAGAAGCCGTGTCCGTTATCGGTCACCTCGAGGCGTATCTTATTGCGATGGCGCCGCAGGCTCACGACGCGCTTGTCTGCCTTGGTGTGCCGGATGCTGTTGCTGAGCGCTTCCTTGGCGACCGCCAGCAGGTGAGTCCGCTGGTCGGAGGACAACCGCAGACCGGCTTCGTCGTCGACCGCGACGACGATCTCGCCCGCGCCGGTCGACATGAACGATCCGGCCAACGCGCGAAGCGCATCCGCCATGGTTTGCTCCTCGAGTCCAAATGGAGGCTGAACGTGGGAGATAAAGCTTCGCACCTCCCTGATCACATGGTTCAACTGACCGACGGACTGTTCGAGCCGTTTGGCATTTGCCCGCGAGATTCGTTGAATGCGTTGCTTCGTGAGTTCCAGTCCCATGCCGACGGCATACAGCGACTGCAGGAGATTGTCATGGAGATCCTGACTGAGCCGCTCTCGTTCCTCAAATGCCTCACGGACCGCCAACTCGCTGCGCCGCAGTGCTTCTTCCGCGCGTTTCTGCTCCGTGATGTCCGTGCCGATGGTGACGAGGCATTCCTTTCCATTCAGAACGATCACCTCCGTCGACGCGAGAAACTGGCGCACCTCTCCATGTTTTGACTTGAGCGGAGTTTCGAGGTTTCTGACGCCGCCATTGGTCTTGAGGTGTTCGATGAAGTTTCGACGTGCCTGGGGATCAGGCCAGATGCCCAGGACGGACGTCGTGTGCCCGATGACCTCCTCCCGCGTATAGCCGAAGGCGGCTAATGCCGCATCGTTGATGTCCAGGCAGACGCCGGTCTCCAGCTCGGTGATGCCGATCGGATAGGGACTGGAGCGAAACGCCTTGCTAAAGCGTTCTTCGCTCGCACGCAGCGCCTCTTCGCTGTTTCGCAGCTCGGTTTCCGCGCGTTTCAGATCGGTCATGTCCCGAGCGATGCCGACCAATCCGACGATGTTCCCCAGATGGTCTCTATGCGGGGTCTTCACGGTATAAAAGGTCTGCGCCCGTGCTTCCCCGGAAAACAGGGTTTCGAACTTTCGCTGTTGTGCGCCTTCCGACAGCACCTGCTGATCGTCGGTCATGATCTGTTGTGCTATCTCGACCGGAAGCAGTTCGGCATCGGTCTTGCCGACGATCTCTTCCGAGGATTGTCCAATCACCAGCGCACCGGCCGTGTTGATGAACCGATAACGGCCCTTGTCATCCTTCATGAAAATGGCATCCGTCGCGGTTTCGATGACGGATCGCAACAGCGCTTCCTGTTCATGGAGCGCTCGCTCGGCTTTCTGGCGTTCCAACTCACGGGTGATCCATCGGGCCATCAGGAGGAGGAAGTCCTTGTCCGCCTCCGAAAAGTATCCGCGATAGGGCTCATAATCCATGAAACAAATCGCCCCGTATTTCTGTCCGCCGACCGAAAGACTCGTGCCGAGATAGCATTCAAATCCAAGAAGGAAGCAGGGAGAGCCGTCTTTCCACTCGGAGTTTCCTCTCCGCTCAACGGCAACCGTGCTGTTCCTTTTCAAGGTTTCAGTGCAGATGCTGCAGGGTGGCAACAACGAGCCTTCTTCCAGCATTGGTCGATCCGTTCGAATGGCGGTCAGTACCAATTGCTCTCCCTCGACGGTCATGAAGGCCCCGATGGGGAGTTGAAAGCGCCGTCGTCCCAGGTCCAATAAGTCGCGGATTTGCTGGTCGAATGGTGCGACTTTCCGCGATGTAATGTCATAGAGTTCTCGTATGGCGGACTCGCTGGCTTGGAGCGCCTCTTCGGCGCGCTTCAAGTCGGATTGGTCGACGAAGAGTCCAATGGCGGTGGACACGTCTCCCTTGTCGGACTGAACGAAGACGGGCCAGAGCAGGAGATCGAGCATCCGACCGTCCTTTCGTCGCCGGCGCAACTCGATCGGCCCATGGACTTCTCCCCGGAGACCGCGCCTCCACAACACATCGGAAGACTCGGCTTCCTCCTCCGGCACGTAGGGCAGCTCGCGTCCGAGCACCTCCTCTTCGGTCCATCCGAACAACCGCGTGGCGGCTTGATTCCAACTGGTCACCCGCGCGTTGAGATCAAGGCTCACAATCGGCAGCGGAGACTCCTGCACGAGCGTCTGAAGTAATTGGGTCGTTCTGGCCAGGCCGGACTCCGCCTGCTTGCGGTCGTCGATGTTCTGCACGACGGCAATGAAATAGACCGGAGCGCTGGTCGCGTCGCGCACCAGCGAAACGGTCATTTCCACCCAGAGCCACACCTCGTCGCTTCGACGCCAGCGCGTCTCCATCGAAAACGACGGACGTCTACCGACCAGCAACTCGGTGAGATGGGCCAGCGTGACCTCGAGGTCGTCCGGATGGACGAAGTCCTGTGAGGTGCGCTTCAACATCGTCTTGGATGAGAAGCCGAGCGTTTCGCATAACCGAGGATTCACGCGGAGAAATTGCCCGCTCACACTGAGTTGGGCGATGCCGACGCCCGCGTGTTCGAACAGGGCGCGCCAGCGCTCCTCACTTTCCCGCATGCAGTCTTCGGTCATTCGCCGCTCGGTGATGTCTTCACACACGACGAGGGCGAGAATGTTTCCTTTATGATCCGTTACCGCTTGCGCCCGCTCCTTGACCCAGAGTGTGCTGCCGTCCTTGCGCACCTTCTGGATTTCCCACTGGAAGACTTTCCTTGGGCTCGCGAGGCAGACGGTCAGCTGTGCCAGAACGGTGGAGTGCTCTTCAGGTTTGAAGACTTTGAGCACCGACTGTCCGATCAACTCGTCGGGTTGGTAGCCCAGCTGCGTGGCGCCAAATTGGTTGACGGACACCACCATGGCGTCCGGGGACAATGTGAAATACATGGTGGGATTGTTGTCATAGAGCAGGCGATATCGAGCCTCGCTATCCTCCAGCGTCGATTCGACCTCGAGGCGTCGTCGGGTTTCCTCCTCCAGCGCGAGCAGATTGTGGAAGTCGGCGTGTTGGACATCGATGCTGTGTGCGGCACCGTCCGTCGGGACGGCGGCAGTCGCGGCCGGCGGCTGTTCGGTCTCGGATTCTACGGTTCCAGATGCCGGCGTGCGGTCGGCAGGAGAAATGGCCATTGTCACCTTGTCGGGCGTCCGGGGCGGGACAGAAGGGAGGCTGTGCGCCCCCAGACGCGGATAGCATAGGGCGGTTTGGCGGGAAATTCCAGTCCCGGCTGATCCGGTCAGGAAGGCGACGTCTAGGTCAGTTCCCGTCGGAGTTGGCGGACCAGCCGTTCGCTCAGGCCTGCTTCCCGCAAGGCCTCCTCGCTGGCGTCGGCGACGTTGGCGAGGCTGCCGAATCGTTTCAGCAGCTTGGTCCGGGTAATTGAGCCGATCCCAATGATCTGATCGAGCTGCGAGGTGACCATCGTTTTGCCCCGCAGCTTCCGGTGAAAGCTGACGGCAAACCGGTGTGCCTCGTCGCGAATTCGTTGCAGCAGATGGGTGGCCGGAGAATTGGCACGCAAGACGATTGGATTTTTCCGACCAGGAAGATACACCCTCTCGTCTTTCTCGCCCTTGGCTTTCGCGAGACCGATCACCGCGAGGTCCGGATGTCCGACGTCCTGGAGTGCGGCTCTGGCCGAAGCGAGTTGCCCGAGCCCCCCGTCGATCAGCACCAGATCGGGACGTGCCAGATCCTCCATCCCGCCGTAGCGTCTCCTCACGACCTCGTGCATGCTGGCAAAATCGTTGGCGCCCTGCACGCCGGCTATCTTGAAACGGCGATAATCGGACTTGTTCATCCGGCCGTCTTCCCACACGACCATCGATGCGACCGATTGGTTGCCCATGGTGTTTGAAATATCAAACCCCTCGATCCGTCTCGGTGCCGTGGCCAAACGGAGGAGGCGTTGCAATTCGTCGCCGGCCTGTCGGTCGAGCTCCTCATTGCGCAGGTGATCGGCCAGCGCTGCCGCCGCATTCTCCTCCGCCAGTAGGACGAGTTGATGTTTCGTGCCCCGCTCCGGGGCCAACACACGGACGGTTTCCCCTCGTTTGTCCGACAACCAGTGGGCGAGGAGGTCGGCATCCGGGATATCGACCGGAATCAGCAATTCACGGGGGGGCTGCCCTTCCTTATTGTAAAACTGTTCGACGGCCGATCGGACCAGTTCTTCATCGTTGGCATCGGATGATTCGACCCAGAAAAAATCCTTGCGGCCGATCAACAAGCCGCCGCGCACGAACAGCAATTGCAGATCGACGGAGGTTCCATGGCGGGCGATGCCGATCACATCCTGGTCGATGGAGGCCGTTTGCGTGATGCGTTGACGTTCGAGCGTGCGCTCAATCTTGAAAATGCGATCTCGCAACCTGGCCGCCTCCTCGAACTCCTCGCGGCTTGCCGCGGCGTCCATCTGCGAACGGAGATCGTCCAGCAGCTCCCTATCGTGTCCCTCCAAGAACTGACGCACTTGCCGGACGATGCGGTGATAGTCCTCCTGCGTCTGCTGCCCCGTGCAGGGGGCCATGCAGCGTTTGATCTCAAACTCGATGCACGCCCGTTCGGCGGTGCCGTCGATATCGATCGAGCACGTCGCCAGGGGAAACACCTTTTTGATGACTTTGAGCGTTTCACGGAGCGCCCCAGCTGGCGTGTAGGGCCCGTAGTACAGCGCTCCATCTTTTTGAACGCGGCGGACGATCGAAAGCCGGGGAAAGCGGTCCTTGATCGGCAAGCGGAGATACGGATACTGCTTGTCGTCCCTGAGCACGACGTTGAAGCGCGGGCGATACCGCTTGACCAGATTGCTTTCAAGAATCAACGCTTCGAGTTCGGATCGGGTCACCATCGTTTCGAGGTCCGCGATCTGGCCGACGAGCAGGGCCGTTTTTGGCGTGCGGTCGGTCCCCTTGAGGAAATACGATCGCACCCGGTCGGCGAGTCGGGCCGCCTTGCCGATGTACAAGACGTTGCCGGATTGGTCCTTGAAGAGGTAGACACCGGGCTGATCGGGCAGATGAGCCAGTTTTGAATCGAGCGCCGGTTGGGTCATGGCTCATTGTACCGATCTCAAATTTCAAATCTCAAATCTCAGATTCCTGGTTCAATGTCTCAGGCCAAAGCTCTCATTTAAAAATTTGAGATCTGAAATCTGAGATTCGGGAAGCGGGTCGGCGGGCAGGGCGAGGCGGTTATCTCAGCGAACGGATGAAGGAGGGACTCAGGCTTCCCCGAGCCACTTCCGCCACGGGCCCTTTCATGGTGAGACTGAAGTCAGGCGCGACATCGATGGTGAGCGTGCCCCCCGGCATCTTGACGGCCACGGGGCTCGCCACAAGCCCCAGCCGGACGGCCGCGCTCGCGGCGGCGCAGGAAGACGATCCGGAAGCTTGCGTTTCTCCGGCGCCCCGCTCCCAAATCAAAATCGTCAGTTCCTTCGGGCCTGTCGCGACGGCGAGCTGCACATTGGTGCGCTTGGGAAACACGGCGTGATGTTCCAACGCCGGTCCCAACGTCAAGAGATCTTCGCGCGACCACGACTCTCCCGCCTGCTTGAAGACGACGCAATGAGGATTCCCGACACTGACGCCTGTGAACTTCAATGCACGCCCGGCCGCATCGATCGATTGTTGAATCAACTCGTCGACCGGGAGCGTGCAGGGCAATGCGGCGGGCGCAAAGGTCGCTCGCCCCATTTCGACCGTGACGGCGCTGGCGTCGCTCTGCCGGTCGAGATGCAGATCGATGGTGACGAGCCCACCTTTGGTCTCGACGGTGAAATGCGTTTTCTTGGTACGACCGGTCGCGTGGAGATAGCGGGCGAAGATGCGAAGACCGTTGCCGGATTTCTCGGCTTCGCTCCCGTCCGGGTTGAAGATACGGAGGCCGAAATCTGCTTTTTTCGACGGGACGATGGTGAGAATGCCGTCGCTGCCCAGTCCCCAATGACGGTTGCAGATGGCCTCAATGGCGGTTGGTGTGAGCTTGAAACTCAATTTTTTCGGGTCCATGACCAAATAATCATTGCCCAAGCCGTGGCCCCGGAAAAACCCGTTTCTCATGCGGCGCTCCTGTAACAATCGTGTGAGTGGAATTGGTACTGGCGGTCAGCGTACTGACTCATCGGTCAAGGGTCAATAGTGAGCCCCTTGTCGGGCCGGTCCCGCCGTTTTACGGAGAAGGATTTCGGCACTGCCCGGGATCAAGAAATTGGGCATCGGGCCGATTTCCTGATATCCCTGCTTCCGGTAGAAGTCGCGCGCGCCCGTATTGAAGTCCGAGACGCAGGCGAACAAGTTCTTTGTCCGCCCAAACACCAACGCTTCGACATGGGCGAGCAGCTGTCTGCCGGTTCCCTGGTGCCTGGCCCAGCCGGCCACTCCCAGGAGCTCCAGATAGTCGCCGAGCAAAAACTTTTGGCGCACAATGGCGATCCCCGTGATCCGATCGCCGGCGAGCGCGACAAAAGACTCGCGGCCTTGCGGGATGGGACAAAAGATCCGGCTCCAGTCCTGGTGATCGTATCCGAGCGTCTTCCAGGGGTCGGAATCAGCCAGCAACTGAATGACGGTTTCCCGGTCCTCCGGACGCATGGGTCTGATCGATTGCCCGGTCATCGGTCGGAGAGCTTGCATGAGAGGAGTTCACTGACGGTGGTCGGTTTGAGTCCCTTGCGCGGCAGCACCTCGGTCGCCAGTCGCTGGACCACCTGTCGCGTATGTTTTCCCTTCCCGTTCGCATGAAGGACGACGATGCTGCCCGCCTTGGCCCGCTTGTCGACGCGCGCCACGATCTGTTCGGCCGACAGCATGGGGTCGGGATCGCCGGATTCGATGTTCCATTGGATGAACTGCAGACCCAAGGCCTTTACCACGTCCACAGTGACGTCGTTGTATTCACCAAACGGCGGACGGAAGAGGACCGCTTCGTGCGCATAGTGCTCGCTGAGCAGTTTTACCGGACCAAGGATTTCCGTCCGCTGCTCATCCGCGTTGTGCATGGGCAGATGAGCATGCGCTTCCCCATGCGTTCCCACTTCAAAGAAGGCGACCCCCAGAAGCTGTTCGACTTCCGGGTCGTGTCTTGCCATCCATTGTCCCGACATGAAGAACGTCGCGGGAATGTTATGCTCGATGAGGTAATCAACGAGCGCCTTGTCGTAGCCGGCGCCTTTTCGGACTGGGCACAGATCGAAGGTCAGCGCGATGGTGGGGCATGCCGAAGATCCTGATCTGATGACCTGGGCCAGACCATCGGCTGGGTCAACACTCACGAGTGCGATCAGAACCAAGAACATGGCTCGCAGCATGCTCTCTAGTATACCCGAAGCGTGCTGCGGCGAAATCCGCAAAATCTCCGCGAGTTAGGTCGTCTGGGATACGGCGCGTCCCGGGTGAACGATTGCAAAGTAATCGGTGGGTTGGTGGGTGAAAACAATTGCCGAGGGTGGGTGGGTGAGCTTGGGTAATGGCGCGTCCCGGGGATCGATCGCAAGGCGATCGGGGGATGGGCCGGTGAAAATGTTCGCCGAGGGTGGGTGGGTGAGGTCTGGGATACGGCGCGTCCCGGCGCGCCGAGGGTGGGTGGGTGAGAAGGTTGACGACCGCTTTTCTGCGTTGCTACTGTGAACACAGTATGATGAATGCACCGACATGGGAAATCGGACGGGCGCTGGGGATTCCTATCCGTGTGCATCCGTCCTGGTTCCTCGTCTTTTTCTTCGTCACATGGTCGCTGGCGACCGGGTACCTCCCTGATGCCTTGCCAGGACTGTCGGATTCCCGTTACTGGGGCATGGGTGCGGTTGCGGCGATACTACTCTTCATTTCAGTGCTCTTGCACGAACTCGGCCATTCCTACGTCGCCCAGCGCTATCACATTCCGATCGGTCAGATCACGCTGTTTCTGTTCGGCGGCGTCGCCCAAATGCGGGCCGAGCCGCCCAGCCCCAAGGCCGAGTTTCTAATTGCGATCGCCGGGCCGGTTGTGAGTTTTGCACTCGGCGCGTTGTCGTTAGGGCTCGCCGCTGCTTCGGAGTGGTGGCCCCTCCCGTCCGGCGGCCAAGGGTTCGCAGTGCTGGGCGGTCTGCTGGGAGTGGTGAATGTGCAACTCGGTCTCTTCAACCTGATTCCTGGTTTTCCTTTGGACGGCGGCCGGGCGCTACGCGCGGGACTCTGGGCGTGGGGCGACGACTTCCATGGAGCAACCAGTCGGGCAGCCTTCTTGGGGTTGGGGTTCGGCGTATTGCTGGCCGGTGGTGGCGCCGTGCTGTTGGGCGGGTCTATCGGCGGCCTCTTCGATCCTTCGACCGGGACAATGGGCGGTTGGTTGATGTTTATCGGTGCCTTTCTCTTCGGCGCGGCTTGGAGCACAAGAAAACAAGTGGGCCTGCGGGTCGCGCTCTCCGGCACCTCGGTCCGGGACGTCATGGTCCGCGCCGTCGTCACGGTTTCACCGAAGTTGAGCCTACAGACTGCCGTCGAGGAGTTCTTCGTCGCCTATGGCTACGGAGGGTTTCCCGTGTTGGAGGAAGGGCAGGTCGTGGGCCTCATCGCCGTTGAGGACGTGCAGGCCGTGTCGCAAGGCCTCTGGTCTTGGCGGACGGTGGCAGATGTGATGCGGCCGGCTTCACCCGAATTGTTCATTGCTCCGGACGCGTCGATGATGCAGGCGATGGAACGTATGGTACGCACCAGCTTCGATCGGCTGGTGGTGATTGATGCCGGGCGTCCCGTGGGGCTCATTACCCGATCCGCTGTCGCACGGTTTCTCCAGCTGCACAAAAGCTGAGATGCAAGTTTCGAGTTTCGTGTTTCGAGTTCCGAGAGCAACCCGAAACCCGGAACGCGAAACTTCTAGTCGGCGCGGGCGGCGCTGATATTTTGGGCGATGGCAATGCGCACGAGATGCACGACGAGGAGGAATCCGTACACGACGCAGAAAAACTTGAACGTGACACGGTAAAAGTCCATCAGAATGATGGGCAAACAAAGAGCAAACAGCAGGCTGGCAATCAACGTCATGAACGTCAATCGCCGGCAGAATTCGTAGGAGGCCTCTTTCCCGATCGGTTTCAGGGCCCGGGCATAGCGTTCGGCGCGTTGCAACCGGGCATCGTTGAGCAGCGACGTGCTGGCGCCCCAATACCGCAAGTACAGATACCCCACGACGATGATCACCCACGGCATTGCCCATAATGGCCAGTAGGCGGCATCTCCATACATTTCGCCGCTTACGAGCGTGGCAAAGGACGGCGCATACAGCAGTCCCAACACCAAGGGGAGAATGCGCTCGTCCTGGGGCCGTTCGCCGTCCGGGCCGCCGTGAATGAGTTCCCGTTCGAACAGCGGATACCCGTACTTGAGCACCACGAGGGCAATGGCGGCGCTCATGGTTTTGTCCGGCACGTAGCGGACCCAGGTTTGAAACCAGTTGACGGCCCACCAACCGACATGTTCTCCCCAGGTCAATCCGAACAGCGCTTCCAGATATTGATGCGCCATCTGTTCCCATTGCAGCACCCGGGCATGCAGCGTTTCGGCGACCTCTGGATTCAAGGCGAAGGTCGAATGTTCATTCAGGGCCGCTTGGATGAAGGTCCCGGGAATGCTCATCGCGGCGGCGCCGCCGACACCGAAGATATAGAGGAACCAGGCATGTGAAAGTGCGGAGCTCTTGCCCGTCCGCAAATATTTCTGGAAACCCGTCTGTCTTGCCATCCATCCCCAGTACACGGCACCGGTCATGCTGACCAGTGACCAGGGAAAAATCGTCACGTCCGCCCCCGATTCGGGGAAGAGGACCCAGTTGACCACCGAATTCGAAAGCAAGCCTACGATCGCGCCCCACCAAGGTCCCAGCAGAAATGCCACCAAGGCCGTGCCGGTCATGTCGAGAAACAGGATGCTTTCGAGGTGCCGGCTCAAGGTCAGGCCGACATAGTTGAGCAACAGACCGGCCGCCACGATGACGCCCGTTTCGTACATGAGCAGATAGGAGGTGCCGCGGAACGGCCTGGTGGAAAAGACGTCGATGGCGGCCACCGGTTCTTGAATCTGACGTTCGTGGGATGCGGTGGGTTTTCGATCCTTTTTCGTGGTCAGCCGGTGCTGAATGTCGATGAGTTTCTCCATCACGGTCAGCAGGGCCGCAATAAAGCCCGCGATCGTGCCGCCGAGCATCAGCATCTCTTTTCCGAGGTCTTCGGACATACCCGCCTCCCTGGTTCAGCGAACCATTCTAACGGCGAAGAGGGGTCTCGGCCAGAAAAAGACTAGAAGCCGACAGCGGACGTTCAGCGGCTTGCCGTCGGAGAAGAAGAGACGAGATCGGGCTGAGTCAACGCGCCCGCACCGGCGGCTTGAGCTCGTTGCTGCAGGGCGTGCACCAGTTCAGCGCCGAAGAGAAACAGCAGGGCGGAGTAATAGATCCACAGCAGGAGGACAATGACTTCCAGCAGCGACCCGTACAACTTTGTATAGACGGTCGCGTATTCGTTGTAGGTGACGAAAATCAGTTTAGCCGCCACCCAGAGGAGACTAAACGTCAATGAACCGATCATCGCCTCCCGCCATCGAGGCCGGCGCCGGGGGACATAGCGGTACAAGGCGCCGACGGTGACGAAGGCCATGAGAAATGGAATGGTATAGGTTAAGAACATGTCGTGCGCGGCCAGCGCGATCAGATCGAGCCCCCACAGATGCGGCGCGTAGGCCGTGAGCAAATTCACGGTCTGCGTCGCGACATATGAAAGGATGAGGAGCAGGCCCATGACCCCTTGTGACGCCACGGCAATGGCCGTGGAAATCAACGGATGTCGTTGCCACGTACTGTCGAAGACGACGTTGAGCGCGTAGTCAAGTTCGTAGAAGACCAGCGTGCCGAACCAGGCAAAGGAAAGAAACACCAGCCAACGAACCGTGTCCAATTCGCCGATTCGTTGGAACTCCACGGCCAGGCGCTCTCCGAGGGTCGGAAGAAACCCCTTGAGGAAGCTCAAGAGCACCTGCCCGCCGATCACCTCGTGACTGACGACGAAGCTCACGCCGTACAGCAGCATGAAGCCGAGGGGAAACAGCGAGAGGAGGGAGAAAAAGGCCAGCGAGGCGGCCAGGCTGCCGCACCCGTGCCGCAGGAACGAAAGGGTCAGATCCGACAGCAGCCGCCACAATGAGGTCAGCATCGGCATCGACTGCCTAGCCTAGCACGGTTCGATGATCGTGAAAACCCGCGGGCGTCTTATTTGAGCAGGAGGACGGACTGCAGCGCGAGGTTGACGACGGGAGTGGGAAACAGTCCGAAGATGATCACGCCGGCGACGGCACAAGCCAAGACGAAGGAAAGCGCCGGCGACGGCACGAGATGCGAGGGTTCGGCTGCGGACGCTTCCGGCTCTCGCATGTACATCAACATCACGACACGCATGTAGTAATAGGCCGACACCGCGGAAAAGATCAGTCCCACGGCCGCGAGCCAGCTCAACCCTGCTTCGACTGCGGCCATGAAGACGTAGAATTTTCCGATGAAGCCGGCAGTCGGCGGGATGCCCGTCAACGAGACCATGAAGACCAGCATGATCAAGGCGGCCAGCGGCTGGCGCTTGGCCAGCCCGGTGAAGTCCTCGATCTCGTCTCCTTCGAGCCCGCCTTTCCGGAACATCGCAATGATGGCAAACGCGCCCAACGTCATGAAGGCATAAAAGGTCAGGTAGAGCATCACGCTCGCGATGCCCGACGTGCCTCCGGATTCGCCCGCACTGCGTCCGGCGGCGACGAGCCCGATCAGCGCGTAGCCGGCATGGGCAATGCTGGAGTAGGCCAGCATGCGTTTGATGTTGGTCTGCACGATGGCGACAACGTTGCCCAGCACAAGCGTGAGGACGGAGAGCAGCACGAACAGCATCGACCAATCGGCTTTCAGTCCGCCGAGCCCCTCGACGAACACGCGGAGGAACGCGGCAAAGCTCGCTGCCTTCGACGCAACGGCCATGAACGCCGTGACCGCCGTGGGGGCACCCTGATACACGTCGGGTGTCCACATGTGAAATGGAACGACCGCCAGCTTGAAGCCGAATCCCACCGTCAGGAGGATGGTGGCAATCAACAGCATGGGGTCGTCAAATCCCCTGGCGCCGAGAGCGCCGGCGATGGTGCTGAGCCTCGTGCCGCCGCTCAATCCGTACAACAATGAGATGCCGTAGAGAAGGAGGCCGGACGAAAACGCACCAAGGACAAAATATTTTGCGGACGCCTCCAGCGAGCGCGGCGAAGAGCGCTTGAGGCCGGCCATCACGTAGAGGGACAACGACATCAACTCCGTCCCGAGATAAATCGTGAGCAGATCCGCTCCCGACACCATGACCATCATCCCGGAGAGCGCAAGCAGGATGAAGCCGTAATATTCGCCGAGATGCAGTCCTTCCATCTTGAGGTAGGGCAGTGACATGAGAATGGTCAGTCCGGTCACGCCGTAGAGCAGCAGTTTCCAGAAGCGCGCGTAGCCGTCAACGACGACAAGATCGCTGAAGGCCGACAGCGGCAAATTCAGGACGCCCATTTGTCCGCCCGTGAGGCCGATGCACAACGCCAGGCTGCCCAAACTCAGCCACGCCAGGAGTTCTTTCTTCGGCCGGGGCGTCAGGGGATCCAGGATCAGGATCAAACAGGCCGCGGCGACGATGATGAGTTCGGGAAGGATGATGATGAGATCCGTGCCGTACGCCGTCATGGCCGTCCTTCCTCCCCCCGGCCGCTCAAGACAACGGGAGGAACCACCGCGGCCGACGGATGAGTCATCGGAGCGACCTTGGTTCGCGCCATTGTTTCCAACGTCTTCGTCACCGTGCTGTGCATGCGGCTGACCAACGGGTTCGGGAAGAGTCCTATCCAGAACACGAGGACGACGAGCGGGACAAGGGTGCCGAACTCCCTGAGGTCGAGGTCTTTCAGATGCGGCAGTTCGCGGGCCGAGGGGACGCCGAACACGACCCGTTGAACCATATAGAGCAAATAGGCGGCGGCGAGGATGATGCCCAATGAGGCCAGGGCGGTGGCCGCTTTACTCCACAAAAAGGTTCCGACGAGTACCAGGAACTCGCCCACAAAGCTGTTGGTGCCAGGAAGGCCGAGCGAGGACAACGCGAAGAGCACCAGGAACGTGGCGTAGCGCGGCATGGGTTTGGCCAGCCCGACGTTATCGGCGATGAGCCGGCTGTGGGTGCGCTCATAAATGATACCCACGCAGAGAAACAGCGCGCCGGTCGTAATGCCGTGATTGACCATCTGCAGCACCGCACCCTCGATGCCTTGCTGGTTCATGACGAATAGCCCGAGTGTCACGAATCCCATGTGACTCACGCTGGAATACGCAATGAGTTTTTTGAGATCGACTTGGGCGAGCGCCATGTACGCCCCATAGATAATCGCAATGATCGAGAGCGCCGCCATCAACGGCGTCATGGCCCGACTCGCATCGGGCAGCATCGGCAGGCTGAACCGCACAAACCCGTACGCGCCCATCTTCAGGAGCACGCTGGCGAGAAGCACGCTGCCGGCAGTGGGCGCTTCGACGTGCGCATCGGGAAGCCAGGTGTGGAACGGAAACATCGGAACCTTCACGGCGAACGCCGCGAAGAATGCCAGGAACAACCATTGCTGGACGGCTGCCGGATAGGTGACCTGGCTGAGCGCCAGTACATCGAATGTGCGGCCCCCGTAGAAATACAACACGAGGATGGCGACCAGCAGAAGGACGCTCCCTGCCAGGGTATAGAGGAAAAACTTGATCGCGGCGTAGAGGCGATTGGGGCCTCCCCACACGCCGATGATCAAATACATCGGGATCAGCATCGCCTCCCAAAAGACATAGAACAGCACAAAATCCAACGCCACGAACACGCCCAGCATGGCCGCCTCCATGACGAGGAGCACGGCCATGAACGCCCGCAGTCTCGTCACGATGGACTCCCACGACACAAGGACGCAAAGGGGCATGAGCGCAGCCGTCATGAGGACGAGCGGAAGGCTAATGCCGTCGACGCCGAGGCTATAATGGATCGGCGGTGAGGTGATCCAGGCCACGTGTTCGACGAACTGCATGCGGCTGGACGAGGGATCGAAGAGCCACCAGAGGGGCAATGCGACCACGAAGTCTGCAAGCGTGACTGCCAAGGCCAGCAGCCGAGCGTGGCGCTCCTCTACGAGAGACAGTGCGCCGGCTCCCGCCAACGGCAGGAAGATGAGAAGGCTCAGCCAGGGAAAGGAATCCGCCAATGCGTCCGCTCCTACAAGATCAAGAACATGGTCAAAATCGCGACGGCGCCGAGCGCCATGCCAAGCGCATAATGCTGTGTTTGTCCACTTTGGAGAAGGCGCAGGACCCAAGCGCCCCAGGCGATCGCGCGTGCCGTGCCGTTGACGGCTCCGTCGATGACCGCAACATCCACGCGACTCCATAATTCCGTCGCCGCCGAAAGGGTTGGGCGGACGACCGTGCGGTCATAGGCTTCGTCGACGTACCATTTATGGAGAGACCACTCGTACGCCGTCCGCCACTGTCGAGCCCAGCGCTCCGGCAGCGAGGGATGCAGCACGTACGCATAATACGCCGCCGCAATGCCCAGCACTCCCATCATCGTGGCCACGAGCATGATCGCGGGCGCTCCGCCATGCTGCGCCACCGCGGCGTCCTGCTCGAACATCGGCGAGAGAAACTCGGGAATGCCGAGATAGCCGGTCACGATGCTGAGCCCGGCAAGGATGAGCAGAGGAACGGTCATCGTGTGCGAGGGTTCATGCACATGAGCCGCATGATGCGGGTCCACGTGGGAGGGCCCCCAAAACGTCACGAAGACCAACCGGAAACTGTAGAAAGCGGTCATGAGCGCCGTGAGCAAACCCAAGATCGCCAATACCTGCCCGAGCGGTCCCGCAGTCCACGCGGAGACCAGAATGTCATCCTTGCTGAAGAAGCCGGCGGTGAACGGAAAGCCGGCCAGCGCCAGCGAGCCGATGACGAACGTCCAATAGGTGATCGGCAGCCGGTCTTTGAGGCCCCCCATCCGACCCATGTCCTGCTCATGGTGGAGCGCGATGATCACCGAGCCGCAGCCCAGGAACAAGAGTGCCTTGAACGCGCCATGGGTGAGGAGGTGATACATGCCGGCGGTATAGGCGCCAAGCCCGCAGGCCATCATCATGTAGCCGAGCTGGCTCATCGTCGAATAGGCGACGACCCGTTTAATGTCCGTTTGCGTCAGGGCAATGGTGGCTCCCAGCACCATCGTCAGCGCGCCCACGACCGCCACGACCGACATCGCGGCCGGAGACGCGTTATACAGCGGCGCCAGTCGGGCCACCATGAACACGCCAGCAGTCACCATCGTCGCGGCATGAATCAGGGCGGAAATCGGTGTCGGACCTTCCATCGCATCGGGCAACCAGACATGGAGCGGAACCTGGGCGGATTTTCCGACGGCGCCCATGAACAGGAGTAGACAAATGACGGTGACGGTCGACACTTCGAAGCTGCCGCCGAGCGGCTCCAGCATGTTGATCGTCTTCCCTGTCACGAGGCCCAGGTCGGCGAAGACGGTCGCATAATCGAGTGAGTCGAACGTCGTGAATACGAGCAGCAGGCCAAGAATGAATCCAAAATCCCCCACCCGGTTGACGATGAATGCTTTCGTGGCGGCGGCACAGGCCGACGGGCGTTCGTACCAGTGGCCGATGAGGAGATAGGAACAGAGACCGACGGCTTCCCAAAAGACGAATAGTTGCAGAAAATTGTCCGCCAGCACCAGCATCAGCATGGAGAATGTGAAGAGGGCGATATAGCTGAAGAAGCGTGCGTATCCCCGATCGCCCTGCATGTATCCAATCGTATAAATATGAACAAGTGCGCTGACGGTGGTGACCAGTAACAGCATGACGGCCGTCAACCTATCGATTCTGAGTCCGATGTGAACATCGAGCACGCCCGACGTCAGCCAGGTATAGAGACGGAAGGTCGAATGATGTCCGTCGGCGACATCGAAGAATGCCAGGAGGGAGATACCGAACGAGACGATGACCGCGGGCACCGCGACGAGATGGGCCTTGTCCCTGATCCAATGCCCAAAAATTCCCAGAATGAGGAAGGAGGCGAGCGGCAGTAGTGGAATGAGTGCGTAGGTCATCTTGGCGGGTCCTGTCGCCGATCAGCCCGTCCGTGCTCGCACCCCGCCCGGTGCAGGAATTGGCGCGGGTCCTGTCCTCGATGATCGTTCGTCCTCGTACCCCGCCCGGTGTGGGGACGCCACTGCGGGCGAACGATCATTCGAGGCCACCCGCTTAAGAACGAAAAGTAGGAGAGATGCGTTTCGACTGCGCGCGCTTGGTGAAAGCCGCGTCTCGGGAAATCGATTGCCAAGCAATCGGTGGGCTGGGTGGGTGAAAAAAGCGCGGCAGGGGTTGGGCGGGTGAGATAATCGCCCAGATCGGCGCCACCCGCAAGGATGGACGGTAGGGAGAAAGGAGATGTAGGAAAAGTCACCATTTCAGTAACTGAAACTCATCGACGTTGATCGTGGATTTTGCCCGATGCAAGGCAATGATGATGGCAAGCCCGACCGCGACCTCCGCCGCAGCGACCGTCAGCGCAAAAAAAACAAAAACCTGTCCGGCAATGTTGTGAAGCGATTGTGAAAATGCAACGAAGTTGATGTTGGTGGCGTTGAGCATCAACTCCACGGACAACAAGATGATGATGATGTTGCGTCTGATCAGGACCCCGACGAGCCCGGTGAAAAAGACGGCCCCGCTGAGCATCACGTAATAGGACAGCGGGATCATCGACCCTTCTCCCGGCGTGGTTGATGCCTATAGGGATTCACCGCTCAAGTCCTTTTTGGCGAGAATGATGGCACCAATCATGGCGACGAGAAGGATTAACGATGCGACTTCGAATGGAAAGAGATAGGTCGAATAGAGGACGTCGCCCAAGGCTTCCGTGTTACCCAGCACTTCCGCTTCCGCAGCAGCCGGCCGGCTCGTGCCGGGTCCGCCCTTCGACAGCGTGAGCACGACGGCCTCGAGGGCCAGGAGCGCTCCGACGGCAGCCGCCACCGGCCACTGACGATGGTACCGCTCATCGTGTTTCAGATTGAGCAGCATCACGACGAAGAGATACAGGACAAGAATAGCGCCGGCATACACGATCACCTGCACTGCGGCCAGAAACTCGGCATGCAGCGTGACATAAAGGCCGGCGACGTGGAAAAACATGATCAAGAGCGAGAGCGCGCTGTAGATGGGATTGCGCAAGGCGACGACCAGCAAGGACGACGCGGCAATCACCAGGGCGAAATAAAAAAAGAAGGCGTGTTCCATGATCAGATCGGCGTTTCCAGCATCGAAAAGCGGGCGCGCGCCTCCCTCCAGCCCGACGCCCGTTGCCATCCACTGATCATGGCGGCCCGTCAGTTCGGCTTGGGGGGAACGTGGTTGAATGCGACATTGAAAAACGCGACGTTCGGATGCTGCAGTTCCAAACGCTTTTCCCGCACGGGAAAGGCGCGGTCGCCGATCGCGAGCAGCTGTTCCTTGTTCAGATGGAGCTGGCGCTTGTCGTAGACCGACCACTCGAACTCACGGCTCATCCCGAGCGCATCCACCGGACAGGCATCGACGCACATCCCACAGAACAGGCAGCGCGTCATGTCCATGTAATATTCCCTGGCATACCGCTTCGTGGGTTCGCCCGGCACTTCGGCGCTGACGACGCTGATGACGCGTGAGGGACAGGCGGCTTCACAGAGGTCGCAGCCGACGCATTTCTCCGTGCCGTCGTCATAACGCAGCAGACCGAGCATGCCGCGATAGTTGTCCGGCAAGGTGCGTTTTTCGTGAGGATATTGGACGGTCACCGGCTTGTAGTGGAGCAGATGCGACATCGTCGCCTTCATGCCGATGAGGATTTCATAAAACGTGATGGTTTTGAGCCAGGCTTTAAAATTCATGTTCGTCACGAAACAAACCAAACAAACCAGATAAACCGTTTCAGCCTTTAGGGAACAGGTACGCGGCGATTGACGTCACGACGATATTTCCCAGCGCGATCGGGAGCATGACTTTCCAACCGAACTTCATCAGCTGGTCATAACGCAAACGCGGCAACGTTGCGCGGAGCCAGAAGAACAGAAAGAGAAAGGCATAGGCCTTCACCGTGAACCACGCCAAATTTTCGGCCCAGGCGAGGCGCTCCAAGCCCAGGTGAGCCAAGATCGTTCCTGGGTACGGCGCGTTCCAGCCGCCTAGGAACATGGCCGCGGCCACGCAGGACACCAGCACCATATTGGCGTACTCCGCGATGAAGAAGAACGCGAATCGCATACCACTGTATTCCGTGAAAAAACCGGCCACCAGCTCGCTCTCCGCTTCAGGCAGATCGAACGGCACGCGATTGGTTTCCGCGACAGCCGAGATGACGTAGACGACAAAGGCGAAGATCTGGGGCGCCGGCAGGGCGAAGATGAACCAGTGCCAGAATCCTCCGGATTGAGCTTCGGTGATTTTGACGAGACTGAGGGACCCGGCAAGAATCAATACCCCGACGATGGCGAGGCCCACGTTAAGCTCATAACTGATCACCTGAGCGGCGGACCGCAGCCCTCCCAGCAACGAGTACTTGCTGTTGGAGGCCCATCCGCCGAGGATGATGCCGTAGGCGCCGATCGAAGTAAACGCCAGGATATAGAGAATGCCGATATTGATGTCGCTGATGACGAACGGCTCGACCGAAATGCCGAAGAGCTCGACTTTGTGGCTCGGACCGAACGGAATGACGGCGAAGCCGATCAGCGCCGGAACCATGGCGAGAAGCGGCGCAAGGCTGAACATGAACTTGTTCGCACCGGCGGGTACGATGTCCTCCTTGAAGAAGAGTTTCAAGCCGTCGGCGATCGGCTGGAGTATGCCGTAGGGACCGACTTCCATGGGGCCCATGCGGTCCTGCATCCATCCGAGCACTTTCCGCTCGGCGAGGGTGAGGATCATCACCGTCAACATGACCACGCCCATCACGGCGGCGATTTGTGCCACAGACACTGCCAGTCGCAAGCTCAATTCGGTCACGTCATCACTCCTTCTTCATTCTCGCTTCCACTGCGGCTTTGCCGGGGCAAGGCGCGTCTCGGCGCGCCGCCTCACCGCATCGTTGTCATCCCGCCTTGACGATCGAGACCGACGTCGTCCGGAACGCAGGAGCCTTCGTCACAGGGTCGATCGCGCAGTCGAACAGCGCTGACGCGTGTTGCGCAAAGTGATCGGGGAACCATGCCGTCCCGACCGGGACACGCTCCACGAGTTTGACGGTCGTCGTCAGTTCCCCTCGAGCGTTCGACACCCGAACCCGATCTCCGTCGGCCAGTCCCAAACGCTCTGCCTCGCCCCGGTTCATTCTGAGAACAGCCTGCTCTTCGATTTGCAGTAAGCCCTTCGCCCGCGTGGACAGCTTGCCCGAATGAAATAAACTCTGAGTCAGGCGCATGAGCCACTTGGCTTCTCCGGCCTGAGGGCGAAGCGGCGCCAGAGTATAGCGACTGCCGAGGTCTTCGCGATAGCCCCCTGTGAGATAGCGTTCGACGGTTGCCGCATCCACCTTCGGCGGCATGGGTGCAGGTCCGAGGAGTCCATAGCCCGGAATGACGCTGCGGATTTCCTTCAGCACGTCTTTGCTCTCGTTGTAATTCGAGGGTGTATCCAACAGCATGGAGAGCGCGGACAAGATCTCCCAATCGGGCCGGCTCTCGCCGATCGGGTCAATGGCGGGACGAATCGCCTGCACATGACCTTCCTCGTTGGTCCACGTGCCCCCCTTCTCGAGCGGTGCGGCGGCCGGCAAGACCACGTGGGCAAGCGCGGCGGTTTCAGTAAGAAAGAGTTCCTGACAGACCAGGAGCTCCAAACTTTTCAGCGCCTCTGCGACGCCTAGGTGCGACGGAAGGCTGCCGGCGGGGTTTTCACCGACGACCACCATGGCCTTCAATCTACCGGCCCGCGCCTTGTCGATCATCTCCGTCAATGTGGATCCCTCCGTGCTTGGAAGCTCTGCGTTCCACATGCGAGCCATCGCGGCTCGATCCTCGTCGACGGCGACGTCACGGCCGCCCGGAAAGAGTTCGGCGACCGCACCCATCTCCACCGCCCCTTGATCATTGTTTTCCTCCGCCAGCGGGGCAAACCCACAACCAGGTTCCGTGAGTCTTCCTGTCAACAGGAGAAGATCGAGCAAGTTCAGACAGGCGCCGTAGGCACCGGTGCTTCGCAACAGATCCTGACCGGCAAGAACCACCACCCGACGCCCGTTGGCAATAGCCGCGGCCATCTCGATGAAGCCATCACGGGTGGTTCCGGTCGCCGCTTCAAGGTCGGCCCAGTTCAGGTTCCCGAGCGCCTGGGAGAGGGCCGAAACATAGGCTGCCGCTCGGCTCGGCAACGACGGATCAACGTGCCGTCCGTCGACGACCCCTTTCAGCAGGCCGAGCAACGCGTCACCGAATCGAGCCGACGGAACACCGACGTGTCGATGGGAGAGATTGGTGATGTTGCTGATCGAGTCGATGCCCGGCTCTGTGGCTTCAATGGTCAAGAGCATGGCCTGTCGCTTCTTCACAGCTTCCTTGACCCTGAGGCCGGCCACCGGATTGGTTTCCGTAATGCTGGTGCCGACCAACAGCAGCACATCCGCTTCGACGATGTCTTCGAAGCTCACGGTCCAGCGATACGTCCCCTGCACGCGTCGCATCGCCTGTAGGCCGTTGACGTGGCCATAACGGGCGCTGCTGTCGAGGTTGTTCGTGCCGATCACCCCGCGCATCAGCTTTTGGAACAGATACAAGTCTTCGTTCGTACAACGGCTCGAGATCAAGCCACCGAACGCATCGCTCCCATGGGAGCGCTTGAGCGTCGCGATTTGCTGCGCGGTGTACTCGAGCGCGTCTTCCCAGGTCGTCTCGACGAGGCGGCCGTTGCGGCGGACCATCGGTTTGGTGAGGCGGTCGGGATGGCTCGTGGCATGAAATCCGAAAAACCCTCGTGGGCACAGGTCGCCGTTATTGCGGCCGGCCCCAAACGACGAATTGACTTCGATCAATTGATCGTCTTTGGTCTGCACCGTGATCTGGCAGCCGTCGCCGCAGTATTGGCAGATCGTATCGGCGCGTTTCAGCATCCACGGCCGGTACTCGTACATGGAGAGGCGGCTGGTGATGGCGCCTACCGGGCAGATCTGCACGCAACCGCCGCAGAACTCGCAGTCGAGCGGGTGCGGCCCGAACGCCTTGATTTCGGTCATTGTGCCTCGACCCGCGGGTGCCAGTGCCTTCACGTCCATCACTTCATCACAGTATCGAACGCAGCGCAGGCACTGTACGCACCGGTTCATCTGGGTTTCGATGAGCGGACTGAAATAGTCTTTCTGGAAAATGCGTTTGGTTTCGAGGAACCGGCTGCCCGTGGCCGTATACTCGTGTGAAAAGTCCTGAAGATCGCACTTGCCGCCCTGATCGCAGACAGGGCAGTCCAGGGGGTGGTTGGCGAGAATGAATTCCAGCACCGACTTGTGGGCATCATTGACGACGGAGGTCGCCGTCCGCACGGACATCCCTTCGGTGGCAATGGTGCTGCACGAGGTTTGAAGCTTGGGCATCTTCTCGATTTCGACGAGGCACATGCGGCAGTTGGCATCCGGCTTCAGCTTGGGGTGGTAGCAGAAGTGCGGAATCATGACACCGACCCGACGTGCCGCTTCAATCACAAGGGTGCCCTTCGGCACGGTGGTTTCAATGCCGTCAATCGTCAACCGCACAGTCCCTGTGGAAGTATCCGCCATACGGTCCGTCCCCGTCAGTACCTCGCCGCCGCAGGCTGCGGACGAATCAAATCGGAGTTTTCCGCTTCGTGAATCAGCGCGATATATTCCTGCCGCCAGTGTTTTAACGTGCTCATGATGGGTGCGACTTCGGCATCTCCAAAGGCGCAAACCGTGCGACCCGCGATGTTTTTGCATAGATCCGTGAGCGTCTCGAGGTCCTGCGCGCGGCCCCGCTTGGCGACGATGCGTCGCATGGTCTGCACCAGCCAGGAACTGCCTTCACGGCATGGGCTGCACTTGCCGCACGACTCATGGTAGAAGAATTCCATCAGGCGCAGCGCGGCCCAGACCATGCTGGTGCCTTCCTCCATCACGGTCACTCCTCCCGACCCCAGCATCGAACCGGCGGCTGCAACCGACTCAAAATCCATTTTCACGTCGAGGTGGTCGGGCGTCAGGAACGGCGCCGAAGCGCCCCCCGGAATGAAAGCCTTCAAGGGCTTGTCCGAGCGCATGCCGCCTGCGTGCTCATAGATCAACTCCCGAAACGGGATGCCCATCGGCACTTCATAGTTGCCCGGCCGTTTCACATGCCCGCTGACGCAGAAAATGCGCGTGCCTGTGCTCTTGGGCGGAGAGCCGATGGCCGCGAACCACTCCGGTCCGCGATTGATGATATGCGGCAGGTTCGCGAGGGTTTCGACATTATTGACCACGGTCGGCTTGTTGTAGAGTCCGTGGGTCGCGGGAAACGGCGGTTTCACGCGCGGCAGGCCACGTTTGCCTTCCAGCGATTCCAGTAAGGCGGTCTCCTCTCCGCAAATGTAGGCGCCGGCACCCCGATGCACCCAGACCTCGACGGTCACGCCGGTGCCCTGGATGTTCTTGCCGATGTAACCTGCCCGGCGGGCCTCGCTGATCGCCTCTTCGAGGATCCGTGCGCCCAGGACGAACTCGCCCCGTATATAGATGTAGGCCGACTCCGCCCCGATCGCGTAACAGGCCAACACGATCCCTTCGAGCATCTGGTGGGGATCGCGCTCGATAAGTTGACGGTCTTTAAACGTACCGGGCTCACTCTCGTCCGCATTGCAGCAGAGGTAGCGCAGCCCCTGATAGTCTTTGGGCAGGAACCCCCACTTCACGCCGGTGGGAAAGCCCGCGCCTCCACGACCGCGCAGGCCCGATTTAATCACGAGTTGCGTGACGTCGGCGGGGGGGACCTTCCCCAGGATCTTCTTGAGCGCCTGGTAGCCGCCCGTTTTTTCATATTCCGACAGCGTTCCGGTATACCCGGGTTGACTCATGTTTTTGAGCAGAATCGGTTCGTGCTTGGGCATACAGTCAACGTACTGACGTTTCCCCTTTCGCTGCAAGCGGTTCTGGCCACATGAATGGACCAGTCTTCAGCGAAGAGGAACCCGTCGATTTGAGGTCCGAGAGTAAGCGGTCCAGTTTTTCTTCCGTCAGGCGCTCATAGTAATCGTCGTTGATCTGCATCATCGGCCCCGTGCCGCAGGCGGCGAGACATTCGACGGTGGAGAGACTGAACGTGCCATCCGGTGTCGTCTCGCCAGGGCCGATGCCGAGCTTCGTCTTGATCCAGCTGATCACCGTATCGGATCCGACCAACGCGCACATCAGGGATTTGCAGACCTGGATGTGATACTTCCCCACCGGCTTGAGATTCAGCATCGTATAGAAGGTGACGGTCTCGTACACTTGCGGCGGCGTCAACTTTAGAATGCCGGCAATCTCGATCATCGCCGCTTCGGTGATATAGCCCTTGTCCCGCTGGGCCAGATACAGCAGCGGAATCAAGGCCGACCGCTTCACGGGATAGCGGCTGAGAATGTCATCGATTTCATTCTGATATTTTTCTCTTAACATCTTCCCTTTCAACTTCGGTGAAGGCTGGAGCCCGTGTGTCCCAATGTGCGCGCGTTGAACGCTTCGCGCGACAAACTCACCCGCCCGACCCTGAGCGCGCCGAGACGCGCTTTTTACCCAAGGAGCACTGCGGACACCTGGCTCCTAGACATCACCGGTCACATTCTCCCATCACGATGTCGTACGTGCCGAAAATCGTGATGATGTCCGAAATCAAATAGCCTCTCGCCATATGGTCGAAGGCGCCCATGTGGACGAACGACGGCGAGCGGATCTTCAAGCGATAGGGGCGGGCGCTGCCGTCGCTGACGATAAAAAATCCAAGCTCACCCTTCGGCGCCTCGGAGGCACAATAGGTTTCCGCTTTCGGCGGCCTGAAGCCCTGCGTAAAAATAATGAAATGGTGAATGAGACTTTCCATGTCACGCATGACTTTCTGTTTGGGCGGTGGAATGTATTGCGGGGCGTCCGCGACAATCGGGCCTTGTGGCAACTGATCCAAGCATTGTTTGATGATCCGCGCGCTTTGCCGCATTTCCTCCATCCGGACCCAATACCGGTCGTAGGTATCGCCGTTCTTGCCGACGGGGACCTCCCAGTCCACTTTGTCGTACACGCCATAAGGCTCGGCCTTTCGGACGTCGTAGGCCACGCCGGAGCCGCGCAGCACAGGTCCCGTACATCCGAAGTTGATCGCATCTTCGGGAGAGATCACCGCCACATGTTTGGTGCGACCGAGCCAAATGCGATTGGAGGCAATCAGCGAATTGTACTCGTTCACCTTGTCGGAAAACGTATCGAGGAACGTCTTGAGTCGCAGGACCAGGTCCGGGGTGAAATCACTGTCGACGCCGCCGATGCGATAGTAGTTCAATGTCAGACGGGCGCCGCAGAGTTTTTCGAACATGTCCAATAGGGTTTCGCGCTCCCGGAATGTCCAGAAGAAGACGGTCATGGCGCCGATGTCGAGCGCCTGTGTGCCGAGCCAAAAAAGATGGCCGACGATCCGCTGCATTTCCGCGACGATCGTCCGGATATATTCCGCGCGCTCCGGAATTGAGATGCCGAGAAGTTTTTCGACCGCGCGCACATACGCATAGTTGTTCGCCATGGCGCAGACATAGTCGAGCCGGTCTGTGTGTGGGATCACTTGCATGTAGGCCAGGCCTTCACAGAGCTTCTCAACTCCGCGGTGCAGGTAGCCTAAATCGGGCGTGGCTTTCACGATTCGTTCGCCGTCCAATTCAAGGACGACGCGCAGCACCCCATGTGTGCTCGGATGCTGGGGGCCCATGTTCAGCAACAGCTCTTCCCGGCGCCTTGAACCCGACGGCGCTTCAGCCCTGAACGCCTCCTTTTGAGCCTCGGGGACCTCGCTTTGTGACAATTCCACCGGCGCTTCGTCCAGTCGGGGGATGAATTCGAACTGACTGCGCCAGCCGCGTCCTTCGGCGGGAAAATCCTTTCTCAGCGGATAGCCCTCCTCATAATCCTCGGGCAACAGGATGCGGCGCAAATCGGGATGTCCTGAAAAGCGGATGCCCATCATGTCGTAAACTTCCCGCTCGAGGAATTCGGCGCCCTTCCAAACCGGTGTGACCGAGGCGATCGTCGGATCGTCCTCGGACAAACGGGCCTTGAGCCGGAGGCGTCGGCCGTAGGGCAGCGAGTGCAGATGATAGACGACCTCAAAACGTTGCCGGTCTTCGGGGTAATCCACGGAGCAGATATCCGTCAGATGGTCGAATGAAGCCTCGGGCGCATCATGAAGAAAACGCGCGAGATCGAGAATGCGCTCAGCGGCGACTTGCACGGTGACCTCTGAACGCGCCGTGTCCGCTTCGACCGACAGCACGGCGTGGGGAAACCTCGTCATCAATGTTTGGATCAGGGGTTCCATCCTATTTCACGAACACCTTTTCACGCTGAATCTTTTCCTGCAGCTTCAACAGCCCGTCCATCAGAGCCTCCGGTCGCGGCGGACAGCCGGGCACATAGACATCGACGGGGACGATTTGATCGACGCCCTGAACGACGGCATAACTGTTGTAGTGATTGCCGGATGTGGCGCAGGACCCCATCGAAATGACATAGCGGGGCTCCGGCATTTGGTCATAGATGCGCCGAATGACCGGCGCCATCTTCCGGCTCACCGTTCCGGCGACGATCATGAGATCCGATTGCCGGGGGGAGGCGCGAAAGACCCCAGCACCGAAGCGGTCGATGTCATAGCGGGATGAGACGCTGGCGATCATCTCGATCGCGCAGCAGGCCAGGCCAAACGTCATCGGCCAGAGCGCCGACTTCCTCGACCAATTCACCAGCGCATCGAGATTGGTCGTGATGATATTCGCCTCGAATTGTCGCTCTAAGAAGCTCATTGGCTCTATCTCTTTTTCTCTCGCTCAAAAGATGTGTTAGCGGGTGGCATCGACATGGAAGCCTGGCCGCCTGGAGCGGGGCCCCACACCGGGCGGGGTGCGAAGCCGGCCAGGCTTCCATGTCGGTGACAGGACCCGCGTTCCACCAATCTCACCCGCCCAGCCCTGCGCACGCCGAGACGTGCGCTTTCCCCAAGTCAATCCCATTCTAACGCACCCTTCTTCCATGCGTACCAGAGCCCCACCAGAAGAATCGCAATGAACACGAGCATCTCCACCAGGCCCAGCAGACCGAGCGACTGAAACCGCACGGCCCAGGGGATGATGAAAATCACTTCGATGTCGAAGATGACGAAGAGCATGGCGATGATGTAATACCGCATCGGAAACTGTACGCGTGCATCCGAAAACAAGGGACTGCCGCTCTCGTATGGATTGAGTTTGGCGCGGTACGGGCGATGCGGGCGCACCAGACGTCCGGCCAGAAGCTGAATGACGCCGAACGCCACCGAAATGGCGATGAACAGCAAAATCGGCAGGTAATTCAGTGGGACGGTTTCATCCGCCATCAGAGCTTTTCCTCAGGCCGCGGCATGCCGGCTCAACGCTGATCCGAAAAACGGTTTGAACATCAATCCGTCGAGGGCTGGTGCATCGAGACCTTTGTGTTGCACGAGAATTTTGAACGTGCGGCCCATGCCCTCCGGCTTGAGCAAATGAAGGGCTGCCCGAAATTCGGGAGTCTCCGGTGTCAATTGCGCGATCATGTCCTCAACGCCGAGGCCCATGAGAAAACTCATCTGGTTGGTAAACCCAGTGGTCGACAATCCAGCCTCTTCCCCGACCGTCGCAAGAGTGGTGAAATCGACATGAGCAGTCATGTCTTGCAATCCCACCCGGACGAAGGGGTCTTCGGAGGCCATCTGCGAGCGATAACACAGCAGCGTTCCTTTGGATCGTTCCGGCCCGTACAGGTCTTCGGCGGCATGTCCGTAATCGATCGTGATGACCACGCCCCGATTCAGACTGGCCGCGACCTGCCGCATCCACATCGGTGCCCGGAGATTGATCTCCGTTCGATAGCCCTCGGGAAGCGCAATATGGAGCCGGTGAAGATAGTGTTCGATCTCCGGGGTGGACAGAGGGCGCAGGCATTCCACGAAACGGCCGTCCCGGACCTCGACAAAGATTTCTTTGAGGATGCCGTTCTCGACCTGAATGCGATGCACTGCAAACGCATCAGGCAATTCATTGCTGAACATCAGGCCGGTGATACTGCCGGACGCAAGGCTGGTGAGATCTTCCAGCCAGGTCACCGAGCCCGAAGGCAGAAGCCAGGGTCTCAGTTCGTGCTGTTGTCGTTCGCGCATGGCGGGGCTGCATTCGATGAGGATATAGCGGAGACGCTGAGCAAGGGACTTTGACGTGAGTTGACAGTGGGACAACACATGCTTGGCCAACAGCCCTTTGCCGGGTCCCATCTCCACGATCATGAACGGATCGGGATGGCCCAACAGACCATCGATTTGTGCCGCCTGCCTCGCCAAGGCTTGACCCAGAATCGGATGCACATCCGAGCTTGTATAAAAATCACCGTCCCACCCAATTCGCTCGGTGCCCGGAGCGGTCGGCCGCATGTAGTAGCCGAATTGCGGGTGATAGAGTGCCATTTCCATGAAGCGTGCGAATGAGACAGCCCCATTGCGGCTTATCTCGGAAGCAATGGCAGCAACCAGATCTGGATGGCCGGTCGTCACGAGGAATCCCTATCAGGGCAAAAAATAGTGACACCCATAGCAGATGGGTCAAACCCATCCACCTACGATTAGCCGAAAAGTGGCGTAGAGTAGCCTTAGGAACTGCGCTAAGTCAAGGTGGAATAAGGCAGAATCCCTGTACTCAGTCCGCTCTCGGCCCATCCACTCGACCATTCTCGTCTCAGACACAGCTTGACGCCGAAACTTGTTCCGTCCAGCGCGTCGCGGGACGGAACTTCGGACATCGGCATCACTCGCCAAGGCGAGTCGCTGTGCTTCGACGGAATGGTGCCCGAGTTGCTGGGCAGGTCGCGGATGAGTCACAGGGATCCCGCCTCTGGGTAGAAAGGCAGGAGGGACCTGGGCCGCGATTCGCAAAACGAGAACCAGCGAGCTTCCCCCCTCCAGAAGAGAGAGGAAAGCGGGAGAAGGGGGCTAAGGTGGGAGATGCGAGGCAGCGATCGTCCGGCTACGCCCCGTGGCACTTCTTGTATTTTTTGCCTGAGCCGCAGGGGCACGGATCGTTACGTCCGACCTTGTCGTCGCTGCGATGGACTGTCGGCGCGGACACCGGTTCTTCGCCGCGATTCAACGTGAGTTTCGGCTGAGGTCGTGACACGATGGGCGGTGGAGGCGCCGAGCGCTCGTTTTCGCGAACGGCTTGAACCAGGAACAGCCGTTCGATCGTATCCGATTTGATGCGCTCCATCATGCCCGCGAACAGATCGTATCCTTCCCGCTTGTACTCGATGAGGGGATCCTTTTGGCCGTACCCGCGCAGACCGATGCCGTCGCGGAGATGGTCCATGGCCAGCAGGTGATCCTTCCAGTGATGATCGATCACCTGCAGCATGAAGTTTTTTTCCAGGAAGCGCATGAGCTCGGGTCCGAGTTCTTTTTCCTTCCGCTCGTAGGCCTCGGCCACCTGGGTCTTGAGATCTTCGAGGAGCGCATCCCGTCCGACGTCACGGAGCGATTCGCCGCCATCCTGTTTGCCTTGCGTGATGTCGAGGCCGAACTGACCCTGCATCATCTCCGTGAGGCCCTTCATGTCCCACTCTTCGGGATACTGTTCGACGGGGCAATAGACATTGAGGGCGGCCTCGACCATCGATCCCATCATCTGCCGCAGGTCATCGGTCAGGTTCTCGCCGCTCAGGACGGCGCGGCGGTGCTGGTAGATGACTTCCCGCTGCTTGTTCATCACGTCGTCGTACTCGAGCAATTGTTTGCGAATCTCGAAATTGTGCGCCTCGACCTTCTTTTGCGCATTGGCGATCGCGCGGGTGACCATCCCGTGCTCGATCGGTATGCCCTCCTCCATGCCGAGTTTGAGCATGAGTTGCGAGACCCGCTCCGAGGCGAAAATGCGCATCAAGTCGTCCTCGAGAGACAGATAGAACCGGGAGGTGCCGGGATCGCCCTGACGACCGGCGCGGCCCCGCAGCTGATTGTCGATCCGGCGGCTCTCGTGCCGTTCGGTCCCGAGGATATGCAGACCGCCGAGCGCGAGCACCTCTTGTTTGTTCTTTTCACACTCCGAGCGAATTTCTTCGTAGACGGCGAGCTTGCGTTCGTCCGGCAGGTTTTCTTCGCGGTAGAGCACTTGCTTGAACATGAAATCGGCATTGCCGCCAAGGAGAATGTCCGTCCCGCGACCCGCCATGTTGGTCGCGATCGTGACGGCGCCCTTCCGTCCGGCTTGCGCGACGATCTCGGCCTCCCGTTCGTGCTGTTTGGCGTTGAGTACGTTGTGTTTGATGCCGTTGCGATTCAGCATCCCGGCGAGTTTTTCCGATTTCTCGATGGAGATGGTGCCGACCAGCACTGGCTGGCCGCGCTCATGGCACTCCTTGATCTCTTCGACGATCGCGGTGAATTTTTCCTTCTCCGTGCGATAGACCACGTCGGCATAGTCCAACCGGATCATTTTTTTGTTGGTCGGCACGACGTTCACGTCGAGGTTATAGATTTTCGCGAATTCCGCGGCTTCCGTGTCGGCGGTGCCCGTCATGCCGCCCAGTTTCTTGTACATGCGGAAATAGTTTTGAAAGGTCACCGAGGCGAGGGTCTGATTCTCGTTCGCAATCTTGACCCCCTCTTTCGCCTCAACCGCCTGGTGCAACCCGTCGCTCCAGCGTCGGCCTGGCATCAAACGGCCGGTGAATTCATCGACGATGATGACTTCCCCGTCCTTGACGACATAGTCCACATCACGCTTGTAGAGCGCATAGGCTTGCAGCGCCTTCACGACGTGATGCACAAGATCCATGTTGGCCGGATCGTACAGATTGTCGACCCCCAACAATTTTTCGACGCGGACGTTGCCTTCTTCGGTGAGCGCGGCGGTCTTGGTCTTTTCTTCGATCGTGTAATCGTGTTCAGCCTTGAGCTGCGGGATGATGGCGTTGATGCGGTAGTAGAGATCTGTGGTCTGGTCCGTCGGGCCAGAGATGATCAGCGGCGTCCGCGCTTCGTCGATGAGAATGCTGTCGACCTCGTCCACGATGGCGAAATTCAATTCCCTCTGCACGCACTGATCCAAGGCCGTCACGACGAGATTGTCGCGAAGGTAGTCGAATCCATATTCGTTGTTCGTGCCATAGGTGATATCGGCACGGTATGCCTCGGGTCGCGTACAGGGCCGCAGGTGCTGGAGACGCTTGTCGGCGGCATCATAGGTCGGATCGTACATGAACGACGCGTCGTGCTGGATGACGCCGGTGGAGAGCCCCAGTGCGTGATACAGCTGGCCCATCCATTGGGCGTCGCGCTTGGCCAGGTAGTCGTTGACCGTTACCAGGTGGGCGCCTTTCCCCTCGAGGGCATTGAGGTAAATCGGCAAGGTCGCGACGAGGGTCTTGCCTTCGCCGGTTTTCATTTCGGAGATGCGCCCTTTGTGAAGAATCATCCCACCGATGAGCTGCACGTCGAAATGCCGCATGCTGAGCTTGCGACGGGACATCTCCCGGCAGACGGCAAACGCTTCGGGAAGAATGTCGTCGAGCGTTTCCCCATCGGCGAGGCGTTTCTTAAAGGCTTGGGTCTTGTCGGCCAAGGCCTGATCCGACAGCGGCGTCAGCTCCGGTTCCAGGGCATTGATGCGCTGGACGATCGGCATCAAGGCCTTGATTTCACGCTCGTTCTTGCTGCCAAAAATAAAGTTTAAAATCCGTGTCAGCATCGGGTGTGGTGGGTCGTTGTTCTGGAAAAAGGTGCCGGGGATGGCGGCGACCCAATCTTGGAGTATACCGGAAACATTTTCTGAATCCTATCGGGAAGACAAGGGTTTCGGATCTCTTGCGCTTGACGCTCTTATGTCGGGTTGGGTACCATCGGGGCCACGGGTCCTGGTCGTGCGGACGCTATGACGCCTCGTTTGCTAAAGCAATCGCTTGCTGTGCTGTTGGTCCTCTCCCTGCTCGCCGTCGGAGGACTGGCGTCGGCGCAATCCATCTCACACGAATCTCACCACGCGCACCATCATAAGGCTGCACATGCGAGCGTGCTGTGTACCTGGATGTGTGCCGCGGGTCAGGTGCTCGATACTCTGCCTGCACCGGCACTGACCGAGCAATCGCCGGTTGCATTCGCGGATGAGTTTGTCTCTCAGCTGATATCGTTCTTTTCCGTTCACGTTGTCTCCTCTCGCGGACCTCCTACGCGCATCGCAGTTTAACGCAAGCCACCACAGGTGCCCATACTTGGACCGGTGTATGCCGGCGTCAGTCGCCCGTGGTCAAGGAGTTACCATGGATGTAACGAGTCATTCAGGCCTGCGTGTCCGAACAAGGAGCGCTGCTCGTGATGCGCGAAAGGATTGCCAGAGAGATGAAACGACTATGCGGGCTTCTTGCAACATTTCTTGTTACCGGAATGCTGTGTGCAACAGCACTTATTCCAAAGGCTCAAGCGGCGTGTGGGGCGGTCACCTGTTTTGTCGTCATCGGATCGCAGCAGCAAGTTCCGCAGGAGGGGCTGTTAACGTTCAACACCATCTACAATTACACGCCCATGCGACTGCTCAACGGTACATCGGGCATTATCCCGGCGATCGATCAAACTCAGCGTCGATTGATCTTGGACCACCATCAGGAAACCAGGACCATCACCAACCAGCTCAATTTCGACCTCAATTATGGCATCACCGACAAGCTGGGCATCGAAGTCACGATACCGTACATGTGGCGCACCCACAAGCACCTCGACGGCCTCGGGGAGGAGGGCGACAATGGTAACGGCGAGTCGGTCACCTTCGGGGCAAACCACATCGGAGACATGCGCGTCGGTCTCAAATACAACGTGCTGCCGACGCTCCGGAGCCTCGTCGTGCTGGGATTGGGCGTCTATCTACCGACCGGAAGCACGCAGGCACGGGACAGTACCGGGGGCGTGATGGAGTCGCCAACACAACTGGGGCGAGGACAAGTCGGTCTCAACCCTACTATTTATCAGACCTATGAGTTGATCCCTCATCGATTGAACCAGTTTTCCTTCGCTGGGTATCGCCATACGTTTCGCAACAACGACGGGTACCAATTTGGTGATGAATATAATCTGGGCGTCGGTGCGAATCTGGTCACAGCTCCATGGCTGGTTCTGACAGGCCAGTTTAACTGGCGCTATCTCGTTCATGACAATATCAGTGCATCCTTGGAACAATCGGCTCCAGCCGGCAACGGCGGTGGAGTCGAACCCACGGTCATCGATCCCTTGATTGCAGATCGTCGTGTGCCAAACACCGGGTCGACCTATTTGGCCTTTGCGCCCGGTTTTCAAGTGAACGTCGACGGATTGTTCGAATCGGCCTGGACGAAATTTACCTCGTTGTATTTTTATGCGCAGATTCCGGTTGCCCGTGATTCCAACAATAACCTGGCGCAAGGGACAAGTTTTGTCTTCGGGCTCACACGATCGTTTCAAGTCTTAAAATCATCGTGAATTCAAGTAGGGAGCAGGGAGGAAACGTATCATGAGATTCTTTGTTGTCACTTCAATCATCGCAGGCACATTGCTCGGAGCTGGGGCATTGAGCAGTTGGAGTATGGGCTCTCGTGTGCCGGTCTTGGGAACCCCGGCAGAAAATTTTCAACTCCTGGATCTGAACGGTAATACTCAAAGTCTTGAGAGTTATCGTGGTAAAGTGGTTCTCCTCAATTTTTGGGCGACGTGGTGTAAGCCCTGTACGACAGAAATGCCGGCGATGCAGTCGACCTATGATAGGCTACGTGAGAAAGGGTTTGTCGTCCTGGCGATCAACGAATTGGAGGACAACGCGAAAGTTCGCGAACACATCAGGCAATATGGTCACACCTTTCCAGTGCTAATGGATCGTGACAACAAAGTTGCGAATCAGTTCGGTGTGTACGGTCTTCCGGTCACCTTCTTTATCGACGAGAAGGGCGTGGTGCGAGAGTACATTAAGGGAGGGCTTCTGACGGAGCAGAAGATTTACGACGTGGTGGCTCGGATTCAAAATCAAGAGCCGGCGAAAGCTGCATCATTAAAGTAAAACGCCCGAAGCGGTAATCGCAAACATGCGATCGACGAACGAACACGGTTTCAGTATTCTTGCCTGGGCGGTGTCACTTGCGCTTCATGGAGGACTTGTCTGGTTTGCAGTCCTCTTTACGGCGCAAGTGAAACCGGTCCTCAACGAAGAAATTTTCAAGTGGGACGTGGCGTTGGTTGAGCCGGGGAACACGGACTCAACATCCGAGCCTGTGCCGCAACCGGCGCAGGAATCAGTCGAGCATGTCGTCCCGACAGTACAACCACCCCCTCGTGTGGCGGCACGTCGCCCGGTCGAGTCCGCGTCCGATACCGTGATGCACACCGTCGCGCCCCGTCAGACCGTGCAGATGGTACACCCCGAAGTCGAGCCGCCAAGACCGGTCGAGCAGCGTGAAGATCCCCTTCCGACCGTAAAACCCGAACCCGTGACACCGCCGGTGAAGTCTGTTCAAGAGAAGACCGCCGAGGCAGTTGAGCGACAGGTGGTAGAGGCTCCGAAGCAGCAGTCGGAGCCGGTGACGCCGGCCAAGGAGCCGGAGCCGGTTCAATCTGCCGAGCCGATGTTCGCCCAGCGGCCATCCGGGGCCGTCAATGCTCCACCGTTGGAGAACGCAAAACCCGTCGATCCGGCGCCGGCTGTTTCGTCATCGCCAAGTCCCGTTCCTGCCGAAGCGCCGGTGCAGACGGCCAAAGTCGCCCCAGCGCCTGATGTGGTAGACCATCGGTGGCTGGCTGAGTCGCTGTGGAAACGGGTGGCGGAGCTGAAGCGCTATCCCAGTTCGGCACGTTTGAACGGTCAGGAGGGGAAAGTCATTTTGAAAGCCGTGATTCGAGCCGACGGACAATTAACGGAGGTGTCAGTACAGAAGAGCTCCGGTCACACGATTCTCGACGCGGCGGCGATCGAGACCGTGAAGCTGGCGTGCCCGCTCCATATGAAACATCCGATTAACAAATCGGAGATCGTGGTAAGTCTCCCGATCGTGTACAGTCTAGCGAACTAGCTTGTTCGAAGCAGTCATCAGCATCACCACCCTCGCGTTGATTTCACTTCTGGCCCACCGTATAGTTGAATCACACTTTCCTGTTGGCTCGGAGCGTTCTCTTGACGGTACCCGCGCGACCACCGGTGCTCATGACGATCGTCATCGTGTGGGCGCTGTGCTCTTCCTGGCTGCTTCATGCAACAGCGTCCGCCGATTCCAGTAAGCGTGCGGTCGAGCATGCCACCGAACTCTTGAGATCCGGGGACGTCGACGGCGCGATCGCCTCTCTGCAGAAATCGACCGAATCCAACGAGTCCGCCGAAGCCTATCACCTGTTGGGACAAATTTATTTCAAGGCCAAGAAAAAACCCCGCGAAGCCGTCGAGGCCTTTACGCATGCGCTCAAACTGAAGCCAGCGTATCCGGATGCGCTCAATGACCTAGCGGAGGTCTACCTTGCGCAGGGAAAGACCACCGAGGCGGAGCAAACACTCAAACGAGCGATTGAGGTGGATCCGAAGCACGAAGATTCCTATCTGGATCTTGCCCGCTTGTACGAGAGCCGGCACGATATTTCCTCGGCGATACAGATCTATCAGCGCCTCCTGACCGTTCGTCCGAAAAGTGCGGATGGACTCTTCGAACTGGCAATGCTGCATGAGGGGCAGGGCAACAACGATGCGGCTCGCGATCTGCTCATACGGCTCACAAAGGCCCATCCCACGCACGCCGACGGATGGTATCAGGCGGGTCGCCTGGCAGAACGGAACAATGACCTGCTGGAAGCCGCGTATGCCTATCGTCAAGCCATTGCCGCCAAGCCGAATCTGGTCGATGCGCATTACAATTTGGGATTTATTTTTCGCAGCCAAAACAAACCGAGCGAAGCGGAACGGGAGTTTCTCGAAGTGATTCGATATCGTCCTGAATATGCCGAGGCGCATATGAACCTTGGCGTGATTTATACGAGCATGAACAGATTAGAAGAGGCGGAGCACGAGTATGAGAAGGCTGTCGAACTGAAGCCGGACTATGCCGAGGCTCACTATAATCTCGGCGTCTTCTATGAGTTGCACCGGAAAGACATGCCGCGCGCGTTGGCGCAATATCACAAGTATCGCAATCTGGGGGGCCGGGACGATCGAGTGGAGCGGATTATCGGAACGGCCGGACGGTGAACAGCGCGAGAACGAAACCCGGAAACAGGCGCGTCACAGGAAACACGATTGCGCAGCAACAAAACCTTCTTCATCGCTCTGGTTACCAGCGATAGGGCCAAGGTCGCCAGTAAGGACTGCCATACGGGCCCCAATAGCCGTAGCCCATGTAGGGGTACGGCTGTCTCATACCCGCCGCCTCGTGCGGAGGAAAGACGTCAATGTGACGGGCCTCCATGACAGGGTAGGTATAGTCGGTCTCATCGAGCGGCAGTGTCATGGTGCCTGTGATTTCACCTGTCACGTTTATTCGTGTGCCGGGAGGGATGGTGGCGGGATCTAGAAACTCCCGGTGCATCGCAATAAACCGTCCTTGGGACTGAGTCCTATCGGTGCCGGGTCGTCCCGAACGATCGAGCGGGAGCTGAAGAATCTCTATGCGTGTCCCTTCCTTCAATCGTCTGGCGCTCAACACTTCTCCGCCGAACAGGGCGGTCTGTCCCCTATAGGAGTCGGGAACGGATTTCACTTGCGCAAAGGTGACGGGAGTGGCGGACGCGCCGTCTTCGGCCTGTTGGTTTGACGCACACGCCGTGAGGACGAGGCAGACGCCCATCGCAGAGCACCACGAGCGCGCTGAACGCATGTGCGAATTATAACAAACACCAAAGTGCCGCTGGTATTCGATATAATGGCGTGCATTGACTTTCGAGGAAAGGAGCGGGCATGGGCACAATCGTACGGCGCGCCGGCTGCTGCCTGCTGATCGCAGGATGCTTGCTGTCGGCCTTTCTCTTCTCAGTCGGCATGACGGTTCATGCGGCACCTCCAGAGCTGAAGGGCAAGTATGAAATCCTGAAGGACGAGAGGTCGACTCACCAGCCGGGCAAGGTCAAGCTGGTCGAATTTGCGGATTTTTACTGCCCGCACTGTCACCATTTCGATGGCGAAGGACTCCCGCTGCTTGAAAAGGAATTCGGCAAAAAGCTTGAGACCACGATGGTCGGTTTTCCTGTCATCCGGGGGAAGCTCCCGACCCCGTTCGACATGTATGAACAGGCCAAGTTGATGGGCAAGGGCAATGAAATGAAGAAGGTATTGTTTCGGACGATTCACCAGGACAAAGTGACGGGCGTTCTGGACCGCTCCATTCGGGAAGTCCTCATCAAAGAAGTCGGGCTCGATCCGAAAGCCTTCGAAGACGGGATGGCCAGCGGCAAGCCGGCTCAACTCTTCGAGGAAGGGAAAAAGTGGGGAGAACGGATCAAGCTGCAACAAACACCGACGATTTTGTTGGATGGCAACATCAAAGTGGAGAAGATCGATCCGGAAAATCTGAAGCTAGTCATTCAAAGCATCCTCGATGCGGACGGAAAAAAGTGATGGGGGACTATGGCCATCGATCCTGTTTGCGGCATGACCGTGGACCCTGCCTCGGCTGCCGGCCACTACGAACATAAGGGAGTGACGTACCACTTCTGCGCCAAGTCCTGTCTCGAAACCTTTAAAGCAGATCCGAATCGGGTGCTCGCACCGAAAGCGCCGGGTTTGATCACTCTCGGTAAAAAATCTCCTCTTCCCATGATGCCCCCGTCATCCGCCGCAGAGGGAACTCACATTGACCCGGTCTGCGGCATGACCGTGCGAGCTGAAAGCGCCGCCGGCTCATATGTGCACGAGGGCAAAACGTATTATTTTTGCTCCGCCGGCTGCCTGGCGAAGTTTCGCCAGGATCCACGCACGTTTCTCACCCCTGCTGCGCAACGCATCACGAAACCGAGCCCTCTTCCGGCCGGCTCCAAAGTGGAATATATCTGCCCAATGGATCCGGAGGTTCTCGAAACCGAGCCAGGGCCATGTCCTATCTGCGGCATGGCGCTCGAGCCAAAAATCGTGACGTTGGAGAATCGGCCGATCCCTGAACTGCAGGACATGACGAGGCGCTTTTGGAGCAGCCTGGCGCCCGCATTGCTGATCATGTTTCTGGCAATGGCGGACATGTTTCCGAGTCTGACGGTTCAAGACGTCGTGAATGGTCCCGGCAGAAACTGGATTCAATTGGTGCTAGCCACACCGGTAGTGCTTTGGGGGGGCTGGCCATTTTTTGAGCGTGCCTGGATGTCGATCGTTCATCGGGCGCCGAACATGTTCACACTGATCGGCCTGGGGACCGGCGCCGCCTATCTCTATAGTGTGCTTGCCACGATCGCTCCGCGCCTCCTGCCCTCGTCGTTCCAGACACATGATGGATCGATGCCGGTGTATTTTGAAGCCGCGGCCGTCATTACCGTGTTGGTCTTGCTTGGACAAATGTTGGAACTGCGCGCCCGCGGTCGAACCACTTCTGCCATGAAGGCGTTGCTGGGTTTGACCCCGAAAACCGCCAGGCGGGTGGGGGAAGGCGGCAAGGAAAGCGATGTGCCGCTCGATCAGGTGCGGGTCGGTGAGCGGTTGCGCGTCCGTCCCGGCGAGCGAGTGCCTGTCGACGGCGTGGTCATCGAAGGCCTCACGGCCGTCGATGAATCGATGGTCACGGGAGAGTCATTGCCGGTCGAGAAAGCGGTGGGAGCCGGGGTGACGGGCGGCACGATCAACGGTGCCGGCAGCATCCTCATCCGGGCGGAGCGGGTGGGACGCGATACCTTGCTTGCCCGCATCGTTCAAATGGTGAGCGACGCCCAACGGACCCGAGCCCCTATTCAGCGGATCGCCGACCGTGTAGCCGGATATTTCGTGCCGGCGGTGGTGGCCATTTCGATCGTGACCTCGATTGCATGGGCCCTATGGGGACCCGAGCCGAGGCTCGCCTACGCGCTGGTCAATGCGGTGGCGGTGCTGATCATCGCCTGCCCCTGTGCGCTAGGACTGGCGACGCCCATGTCCATCATGGTGGGGACGGGGCGGGGTGCGACCGCCGGCGTCTTGATCAGAAAGGCGGAAGCCCTCGAAGTGTTGGGCAAGGTAGACACATTGGTTTTCGATAAGACCGGCACCCTGACTGAAGGCAAACCCAAACTCGTTTCCATGCGTTTTGTGCCGCCGTGGGGCGATGTCGAGGTCCTGCAGCTGGCCGCGAGTCTCGAGCGCCGGAGCGAACACCCGATCGCGTCCGCCGTGATCAGCGGAGCCGAGCAACGAGGGCTGGCCCCGGGAGCGGTACGAGAATTTCGGTCGCTCACGGGCTATGGAGTCACCGGCGTCGTGGACGAACATCAGGTGGCGGTTGGAACATCGGCACTGTTGAGTGACCAGTTGAAGATTTCCGATTCCGGGCTGGCTGTGCTGGAAGAGGAAGCCGCACGGTTACAGGCGGAGGGCCAGACGACGGTGTTTGTCGCCGTCGATGGCAAGGCGGCGGGACTCCTTGGTGTGGCAGATCCGGTAAAAGCGTCGACTCCCGAGGCCGTCCGGCTCCTTCACGGGCAGGGCGTGCGGCTGGTCATGGTTACCGGCGACCATCAGTTGACCGCCAATGCGGTCGCCCGGCAGCTGAACATTACCGAAGTGCATGCCGGCGTATTGCCGGATCGCAAAGGCCAGATTATCGCCGACCTGAAATCGCAGGGTCGCCTGGTCGCCATGGCGGGCGATGGCATCAATGATGCGCCCGCCCTGGCGCTTGCCCATGTGGGCATCGCCATGGGAACCGGCACCGACATCGCCATGCAGAGCGCCGGCATGACCTTGGTCAAGGGCGACCTGCGCGCGCTCGTTCGGGCCATCCGGCTGAGCCGGGCCACAATGAGGAATATTCGACAGAACCTCTTTCTTGCCTTCGTCTACAATCTTGCAGGTGTGCCCCTGGCCGCCGGCGTACTCTATCCCGTCTGGGGCCTTTTGCTCAGTCCCATGATCGCCAGCACTGCCATGACCTTCAGTTCCGTCTCCGTCATCGCCAACGCGCTGCGGCTGCGCCATGTGGATTTATGAGTGCGTCGCTCCCGCCACCGTGCTAGGCTACGGCATTTCTTGAAGCTTCATGGGCAGTTCCAACAGAAAGGATGCTATGTCGAGTGCCGTCCGTTTCCTGCTGCGAGTGATCGCTGCAGGGGTGCTCATCGTAGCCACGACAAGTTCCGCAGGGGCTTCCGGCCGGCTGATTCCCGTTGCCGGTGGCAACGATCTTCAGAATCAGGTCAAGACCACCGCTTCAAAAGTGATTCCCGCCGTCGTCAGTATCGCGTCGACCGTCATGGTGCGGGACCAGGCCTTCAGTGACGAAACGCTGCCCTTCGGCTTATTCAGAGAACCGCCGGCACGGCGCCAGTACGGGCAGGGCTCAGGCGTCATCGTCTCCTCCGACGGATACATCATCACGAATAATCACGTCGTCGCCGATGCGGTCGACGTGGAGGTGATCCTGGCCGACCGTCGGCAATTCAAGGGCAAGGTCGTCGCCACCGACCCAAAGACCGACGTGGCGGTGGTCAAGATCCACAGCACGAACTTGCCGACGGTGTCCTGGGGGGACTCGAGCAATCTCGCGGTGGGTGATTTTGTGCTGGCGATCGGCAATCCGCTTGGCCTCAGCCGGACGGTGACATTCGGCATTGTCAGCGCTGTCGGGCGGGCGGACGTCGGGGTCGCGGATTTCGAAGATTTCATTCAAACCGATGCGCCGATCAATCCAGGGAATTCGGGCGGAGCGCTCGTCAATACGAACGGAGAGCTGGTCGGCATCAACACGGCAATCGCCAGTCCGACCGGCGGAAGTGTCGGCGTCGGATTCGCCATTCCCAGCAACATGGCCAGGACCGCCATGCAAAGTCTGATCAAGACCGGCCGCGTGGTCCGGGGATTCCTGGGCGCGTCCACTCAGGACGTCACGCCGCTGCTCGGGAAAATTTTTAAGTTGCCGGACGTCAAAGGGGCAATCGTCACGGACTTGCAGTCCAAAGGCTCCGCCGAAAAGGCCGGCCTGAAACGAGGCGACGTCATCGAGCGGTTTGACGGCCGCGACGTGATGGACAGCGGCCATCTTCGCAATCTGATCGCCGCCGCGACCATCGGCAGCAAACACCGGCTCGACTTGGTGCGGGATGCGAAGACCATCCAAGTGGAATTGACGGTTCAGGAAGCTCCGCGGGAACGTCCGAGAAAGAGCCAGGCGACGGCGGCCACGGCCTCTGGAGCGCATCCCTTGTCCGGCGTCGTCTTCGATGACGTCACTCCTCCCTTGGCCCGCCAGATGGACTTGCCAGTCAACAGCGGTGTCGTCGTCACCGACATCGAGGAGGGCAGTTCGGCAGAATCTTCCGGGCTGCAGCCTGGGGACGTCATCCTTGAATTGAACCGTCAGCCTGTCCCCAATTTTTCCACCTTCCAGCGCCTCGCCGATCCCATGAAGTCGAGCGATCTCGCCCTGCTCCTGGTCAACCGGCAGGGCACCATTCTCTATGTCCCCGTCCGGGGAGAATAGCCGCGTGCTTCCCCCCGCTCAGCGCGCTTGACGCTTTCTTCGCGCCGCTTTTGCTCCCTCCTTTCCTAAAGCTGTCCGCGTACGCTTGGGCAGATGCGCCACCGTCCGCTTGCGTTTCGCGGCCGTCGCGGCCTTTTTGACGTTGCGTCGCGCCGCAGCTCGCTGCTTCCTTGTCGCCATAAGATCCCTCCTTTGCATCGATGTCCATCAGGACACATTGCGATCATCATGAGCGAGGGCCGGACGGTCCGCACCTAGCAATTGCCCAAGTTCAGCCTGCGGCCTGTGAGAACGGCACGTGACGCTCACGGCGGAATGGCGCGTTGACGGTCCTGAGCAGTAGTGCTATGAAAATATAATTCGTGCTACCGCTGAGAGGTTCACCATGGCCAAACTCGTACGATTCGGAGTCTCGTTGGACGAACGATTGCTCAGGGAGTTCGATCGCCACATCCAACGTCGGGGATATACCAACCGTTCCGAGGCGCTTCGCGACCTCATTCGAAACAATCTGGTGGGCGAGGAATGGGATGAGAACCGGCCGACCATCGGGACGATCACCTTCGTGTACGACCATCATGTGCGCGACCTGACGGCAAAGCTGACCGACATTCAACACGACTACCAGGGGCAGATTCTCTCGGGGATGCACGTCCATCTCGATCACGACCATTGTTTGGAGGTGCTTGTGGTGAGGGGAAAGGGATCGCAAATAAGGCAGGTGGCCGACGCCATTCTCAGCGTGAAGGGCGTGAAACACGGCAAGTTGGCGATGACGACCACCGCAACCGGCATCACGTGATGCGTCATCGGCGCGAGACGGCGCAGGCGGTTCTCGTGCTGCTGGCGGTGTTCATCTGGACGTCCGTCTTCGCTCACGATCCGGATGCCCCGGTGTTGGACGTGCCAGAAGTCTCGATCATTGCGGAGCGCCCTCACGCCGCATCATCCCAGCAGTTCATTCCGGATAAGGAATACCTTCTGCAACCGCAGGGGAGGCCCGCTCAGGTTTTACGGCTGATCCCCGGATTCATTGCGGTTGAACACTCGGGTGGCGCGGGAAAGGCCGACCAGTATTTTCTACGAGGTTTCGATGCCGATCATGGGACCGATGTCGCATTCTTCTCAGATGGCATGCCGATCAACTTCCGCTCGCATGCGCATGGACAGGGATATTCCGATTTGAACTTCATCATCCCTGAGACCATCGAAGGACTGGATGTGTACAAAGGAGCGTATTTACCGGAGTTCGGCGACTTCGATACGGCCGGGGCGGTGAATTTTCGGACCCGCGAGGTCGTGAAAGAGGGCGTGGCGCAAGCAGCAGGCGGGCAGTTCGATACACAGCGATATATTCTGATGTTCTCGCCGATGAAAGACAGGTTCCGCACCCTGTTCGCCGGAGAGGGCTACTATACCAACGGCCCGTTCCTGAACGACAATCGATATTTCCGCGCGAATCTCCTGGGGAAGGTGACCACGAATTTGTCCGGCCGTGATGAACTGAGTCTCACGGCGACCTTCCACAAATCCCAATGGAATGCATCGGGAGAAATTCCGCTACGGGCGGTCAGCGACGGCACCTTGGATCGTTTCGGCGCCGTCGATCCTTCCGAAGGTGGAAAGACTCTTCGAAGCACCGGAAAACTCAACTACCACTACGATACGACGTCTGGCGGCCAATTCTTCGCCAACGCGTACGCGCAGTACTACACATTCGACCTGTACACCAATTTCACATTTTTTCTCAACGACCCGGTCAACGGCGACGGGATTCAACAGCACGACCGTCGGGTCATGTACGGGGGGGACGTCGGATATAAACACCGCTCGGAGATATTCGGGATGCCGAGCATCGGGACAATCGGTTTTCAAACTCGGGTGGATGACATCCGCGCCCGCCTCGGTACGCAGGTGACGCGCATCCCATTGGGTACCACCACGGATAGCGACATCCTGGAGGCTTCCTACGCCCCCTACATCAAGGCCGAAGTCCAGCCGCTTTCATGGATGCGGTTGACTGCAGGACTCCGCAGCGAAGTATTCACCTTTGATGTGCGGAATCGTTGCCCGGATTGTGCGGAGCAGCCGGCGGGACGAACGACTTCGAGTATCGTGCTTCCCAAGGCCAACCTGACCCTGGGACCCTGGTTCCGGACGGAGTTCTTTGCCAATTATGGCGAAGGCTACCACAGCAATGATGCAAGGTCTGCCGTGGCATCTGGCTCGTCACCGCTGGCCAGAGCTCGGACCTATGAGGCGGGATTTCGATCCAAGCCCTGGGGTCCGGACGGGATCGAGCTCATTACGACCTTGTGGGCCGTCGACCTCAAATCGGAACTGGTTTTCGTCGGGGATGAAGGGACGACCGAAAGTCGGGGCGCTACCCGCCGCCGGGGTATTGAAGCCGCCGTGCGTGGCCAGCTCTGGGGTCCGATCTACATCAATGGCAGCATCACCTGGTCAAAGGCAGAGTTCAACGATGGAAACGCAATTCCTCTGGCACCAGAACTCACTGCCTATGGGGCGGTGCTCGTTCAGTGGTCGGAAGGCTTGCGATCACAAATTCAGGCCACCTATCTTGGGGTACGGCCATTGACCGAGGACAGAAGCGCAAAGGCTCCCTCGTGGGTCGATATCGACGTATCGGAACGATATGTGCTTCCCGTGAAGCTTCCTCATGGCAGGTTGGAAGCCTTCTTGTTTATTCAGAACCTCCTGAATACCAAATGGGAGCAGGCCACCTTCTATTTTGAATCTCGATTGCGCAACGAAGCGGCAGGCGTCAACGACATTCATTTCGTTCCCGGTAATCCAAGGTTCTTTATGGGCGGCCTGGCCTGGTACTTTTAGCAGGCCTTTGAAAATGGCCCTCTAGCTTCGTTCTCGGTCGCGTTCCATTCTCGACGTACGAGTTAACTGGAGGCAAGGTACCTATCCGCTCGCATTTGATCGAAGCGAGCGGTTCAAGCGAAGCTTGGTATGTACCTCCTCGGTCGTCCCCTTCCTGCGGCCTTGTTGGAAGTTTGTTTTGAGCAGCCTCATAGGGAGGTGGCAAGTGAGAATACTTGATGAGGATAATGACAAAAGACTTCATCATGTAAGCCTGTTTTTGACCAAGATAGAGATTTCTGAACTCCAGGCTTGTCTAAACAATCTTTTGTCGGGTTCCCATCATGAACATCTTTCCGCCCAAGGAGTATAAGAAAGAAATAACGGTGTGTTTGTATGATGAAGACCAGATGAAAGGATTGAGTGAGCGAGCAAGAAAACTGATCAAAGAGGACTCTTGAGGAACTTCCCAGAGAAGATTCTTTCACGTGCCTACTTCAACCGCTCGACGCTGCTCGTCGCGAGATCGCTGTTGGGGAAATATCTCGTGCGGAAAAACGGCTCGGGGATGATGGCAGGACAAATCGTCGAGGTCGAGGCCTACATTGGTCCTCACGATTTGGCGTGCCATGCCTCCAAGGGGCGGACGCTCAGAACCGACGTACTGTTCGGGCCTCCGGGAATTTCGTACGTGTATCTCATTTACGGCATGTATCATTGCTTGAACGTCGTGACGGAGAAGGCCGACTATCCGGCGGCAGTCTTGATCAGAGCCGTGGAAGTCGAAGGCACCCTCATCGACGGGCCGGGGAAGCTCTGCCGGGCCTTTTCGATCGACCGTTCATTGAACCGCATCGATATGACGGCTCGACGGCATCTCTGGTTCGAGGATCGGGGAATGAAGATTTCGCGCGCAAAGATCGCGACGCTTCCGCGCATCGGCGTCGCCTATGCGGGGGCTTGGGCCGACAGACTGTACCGGTTTAGACTCAGGCCCTGGTAAACGGCCTCATGTGTCATTGGTTCGCAATCGATTAACGGCTAACGGCCAAAAAAAAGGAGTGGCTGCGAAGGCCACTCCTTTTTTGCGCGACAAGATCGCGCTTATTCGATTTTGCGATCGCCCGAAATCTTGGTGGCGGAGGTGACCGGCGGGGCAATCTGGATTTGCGGGCCCTGCACCTTCGGAAGCCGTCCGGCTCCTTCGCTCGCCGTGATACGTTCATTGTCTACCTTCTTCAAATTCTGCGAGACATGCTTGTCGTCGAAGGCGGCGGCTTTCGTCAAGGTGGATTCGCCGCGGGCATCCTTCTGGCCGGGATCGTTCGCCGTAGGCTGCCCGTTCACGGGGCTGCCGGAGTTCTTCATCGGGTAGCCCTCGTGCTTGGGCAGCAGAGCCGGATTGGCCGACGCCATGGAGACCGCAAACAGGACACCGGAAACCATCGCAACAGTGCCGATTAAGAGCTTCATACCCATCTCCTTTGAATAAAATGGTGACTGAAGATTGCCGTCAACGTGCGCTTCGATGATCACCAGCGAATCAAGTGGGCGGGATGATAGCGAGAGGGAGGCAAGGCTGTCAAGGGCGAAAAACGGCGGTAGGCCCTACTGACTTCTAGCGGCGGTGGGGACGGCGACCCCGACCACGATGACGGAATGAGGGCCCGCGGCTGACTCCGGGGAGACGAATGGTCACCGTCGTTCCTTCTCCCGGCGCACTGCCGATGGCAATCGAGCCGCTGTGCTCTTCCACGATCTTCTTGACGGTCGCCAACCCCAATCCTGATCCCGCCTTCTTCGTCGTGAAAAACGGTTCAAAGACCTTGTCCACGATTTCCGGTGGAATCGGCGCGCCGTCGTTCTTGATCAGGATATGATCCTCAATCCCTCGCCCCGCACGATGTTGGGTCACATGGATCGTGAGATGGCCTCCCGGAGTCATGGCTTCGCAGGCGTTCTTGAAAATGCTGAGGAAAACCTGTTGCAGCTTCGTCTCATCACCTCGCACGGGTGCGAGCACAGGGGCATACTCCTTTGTCACATGAATTCTTGTGACTTCGAGATCGGTTGCCACGACGGTGAGCGCACTCTCGATGACTTCGGGGATTCTGACCAGGCGCCGGTTCAATTCGAGCGGCTTGGCAAAGTCCAGAATTTCATTGAGGATGGCTTCGACACGAATCAGATCCCGCATGGCGTTCTCCACGCGTGTTTGCGGATCGAAGTCCAGCACGCCTTCGCCGGTGACTTCCTCCAATTGTGCGCGGATCGAGCCCAACGGCTCACGGACCTCCGTGGCAAGAAATGCGCTGAATTCGCCGATTGCCGCCTGGCGCTCTTGTTTGCGGATCATCATCGGCTCCACCGGTACGGAGGGCGCCGGTGCGGGCTCGTTAGTCGCGCCGGCCTCGTCGGCGACAGGTGAAGCAACGGCGGCCGCAGGCGCCGGAGCCTGAAGCAGATCGGCCAGTTTGAGAATAAGCGGCTCGAGCGTCCGCGCATCCGTAGGCTGGTAACGATCCGCTTCGCGCGACGCGAGCGTTACGGTGCCGCCGACTTGACCTCTGACGAAGAACGGAAACACCAACGAAGACTGAAACCGGTCTTTAAACAGCTGCTTGTGATCAAGAAATCGGCCTTGCGTCGACGCCAGATCGTGATCCACTCGCGGTTTGCGATGACGAATGGCCCATCCGGCAGCCGAACTGTCCAGCGCCAGTCGATGGCCGGGCCGCATGTCACCTTTCTTGCCGTCTTTGTGGTCGCCTTTCATGTCGCCGGCCATGCCCAACACTTCGACGCTGCCGGCGATGGGGTCATAATGACACACCCAGCCTCTGTCATAGGACACCATGTGGCTCGCCTCCGTGAGCAGGGCTGTGATCTGTTCCTGGAGATGCGGCGTCACCTGGGAGACGGGTGCGCTGTAGATGGGAACGGGAGGAGCGCCGGCCGCGGGCTGCTCTTGGGTCACAAGCGGGCGACTGAGCACCACGTTGAGATCAAAGAGTTTGTCCCGATCCAACGCTTTCGTCACGTCGTCGCTGGCCTGATCCATCAGGCCGCGTTCTTTTTTCGTGAAGGCGGCACTCTCCTTGCGACCGATGACGAGAAAGCCATAGGTACGATTCCGGTACTTGAGAGGGACGCCCAGCAGCGATTTTGCGCCTGGCGTCACCATCCGCAAGCGCATGGTGCGGCTTCCGTCTTGATCTTGAGCGCCTACCGCCACGAGCGACGGTGTGGAAAGGGTGCGAAGAATGGCCTGGACATCGCGCGCTGTAAAGCCTCGAGCGGCATGGCCGACCAACGGGCCGTTTTCGCGGTGAAAGATGGCGGCCAGCGCGGAATCCACCGGCAGTTCATTCAAGACCGAAGTGAGCGTCCGTTGAAGCTGGGTTTCGGCGGGCGGTTTGCTGTGCGCAGCAGTCGTTGTCATCTATCAGTCTAAAGTGCCAATGCGAATTTTCGCATTGTAACAACGCGTTCGGGGCAATTCAACGGAAAGCCGAGTCAGAGTGTTGAAGAAAACACAATTATTCCGGCGGGTTGATGATTTTGGGCTGCCGCGGTTCCGTGTGGCGAATTTCGACCTGACGATAATCGCCCGTCAAAAAGTTCAGCACGCTGGTGACGATGCTGATGACGAGGGCGCCCCCGACAGCCGGCCAGAAGCCGGTGACCGTAAACCCTTTCACGACATATGCCGTGAATTCAAGGAGCAGAGCGTTGAGCACGAGCAGGAAAAGCCCGAGCGACAAGACGATCAAGGGTAGTGTCAAGATCAACAAGATGGGACGCAGCAGCAGATTCAGCACTGTCAGCACGAGCACGGCGGCGACACCCGCGCCAAAGCTGTCGGCTTCAAGTCCGGGGATAGTGGCGACCGCCAAGAAGACAGCGATGCCGGAAATGAGGAGGCGCACGAGCAAGCCATGAAGGCCACCGCCCCAGGGAGCGGACTGTGTCTGCTGTGAAAAATGCACGATGCGCACGGTTCTCCTACTGGGTAGGGGGCGGGATCGGCGCCTGTTGCGTGGTCGCCGGTGTCGGTGGCATTTGCTTTTTCATCGAGGAAAAATGCACTTCCGTCGCGGTGAGCGTCTTCTCGTCTTTGATGGCTTCGATGACCACCCGGTCCCCCACTTCGGGCAAGTTCGTGCTCTTGGGACGATCCTTTTCCTTAAATCGAGTCTGCTTGTTGATTTGAACGTCAACGGTCGTGCCCTTCTGAGTCTTGACCTCAAGGTGTTTCGCGTCAATCGCGACGACCGTGCCCAAGACATGTTGCCCGGTCCCATGGGCGAACGCACCTGATGACAAAGTCAACACGAAAAGCGCTGTCAGATACAATCGAAGAAACATGGACATGTACTCCTTCCTCATGCATCGCTAGTGATGATGGCCCTCGCCGGTCTTGGCGGCCGCCGCGTCGTCCCCTTGCAGGAACTTATCGAACGCCGCTTCCTCGAGACGTTCTTTTTCCGTCTTTGGATTCAGCGCTTTCATTTCGTCCAGTTCCTCCTGTGTGAGCTGCGGCAAATGGCGGATGAAATGAACCAGCTTCCAGCTGTCCAGGTCTTTTTCTGGGTCGTCGCCGCCCCAGGCCGGCATGGCCGTGAAGCGAATCCCATTGTGAATGACCCAGAAGAGCTCGCCGTCCGACATGGACTGGGTATCGGTCTGTCGGAGATCGGGCGCCTTTGGATAGACGTTCTTGCCGATCGGCGTCTGGCCGCTGCCGTCGTTGGCATGACAACTCGCGCAATGATCCGCAAAATGCGCACGTGCATCCTTCAGCATGTCCGCGGTCAGGGGCACGGGATTGGCAGCGTTCCGCTTTTCGATCGGAATGGCCAGACGGCGAATTTGGCGCGCGAGGACGACTTCCAGGGCGTGCGGTTCGGTCTTTGCGCTGAATCCGGTGGTAAACAATTGATACCCGACCCAGCCGAAAATCCCCAGGCCGACAACGATCACAATAACAACTGCGCCGAGCAGCTTCGCCTTCATATCCCGCTCATCACTATACAAACTCCACGAACCGGATGCCACCTGAAGCACATTCCCCGGACTATGCGTATCCGTGAGCTCGAAACCAGCGTACCGCCTTTTCAAGCGCCGTCTCCGGCGGTGTCTGGGGAATGCCCAGCTCGCGGATCGCTTTGCTGCAATCATAATGCATTCGGTACTTGGCCATCTTGACGCCTTCCAGCGGGATACGCGGAGGTTGTCCCGTGATCTGTGCAATCCACTGGTTGACATGGGCGAGAGGCAACACACAGGATCGCGGGAGACGGAGGGAAGGCGCTTTGACGCCGGTCAGCCGGCTGAGAATCTCAAACACCTCTTTCAGCATGAGATTCTTGCAACCAAGTATATAGCGTTCGCCTTGGCGGCCCTTCTCCATGGCCAGAAGGTGTCCGGCGGCAACGTCGTCGACGTCCACGATGTTCATCCCGGTCTCAATATAGGCGGGCATCCTGCCCTTCATGAAGTCCACGATCACTTGGCCCGTCGGCGTCGGCTTGACATCGCCCGCGCCAACAGGGGCGCTGGGATTGACGATGACGACGGGCAGCCCTTCCTTCGCGAGTTTGAGCACTTCCTGTTCGGCCAGATATTTTGATCGCTTGTAGTGGCCAGCCATCTGGTCCAGCGTTACCGGCGTATCTTCGTTGCCCAATCCGCCACCGGCGGGCAACCCGATGGCTCCGATCGTGCTGCAGTAGACGGTGCGCTCGATGCCAGCGAGGCGGGCGGCGGCCAGTATGTTACGCGTGCCGGTCACGTTGACGTCATAAAAAATGGAGGGATTCTTTGCCCACAACGCATAATAAGCGGCGATGTGGTAGAGCTGCCGACAGCCGGCGAGCGCTGTCCGAAGGGAGGCAGGATCCAGCAGGTCTCCCTGGACCTGCTCGACGGAGAGCCCGTTGAGGTTTTGAGCATCCGACTCGGAACGTACCAGGACACGGACATTCACACCGGCTCGGACGAGCGCGCGTGCAACCGCGCCTCCCACGAAGCCGGTTGCACCGGTGACGAGGGCCTTCATCGCGAAGAGCGCATGGCAAATCGCTGATGGCTGATGGCGTGAAATCCAGATCCCATGTCCGTGCTATCAGCCATGCGCCAAATGCTCTCTAACTTCGCCGGCTTGTAATGTATCGGGCCAATTCACGTAGCGGGTCGGCGGAAGCACCAAAAGAATTGAGACGGGAGATGGCGCGTGCGACACACTCGTCCGCCAGTCGTTTGGCGCCCTCCACTCCGTAGAATGTCGGGTACGTCTTCTTGCCGCGTTCGGCGTCCGTATTCGGATTCTTGCCGAGTTCTTCACGGGTGCCCGTCACATTGAGGACATCGTCGGCTATTTGAAACGCCAGCCCAATGTCCTCAGCGTAGCCCGTCATGTCGTCGAGTTGGCGGTCCGTCGCGCCGCCTGCAATGGCGCCCATCCGGACGGCGGCCCGAATCAACATGCCGGTCTTATGCTTGTGGATGTTCTGAAGCGCGCGCAAGTCGATGTCCTGGTGTTCGGCTTGAATGTCGAAGACCTGTCCGCCAACCATGCCCAAGTTGCCGGAACCGAACGCCAACTCTTGAAGAATCCGCACCTGGCGGGCCGGGTCACAGCCCTTCATCAAATCGGGACGACTGATGAGATCAAAGGCCATCGTGAGCAGGGCATCACCGGCCAGGATGGCGATGGCGTCACCGTATACCTTGTGATTCGTGGGCTTCCCTCTCCGGAAGTCATCGTTATCCATGGAAGGCAGGTCGTCGTGAATGAGCGAGTAGGTGTGGATCAGTTCCAATGAACAGGCCACGGCCATCAGACCCGGCGGCGGCGGGCCCAGAGCTTCGGCGGCGGCAATCGTCAGGATGGGCCTGATGCGTTTGCCTCCGGCGAGCAAACTGTATCGCATACTTTCGTGGAGCGTGACCGGAGGTGTGGTGGCCGAAGGGGTCACATCGTCCAGGAAGCAGTCCACCTCCAGACGTTTCTGCTCCAGATATTCCTTGATGTTCATGGAAATAAGTGCGGCGCCGGGATGACAGCACTGACGGCGCGGAGACTAACAAAAGGCTGTAGGGGTGTCAAACCGAGGCAAGAGAGCGCCAATTAATGTTGAGACTGTTCTTTTAGACAGGTAGCATGGCATCAAGAACTTAAATAGATTGATCAGTTCGTTTTCAGAGTTGGGACCAAATTTAGTGTTTCTTGGCTGAAGGGCGTTTGAAACAAAAATGAAGAGCTTCCGGGTCGCCACCAGAGAAGTGGTCTTGCCCCGACCAAACCATCATGCAAACCTAATAGTGCGGTAAGCTTATGCTGCAGTGGAAGTGTATGAGCCCACTGAATAGTCTTTGAACGACCGTGAGTTTGAAGATAACCAAGTGCTAACCAGCGATATTCTATCCGATCCGCAATGTCGGCTGCGCCTATTGATCTAGACTCTCTACACCGATTTTCATAGTTCGCATTTGAATGCTCTAGCCATGCCATAGCCTTTTCGGCTTTACCTGCTTCCGCGTGTGCTATCGCCACTTTCTCGGCTGCGCAGGGCCAATCTTCAAGCAACCTGATACCTGAATCAAGTTGGTCCGCCTTGACCAAGGCCTTTACGACGAACGGAGCTGCTCTCCAACTGTAGGCGCTATCGTTAGGGCCCTGCAGTGCCATCATTGCTAACTGGTAGTCGCCGACGTGTGATGCTGCCCAAGCAACGTCTCGCATGGCAGTTTCTTTAAACATCGCGACCCTTCCCTCATCGTCTCCTTCAGGTGTTTCCACAACAAGCTGCCATGCCTGTGCAAGGGTCTTCCTTGCAGCGTCAGGATGGCCTGCAAGCATGTGAGCCACGGTTGTGATTGCATGGCTTTGCACTCGCACATGATATCGAATCGAGTAATTGGCCCATTTACCATCGGTCATACTATCGTACGTCTTAATAAGATCGACAAGACACTGCCAAGCTTTTTCGTCCTCGCCTGCTTCAGCATAAAGGGTTGCCAAGAACCTATAGATAGAAGCGCGATCAATAAGATCATCCGATTCGTTGGCCAGATTTCTGGCTTTATCGAGTCGTAGAGCGGCCCCCGCAAAGTCGTTCCTCAGCATGAGGAGATGGGCCAATTCCATTTCTCGAAAAGGCAACGCGTTGTCGCTTTGTAACGCTTTCTTGACCAAGCGTTCGAGTGTTGTAATTGTATTCTCCATCTCGGCGTTGAATCCAGCTTCCCTCAGACCTGCAGCAATTTCTTTAAGGCGGACGATCCTAAGGTCGAGAGTCACTGGGAAGTTTGGCGGGTCTTCGATCTCTTCCAGCATGCTTAATAGTGTTTGATCGAATAGGCGTCTGGATTTCTCTTTTCGACCTCCCAATGCCATCGATACTGCAGCCTCTACTGCTAGGGGTACATCACCACGGTATATGCCGTGAGAAGAGTCCGGCTTCAGTTGGTAGGCGAGTGCGTCGATCTCGTCGAGCAGGTCCTCTAACTCATCGGTTGGACGCAAGAAGTTCGGGCTGGGCGACTCAATAGAAGCCGCGAACGTGAAAGAGATGTTGCCAAAGGCTATGCTGATAACTGCTCCACACCAAATGAGATGCTGAATGACGTTCATGGCCAAAAGCTACAAAATCGCCAAGGTGAGTCAACTCGCTTATTTGAACATGAAATATTGTGTCAGGCCAACATATTCATCAGCGAAATCTCATGTAAATCAGACGAAAAGAATTGTTCTAGGACCTGTCGCGCTTGTTTTTGCGGAGGCGGGCTCGCTATACTGCGCTGCCATGAGCATCAGAAAAGCCGGCGGGGACTGGGAACCGATGTTGCTGCCCATCGAGCCGCGTCATTGCAAAGTCTGCAAACAGGGACTCTACCGCGACAAGACAATGTTCCGCGGGGGATGGTCTCGATGCACCATTTGCGATGAATTCGTGCATTATAGTTGTCTGGCCAGCGGGAAGTTTTCATTCTTGAAGGCACGGCCGCGCGTGTGTAAGACCTGCCGCGCTGCACAGGCCAATCCGTCCGTACCCCACCAAGCCGATTCTGCTGTTGCCGTCGGCTCGTGATCTCGGAGCACCGGTCACGTCCTCATCAGGCTCGTCCGCGTTGGCATCGCGTGTTTGCGCAAGGGATCCGCTATGTCGTGGCGCCGGTGATCCTTGGCATGAGCGGATTCTTCACCGCCAACTTTCTAGTGAGCGGGCAGTATACCTGGCCCAGGACCAGTCGAGCCTTGGCGCTCACGCTTACGCTCCTCGTTCTTTCCTATGAGTTTGTCTACAAGGAACAAGTCGCATCGACGGGATCGGGAGAGCAGGCTCGCGCCGCCGTGTTGTATGCCTGCGTGATTCCTTACGCGGTCGGTGCGATACTCATGTTCGCGCTGTGGAAACTCTGAGGGTCTGCAAGATGGGCGAGGTGTTTCGAAGCGGAGCATTTCTCCAACAATGCTGGTCGGTGCATCCGCTCTGTCTCGGCGTCAGGCGGATCACGGCCGAAAACCAGCTCGCCCTCGCCTGTACATCGTGTCGCTTTGCCCATTATGTGACCATGGGCACCGTAGCCCTGGGGCCGTCCAGCGCCTCCGAGGGAACGGCACTGCCCGTGGAGCCGTCCGAAGTCGGTGCCGACGCGCAAGCCCGCCTTGCACGCTGTCTTGAAGCCCATGCGTCCTCCCTGTCCTTGCGCGAGATGGATGTGTTCGAGGATCTCGTCGTCATCCGTTGCGCCGAATGCCGGCGTCAGTATGCCCTGGCCGTCACTGCCTTCGAGACGCATCAGAAATGACCCGCTCGTCATCAGGACCACCGCCTCGCACGGTTGATGCCCTCTTCTTCACAGAGGAAGAAACATCGCTGCTGTCAGACCCCGCCTTTTTCCAAAAGAAGGCAAGAATCAGCGAAAAAATCCGGCTCCAACTGGAGGCAACCCGGGAGGCCTTGAAGGAGGAGGTCAAGAGGGCAGTACTTCCCGTGTTACCGGAATCCGATCTTGCGAACACGCAGTTGGTGAAGGGAGAGCACTTGGAGTCTTTTCCTTATCAGTATCTGGATTGTCCTAAGCACTTCCGGGACTCTGAAAAGCGCACGTTCCGGACATTGGTATGGTGGGGGCATCACGTGGCATGGGCGTGGATTCTCGAAGGGTGCCTGATGCGACAGTACAAGAAATCCTTGGTGGATCGGTTCCATGCGGTGGCAGGGCAGCACTTGGAGCTGTCGTTGGCGCCAACGCTCTGGGAATGGAAGCGAGGCGAAGGCTTTACATTGCCGATCACCCATGATCGGAAGGCGCAGATCGCCGCAGTCGTCGCCGAACGATCGATCCTCAAAATCCTCCGGTTTCTTCCCTTCGACGATCCACGTGTGCGGGACGGAGCATTGGCGGAGCTGAGCCGGGAAGCGTTTAGGGCCATGCTGCCGATCGTCGTGGCGTAATTGTACGGCAGGAGGTATTTTGGGTAGACTACCCCGCGGTGGGAGGGGGCACAATTCGCCAAGGAGGGCATCGTGAGACATTCGCTCGTGCGGGTGGGCGCAGGAATCTTGCTATCAGTCGGGCTCATGGCGTCGGCCGGTTGCGGAGGCAGCGGGCAGACCACCTATTTCGACGTGCTTCCACAGCAGAAGCCCGTGCAGCAGGCCGAACCTGAAGGCCTCAAGATCGTCATCGAACCGTTTGAAGATCGACGCGCCGACAAGAGTCATGTTGGAATGCGCACGCACCTCTGGGGAGGCGTGACCCATTTCAACGTGGCAGGGGGAAAGCCCGGGGAGGTATACGCGAACGCACTGGCCGATCGCCTCAGGGCGGCAGGCTGGCTGAATCAGTCCTGGGATGTGCGGGTCGCACCGGCCGGTTCTATGCCGAACGCCGACATTGTCATCAGCGGGCAGATCTTCGAGTTTACCGCGAATGCGAAAAGCCGGATGTTTTCCACCTATCTGACAACCAGCAACAAGCTCACGATCAGCGCGCGAAATAACGGTGACCGCAGCAGCACGAGCCGGAGCCTGGAAGGCGCCCAGTCGGATACCGTCGTGTGGTTTTCAGAGGATGACGTCAAGCGTCTCATGACGGCCACCATCAACGACACGCTCGATCGCTACCTTGCCGACACGACCATTTCGCAACGCGCGGTTCGGCCGAGCCGTTAGAGTACCGCAACGCGGAGAGCAACCGTGCGCGAGCGTCGCTGGGAAACCCGCCCTGCAATGACCTTCAATGAGGTGCTGGCGGTTGGTGAGCGCCTGGCCGCCTTGGGATTAAAGCCGGCGGTCGCGGCGAAAGACGTGATTTGCTACGTCGAGGAATGGACGGTCGAAGCTCCGGAAGATTTCGACGGGTTGGACGCGTGGTCGACAGAAGACGTCACCCTGGTGCATGTGCGAGAGGGATGGCGCGGCGATTTCTTTCTATTAGCCGGCGCCTACCATACCACCTACCTGCGCTTCCAAGACGTCGGGACCTACTGCTCGATCAGCCATCCGTGGCGGATCCGCGAGCGCCTGCTCTTGCACGAGAATCGAGGCATGTTCTGGATCGGATTTCGCCATGCCCACTCGTTTCTCCGCGTCCGGCTTCAAACGCAGGAAGTCGTCAGTCCGGGTGAGACTCGTGACGACGCCAGGCGCGATCAATGGCTGGACGAACGACGGACGGCCTTCCTGGAAGCCATTACGACCGTGGGACTTCCCATCGACACGGCGATCGAAAAACGGCAGCTGGTGCTTCGTCCCAGCGATCCGTCGGTTCCATTCTTCTGCTCGTGGCCCGACGCCTTCGGCCCGTGTCAGTTCGAATACAATACGTCAGATGCCTATGAATTTCTGGTCCCGGCGAGTCAGCTGGCGGCGACGTATGCTCCCGAGCCGGCAAACTTGCGGACGTATTTGACGGGCTTCTCCGAAGAGGCGCTCCTCCAGTTTGCCGCCATTGAACCACCGGTACGCTTCGCATACCGCTGCTCCGTTCATTGCCCCCTCGATGATTTGCCGGAGATCCGATCGGCGATCGAACCGGACGGACGGCTGTATGCCACCTTGTGCGAGTTTCAGACGCAGGAGTTGATTCCGGAGGGAGACGATGCCTCGGCCATCATTGGGGTCGTCGGCTCACGGGCCGGCTTCGCAATCGAGGCACGGCTGAACAAGGCTCCCTTGAAAGAAGATCTGATGCCCGGCTGGTTGGAGCGTCTGATCGGTCGGCCAGTCGTGTATGCGCCGCTCCCAGCCTTCGTTTGAACAGCCTTCCCCATTTTCTAAAATTAATATTTCGTTGAACAAACCTCCCCAATTCCGCAGAGTGGGAGAATGAGCCCGCTGACCCGCATTCAGACGTTTCTTGCCAAGCCCTTTATGCCCGCTGTGTTCTTCTTTTCTGGCGTAACCTACGACACCGTGACATTAACGCGAATCGATCGCCTTCAAGACAATCTCCTCCTGCTCATTTATCTCCTGCTGCTGGGGGTGCTCATCGTCCTGACCGGAAGAATCGGCATCGAACCTCCTCCGGATCGACCACAGTTAGCGGCACTTTCGCCACTGATGCGCTGGATCATTCAAAGCCGGCCGTATTACCCCATGGCCAGTCAGTTTCTGCTCGGCGGCCTGTTCAGCGCGTACGCGGTGTTTTACTCGCGCAGCGCGACATTGACCAGTACGGCCGTGTTCTTCGGCGTGCTCGTGCTCCTGCTCATCGGCAATGAGTTTCTTCGAGACCGGCTCTCAAACCTTCGGCTGCTGATCAGCCTGTATGCGCTGGTGTGTTTCGGCTTCTTCACCTTCTTCCTGCCGGTGATGACCGGCTACATGAATGTGCTGGTCTTTCTTGCAGGCGCCGGTCTGAGTGCGGGGGTGACGTTCCGCGCCGTACAGCTCATTTATCGCAACAACCCCGACCGATCCAGGAAGGAGGCGCTCGGAGTCACGGTGCCCGCCTTTGCATTGATCGGTCTCTTGGTGGGCTTTTATTTCCTGAACTGGATTCCACCGGTCCCGCTCTCGATGAAGTTCGGCGGCATTTACCACGAGGTGAAGAAGTCGGACGATCGGTTCGAATTGTCGTTTGAGCGGAAGTGGTTTCAATTGTGGAAACGGTCGGATACGACGTTTCCGGCTCATGAGCCGATTTACTGCTTCACCGCCGTCTTTGCGCCGGTGGCGTTGAACACCACCGTCTACCACCACTGGTATTATCGACCGCACAGCACCAGGCCGTTCACCCACGCGGATCGAATTGCCGTGAGGATATCAGGGGGCCGCGAGGCAGGCTATCGGGCGTATACCTTCAAACAGCAGCTCGAGCCGGGCGATTGGCGGGTAGATCTTGAAGCCGAGGATGGGAGAATCATCGGACGGGTCTCGGTCACGGTCGAGAACCGAGAAGATCCCCCGCCACCGTTGACCACGATCTGGTATTGACGCCGACCTGGCTTGCAGCACAGTATGCAAGAGCGTACAGTCGCTGCCTCGATGGCGCGCCGCACCTTACCCCCGTGTCCCGACAGTCCCAATTGTGTGTCGACGCTTGCACCAGCGGAGGATAGTCGGCATGCCATTGCCCCGTACCGCTATTCCAAGTCGAGGTCTGACGCGAAAGGCGTCCTGAAGATGATCGTCGGCGGTCTGCCGAGGACAAAGTTAGTCCAGGAAGAGGACGCCTACCTCCACTACGAGTTCACGAGCCTGCTTCTGAGGTTCGTGGACGATGTCGAATTCCTCTTCGACGACGAGGTCAAAACGATTCATTTTCGCTCGGCCTCTCGTGTTGGTTATGGGGATCTGGGCGTGAATCGTCGGCGCATGGAAGAGATCCGTTCTCGTCTGGAAGGAACGCTGTAGGCGGTATCTACAGAGGCCGACAGGCCGCGACGGGCGTGAGCTCATGTGCCGAAAATTGGATGCTCGAGAGATAGGCCCAGCCCATCAGATATCCTAACTGACGATACGCTTCGAACTCCTCCAGTTGATACCACTGAAAGACCGTGCTCGTCTGCGGGAACTCCTCTCCACCGGAGGAGTCGACGAACTTGGTCACTTTCTTGAGCGCAAATTTCACCTTCTCAAGTGAGGCCTGGTCCGAGATCAATGCCAGCAGCCAGTTTACATCCAGATGCGTCGGATTGACCGGCGGACTGGCCAAGGGGTGGGTAGTGAGGGAGCGACCGCTTTCCGGATCCTGGCTCACATAGATCTTCCCCGGAGCCGTCAAAGAAGGGTTCTTTTTGAAGAGGTGACGGTTATAGGCGTAAGGCTTAAGGTAGTGGATGACGGTTGGAGTACCATCGGGGCGAATCACCCAAAAACGTCGGTACCAGACGATTTCGTTCTTCGGAGGGATTTCACCGCACCATGCGACACCAGGCCCAAAGTAACCCTTGACGCGCCCTTGGAGATTGTAGAGGTAGTCGTACTGCCAGGTCGTATCCAGGGTTGCGTCTCCCACCACCAGATGTGCGACTTGTCTGCGCAGTAAGGTCTGAGCGCCGAGGTTGTCATAGAAGGAACCGTCAGTGATCTCGATCCACCGGCTCTTCGTATCGGGCCAGATGCGCTGGATCGTCACCATGAGGAAATAGTCCCAGATCGTTCCGAGCGTCGTGTTGTGGCGACGAGCGTAATTCCAGGTCTGGTACTCGTTGTTCACATTGAAGGGGGCGGTAAACACGCGCAGGAGGAGTCGGGCGATATCATCACGATACCATTCCTGAACCAAGCTATCGAGATCGAGGCCGGCACCCGAGGCGGTCATCGCTTGCGAGAGACGTACGCACTTCTCCGGACGCACGCGCTCGTGCCTGGTCTTGTGGCAGGTGCCTTCCGTCAGATCTTCGACGAGGACTTGGCGGGGGTTGAAGGAAGCCGGACTTCCATCCTCGGTTTGCGCCGCGAGGACCGGAAGGCCGAACCCTGCGGTCTGAATGTATCCGAGACCGTCTGATCCTGTGTAATCACGGGTGAATTCAAAGTTGTAATTATCCCGATAGGGTTGATCGGATTCGCTCTCATAGGCTCTCGGGCGGCCTCGGTTGACCAGGTTGCCGTTGATGATGAGGTATGGCGCATCGACGTCCTTGCGATTCAATCGGACGAGCGGCGTCTCATGTTTCCCACGAAGGTAGGTTACTTCGATGCGGTGCTGATAGGGCGTAAAGAGATGCAGCTCATTCCCGATGTCGGGCGGTGTCTTGATGTGCAACACCAGATCCCAGACGTAATAGGGCAGCAGTCTCCAGATATATCCCCAAATGAGCTTGGGGCCCTCCCAGAAGCCGCCTTCTCTGATGAAGCCTGCGTGATGCCGCAAATGCGTCACGAAATCGCCGTGAGGGTCGAGAAGCTTGGATTGATCGGGTGTCTGGACAAGATTGCCGTACGTGTCGTCCAACTCCTGTCCGAGGTGCGCGAGCATCCAGCCGGCCACATAGGATCCGCCCGACACCGTGCTGAGGTAATCAATCTTGGAAAGGCTTCCCATGTCCTGCAGGGCCTGCAGGATGCCGAGATGAAACGTCGCAGAACGAATGCCTCCTCCCGAGAACGACAGTCCTGTGAGTTGCGAAGGCACGTGGGCGATTTCGGGAAACACGTCGGGCGGACGGAAGGCGTCCTTATCCATCACGGATAATCGCCGTTGCGCGATGTAGGCGTATTCCTCCTGATAGTCCTGGATGAGAGCCGTCGGTTTATAGGTAAAGGCACGCTGGCGGACTTGATAAGTCTTCGTGGGGGCGGTTGCGCAGCCAGAGAAGAGGAAAACACAAACAGCCAGGCAGCGGATCGGCCACCTCCCGAAGGATCTTGGCATCAATGTCCTTTGGCAGGGGTGGGTGGTTTGGACCCGCATCGCGTCGTGTGTTGGAAGATGCATTTGGGGCAGGTGTAATGGATGAACTGGCCGCTCGCGACCAGTCGTTTCTTCATGGGCACCTTGCACCAGGTGCAGAGGCGGTCGGGGAGATCGGAGGAGTGCGCTTCGAAGCTGGCCGTCATCGTCGGGCATTCTCCACGAGCGTTAAGAACCTTGTCAACCGGACCATCCCCACGTCCCTGAAATTTTTTTCATCGCCGTCATGCAGGAGAAAAAAATCGTGGTATAGTGCAAAAAATTCCCCGGTCATTCTCACCCACACACAGAAAGGCAGACTGCCCTATGAGCGTCCCGGTCGGTTCCGAAGAGACGATTTTGCCATCGACTGCCCCAGAGGCTTCCTCAACCGTCCCTGTGAAGGAGATGGTCGGAGAAGGGAAGGCCTGGGGTTTGTGCACTGCCGTTGATCTGCAAGACTGCCATCCGGATTTGATCCGCAACGCCGACCAAATTAGACGCTACGTCGTGGAACTCTGCGAGCTTATCGATATGCAGCGGTTTGGCGATTGTCAGGTCGTGGATTTTGGTTCGGGGCGGGTCGCGGGCTACTCGATGGTGCAGTTGATCTCGACTTCCCTGATCAGCGGCCATTTTGCCAACGACACCAATAGCGCCTATCTCGATATTTTCAGCTGCAAAGGCTACGACCCCGCCGTCGTGGAGGAATTTTCAAAGCGGTTCTTCGGTGCGCGTAGATCCACCGCAACCGTCACGCTTCGCTATTAGTCGAATAACCCGGTTCGGGAGCGGCGGTCCGCTGCTCCCGGGTCGAACCACCCGTAGGCGTTCCCGACCATGCGAGCTTCCGGCATCAGAGACTTCTTCAAAGAATTGCCTTCCAAGCTTGATGTCGAAGCGGCGGAAGATGTGGATGCGATTTATCAGTTTGATTTGAGCGGGGCACAAGGTGGGCAATATGTCGTGACGATACGGGAAGGGTCGTGTCACGTGAAGGAAGGCCGGCACGAGGACCCGCACGTCATCTTGTCGATGGCCGGCGAGGATTGTGTGAAGGTATTGAGCGGTGAACTCAGCGGGCCGGCCGCAGCCATGTCGGGACGAATAAGGATCAGTGGGGACATGGGACTGGCCATGCAGTTGAGGGCTCTGTTTCCAAGCATCGGTGAATATCTCTAGCAGGGAGAGTCTTCAGCGATTCGCCGGAACGAGCGGCGGTTCGGCGGGTAGTTCGTCAAACACGCTCGATCCTTCCGCGGGCGCACGCCGCGGAAAACGTTCTTCGAGAATCAGATACATCGTCGGCACGAGAAAGAGCGTCAGCAGGGTGGAGACGCTGAGTCCTCCCACCACCGCCCGCGCCAGGGGAGCGTTGGTTTCTCCGCCCGTCCCCCAGCCAATGGCCATCGGCAGCAATCCGAACACCGTTGCCAGCGACGTCATGAGAATCGGACGCAAACGGGTTCTGGCCGCACGGATGACGGCATCCCGCAACGGTAATCCTTTTCGTCGAAGCACGTTGGTGTAATCGACGAGCAATACGCCGTTGCTCACGACAATGCCGAGCATCATGATGATGCCCATCATCGAAGTGGTCGACAGCGTCGTATTGGTGAGAAACAGCGCCAGGACGACGCCAGGGAAGCCCATGGGAACGGAGAACATGATAATGAAGGGATCGACCAGCGACTTGAACTGAGCGGCCATGACCATATAGACCAGAAGCAGCGCAAGGACCGTAGCAAAGAGCAGACCCGAAAAGGTTTCCCGTTGTTGCTGGATTTGCCCGGCCAGCCGGATGCTGAATCCCGTCGGCAGTTGCAGTCGAGCGAAGCCCGTTTCAAGATCATCGGCGATGGCGCCGAGATCGCGGTTCAATGGATTGGCGGTGATATGGATGACCCGTTGAAAATATTTGCGGTCGATCTTTACCGGGCCGGCATTGAGTTTTAGCGAGGCCACATTCTTCAAGAGGACAGGTTCTCCGTTGCGGGCCGTCAGAAGGATGTTCTCGATGTCTGTCAGGTCCTTTCGGTGCTCCTCGGCCAGCCAGGCGCTGATATAGTACTCGTTGCCGTTTTGCGGATCGGTATAGATGATCGGATCCGTCTGGCCGTTGCCGTTGAGTGAGAATAAGACGGCATTCGCAATGTCGGTTTCACTGATGCCTAACAGCGCGGCCTTCTCCCGATCGACCACGACGTTCACCTCGGGATAATTTTCTTCCCGGCTGACTTCAATGTCCGCCAGTCCGTCGATCCTGTGCATCAACCCCTCGACTTGCCGGATGACCTCGCGAGCTTTCTCGAAGTCGTACCCGTAGATTTCCACATCCACCGCCTTTTGCGACCCGAAGCTGGTGACACGCTTCACCAGTCCCCCGGGATCGAAGAACATCGCGACGCCGGGAAAGAGCCTGACGGTCTTTGGTCGCACATCGTTCATGATTTGTACCTGGTTGCGCGAGCGCTTATCCGGCGACGTGAGGTACACGGAGATGACCGAGGTGTGCGGTCCGGTGTTGGGATTGAAGAGGGACGAGCGGCCCTGCGCCAATACGCCCGTGCTGGACACGATGGTCTCCAGTTCGTCGGCGGGAATGTTTGCGCGCAGCACCCGCTCGACTTCTGCGACCTGCTGCTCGGTCTTCTCGACTCGCTGACCGACCGGGGCACGAAGGACGATGCGGAATTGGCTCTCGTCGGATACCGGGAGGAACTCCGTTCCGATCTTCGGCACCAACACGACGGAGGCGCCGAAAATCACAAGGATGCCGATGATAAACAACCTGCGATGCGCAAGCACCCAGCGAAGAGAATCTTCGAATCCCCGGTCCAGGGATTCATAGCGATGCCGGCTCCATTCCATCACACGGACGAACCAGCGCGGCATCGAACGGTGGGCCTCGTCTTCGGGCTTCAGGAATTTGAAGCACAAGGCCGGCGTGACCGTGCGGGATACGAAGAAGGACGTGAATAGGGCAATGGCAATGGTGACGGTCAACGGAATCAACAACAGCCGGGCAATGCCAACGACAAAAAATATCGGCAAAAACACGACGACGGTCGTGACGGTCGAAGCAAAAATCGGCATGGCCACTTCCCGGGCGGCGTCGAGAATGGCATCCCAACGCCGGGGGTTCGTATTCAGATGCCGCTGGATATTCTCCAATTCCACGATCGAGTCGTCGACCAGCCGGCCGATGCCGAGCGCCAAACCTCCCAGGGTAAACACGTTCAGGGTTTGGCCGGCGAAGTACAGCACGATGAACGTCACCATGATCGAAAGCGGGATGGCGACCGAGATGATCAACGTGCTGGTCACATTACGCAGAAAGACCAATATCACAGCGGCAGCCAGGAGTGAGCCATGCAGTGCCTGCTCGACGAGATTGCCGATGGATTGGCGGATGTATACCGATTGGTCGAACGAGATTCCCAGCTTGACGCCGGGAGGGATGCCGATCATCTTCGGCAGGGCCGCCCGCAATGCATCCACCACCTCCACGGTGTTCGCGATCGGTTGTTTGTTGACACGGAGATAGACCGCTCGTTTCCCATCCGTTCTCACCACGTTCGTTTGAATATCCGATGAATCTGTGACGGTGGCCAGGTCGCGAACCCGAACGGGGTTGCCCTGCTGGTTGACCTTCACGATGACATCCTTGATCGGATCGACGGTTCGAAACTGATTGTTGGTGAAGACGTTGTAATCAAGATTCCCCGCCTTGATGTCACCGGAGGGCAGAATGAGATTTGCGGCTTTGACCGCTTTCACGACGTCTAAGATCGACAAGCCACGGGCATTGAGCAACGCCGGATCCAAATTAATGTTGATTTGGCGAATCTTGCCGCCCTCTACCGTCGCCGCCGCGACGTTGGCAATCTGCTCAATTTGCGGGGCGATGGTGTTGAAAGCGAGATCGTACAAAGCACGTTCATCGAGATCGTCGCTCGATACGGTGACGAACGAGACGGGGATGTTCGAGACGTCGAACTTGACGATGAACGGCTGGAGGATGCCAGGCGGCAGGCTGTTGAGGATCTGGGTGATGCGCTGCATCACTTCCATCTGTCCGACATTGATGTCGGCGCCCCAGTTGAACCAAATCTGGACCGCTCCAATACCTTGTTTCGCGAATGATTCGACATGCTCGACATTCGAGGCGGAACTGACGGCCTTCTCAATGGGATAGACGACGCTTTGCTCAATATCGAGCGGAGGGGCTCCCTTGTAGATGACACCCACGAAGGCCACGGGTACCTGGATATTGGGGAAGAGGTCGACGGGGAGACGATTCAGGGAGGTCGCTCCAAGTACCACCATGGCCAATGACAGCATCAGAATGCCAATGCGGTTCCGTAACGCGAGCAGGGTAAGCCACATATGCTTAACGCCCCAACCGGAATACCTTGCCGCTCATGCGTCGCTGCTGGTCGGATTCAGCGGCTGGGTCTGCACCGGTGTTCCGTCGTGCACCAGATCTTTGCCGGACACGATGACCTCCTCCGATCCGGTGAGGCCCCTGGTGATCTCGACACGGTTCTCGTGACGGATGCCGATCTCCACCGAGAGGCGTTCAGCCTTTCCGTCCCTGACGATGTAAACGTACTGCGCGTCTTCCAACCGGCTGACGGCATCGATCGGGATTTGCAACGCATTGGGGTGCTTGCCCACCAACACTTCCACGCGCGCAAACATGCCACCCTTGAGCATGCGGTCTTTGTTCGGCAGGTCCACTTCCACCGTCATCGTGCGCGTTGCGCGGTTCAACGCCTGAACGACCCGCGTGACTGTGCCCTCGAAGACACGATCCGGATACGCCTCGGCCCGTATTTCGGCTTTTTGGCCGATTCTCACCAGCGGCACATCCTTTTCCACAACTTCAATCAGCGTGCGAACCGTTTCGACATCATGCAGGCTGACGATGCCACGAGACGTCGTGGAATTGGCAGTGGCAGCTCCCGTCACGTACGCGCCCAAATCCAGATTTCGCTCCGCGACATAGCCGGCAAACGGTGCGCGGATATACGAATAGGCAAGATTCGTCTCCGCCTGGGCCAGCGCAACCTCCATCTGCTTCACTTGCGCCCGAAGCGACTCGAGGGCGGCCACTGCCGCGTCCAGGTTCACCTCTGCGTTGTCCAGGTCCTGCTGGGACACGAACTGCTCCTTGATGAGCGCCTGCATGCGGTCAAGCGTGAGCTTGGCATTGCGGACCGACGCCTCTTGTTGTGTGACCTTCGCTTTCGCGGCGGCGACATTGGCTTTCGCCTGATTGACGGCGTGCAGGTAGTCCTGGTGATCGATTTCGATCAGCAATTGGTTGGCCTTTACGAAATCACCCTTATCCACGTACAGCTTGGCGATGTATCCGTCGACACGGGAGAAGATATTGACCACCTGATTGGGGGTGATGTCCGCGGTATAGGCCAAGCGGATCTCCAGATCCCGCTTCAGAGGTGTGATGGTCCCAACGGTGATGACGCGAGATTTCTTCTGATCGACCTTGGCGCCGCTGCTCAGTCGAAAGACTACCAGTGCGGTGACGGCAAAAAAAATGATGACGCCGAGCGTGACCAGCGGATGCTGTCTGACCGGATTCATCTCGTGCGTCTCCGTGTGGGAGTCTTCGTGAGCCCGGTCAGGAACAGGTCCACATAGGTATCAACCGTTTCCTCATGGGATCGGTGCATCGGCACCGCAAAGATTTCATGCAGGAGGCGGTGGTGCACGACCATCCCGATGAACGCGCGGGCGGCGAGCAATGGATCCACATCCCGAAAACCCCCTTCGCCGATTCTGTTCTTAATGTAGGTGGCGAGATGATCGTAAAGGACGCGGTGGTGTTTCCCGAAGAACATCTCGGACAGTTCGTGGCCCTCGAGCGCGCTGAACAAGAGCAATCGCAGGAGCGTGGAATCGACGCCGGGTCTGATGCGGAAGCCGGCGATGAGGGTGAACACTCGACGGTCGTCTCGTTTTTTTGCGGATTCCTCGACCGCCCCTAACAATTCGTCGACGGTGACCTTTTCAGCGAGGATGGCGCCGTAGAGCGCTCGCTTGGTCGGGAAATGCTTGAATACAAGTGCTTCGCTGACGCCGGCGGCCTTGGCGATCTCTTTCGTCGTGGTCCCGTTGAACCCTTTGGCGGCGAATAGGGAGGCGGCGGCGGCAATTAAGCCGGCTTGGCGTTGCTGGCTGGTCGAGCGAGGCTGTTTGGCCATGGCAGATGAGCGGTAAGTAAGTAATTACTCACCGTAAGCGTAGCATGAACCCCGCACGGCAGACAACCGCAAGGGGGTTTCACGCGTGGAAAGTTGGGCTACTGTTGCAGATGTGAGCAGAGAAAGTAGCGGAGTCGATTGCGCTCGCGGACATTCATCTTCAAGATTTCGGCCCCGAATTGATGACCCTTCGCCCATGCGACCCTTGCGCTCAGGACAAAAAGAGGATCGCGCCCGTCGGGGAGGTACACGAACAACGTCATCTCAATACCCGGCTTCACTGCCACGTTTCCACGGATGCGCAATCCCTTGTTTGAAAGGTCGACGACGCTGCCGTCGCCCATGATCAGTTCCTCCCCTTCCTCCTGACCGGAGTACATCAGTCGCACATCGATCGGAACTCGACTGTCGGCACGCCGGTCACGGGTCGGACAGATCCTCTGGCAATTCGATCGTAATCTTGCCTCTTTCATAACCTGCCTCCCCTATGGTTTTCTGGCGCTCTGCCGATAGAGATGGTTCCAGACATAAAACCGCAACTCGTTCTGTACATCCAGTCTAGGCGTAAGCATCTCGACACCGAAACGGCGTCCCGACACCCAGGACACTCGGGCCTCGGCGACGCAAACAGGCTCTTCCACGCCGGGTAGGTCGATAAAGAGCGACAAGCCCATCCCCAACCTGACGACATGGTTGCCATGGATGCCGATGCCGGATATCGAAATATTGGTCACAATGCCGTTACCGATCAACATCCGACCGTCGCACATGCCGGAGTACATCAGGCTGAACTGTGTCGGGACGCGTTCGGTCTCCCGGCGGTTGTGTCGCGATGCTTTGGCTTCTCGCCTGGTCTGGCCGATGCTCGCCTCTATCATGCGGTTCCCTCCCGCGGGAATCTATCTTGAGGTTGCCTACGGGACGATGCGAAACGCCGTTCGGTGATCTTTAGCCCTAGAGAGAGTGACGTGTTTCCAAATCAGTGCCTGAATCCGTTTCCGTTCGTCGTCCGTGAGCTTAGGGAAGCGCACGGCGAAGACACTGCCTTTGATCCAGGAGACGGTCGCATCCGTCAGACATAAGGGCGCTTGTCCATCGTTCAAATACAGTGTCACCGTCAGACTCCCGCCGATGGCCGGAAGCGTCGTCCCAAGGATTTTACAGCCGGTTTTTGACAAATCTTTCAGAGAGCCTTTGGAAGTGATGAATCTGGCTCCCTCCGTCCCCGTATAGGTCACCTCATGTTGGATCAATGCTCGTTCGGCATGACGACGATCAAGAGGATCGTGCGCATGTGGTGCAACCAAGCTCTGTTCAAGCAAGCTACTTTTCATGGTGCCTCCTCATTGTCACACCTCGAGAATACCCCCCTGGCAGAAGGCGGCCATTCCCACGGCGAGGGGGTTCGCCATCCCTCGGAAGGGGGGAAAGAGGCACCAGGCAGTGCGTACGAAGCGGAACTACGTGGTTCTACGCGAGGCTACTGGCGGAGTTTGGCCCAGGCGGACTGATACTCTTCGAAGGAATCGACCTCCATCCAGCCTTTGAAAATCGTGACGGCATCGACGCGATGGCCTTGATCGATCAACTCCTGAATGAGGTCGGTGAAGGAGGCTTTGCTGACGGTGCTGGCTTCATGGAAGCCGGCCGATTGATATTTTTGTTTGGAGTTCCGGTAACAGTCCCGAAACGCCTGAGTCCCTTTTTCTGAAAACATCGCCATGCCGATGAATTCGCCGTGCACCTGGTCGAGCGGCAGGTGCTGGCCGATTTTCACGATGCGATGCTCCTCATCTCCCATGACGAACCGTGAAAGGGAGGCATTACCCGGCGCCTCCGCCAGCGTGACCAAATCCGGATTGAGATGCTGGGCTGGGCCACCGCGTTCGAGTTGGTCACGCCAAGCCAGATCTATGACGAGAGTGACATCGGCCGGACTCCTCAACAGCTTCTCCAGGATGGCGCTGTCAAAAATAATGTCGCCATAGAGGATGATGGTCCGACCTTTCATTTCGCTTTCTGCGCAGAAAATGGAAAACAGCTCTCCCGTCTCCTCATACCGGTCATTGTCGTAGTATCGGATATTCGGCAATGCAATGGCTTCTTTCTTATAGCCGCGTACCACCGCAATCTCTTTGATGTTGGCGTCGTTCAGAGCCCCTACCGCTCGCTCGAGGATCGTTTTGCCTTTGATGTCCAGAAGACACTTGGGCTTGTCCTCGATCAACGGCAATAATTGCTTTTCGAATCCGGCCGCCGGAATGATGGCGGTGATTTTTTCACTGCCGACCGGCAGAAACGCTTTTTCATCCCGCTCCATTTGGGGGACACCCACGATGTCGTACACTTCGGGTAGCGTGACGATGCGATCATTGGCAGCGCCCGGGCGCGTGTCCTTTTGAATGAGCGCCAAGGTCTCTCGCATGGCTCGAATTGCGGCTCGAACCGGTTGATTGGCGTAAATAATGATTTTCGCGCCGGCCTGCTGCATCTCCTCTGCGGTCGTTTGGTCGAAGATCGTGGGAACCACGACCAGCGGAACGCGTCCGGACCAGAGCCTATAAACATTTCTCAGTTCATCGAACGTTTTGGATTTTGAGTGGATCAAGACGGCGTCCGCTCCGGCTTCCGCATATGCCTCCGCGCGTTTCAGGGCCTCTTCCTGGCCCCAACCGGCGATCAAGGCTTCCGTTCTTGCAATGATCATGAAGTCGGGCACGGTTTGGGCCGCCTTGGCAGCCTTGATCTTTCCGCAGTGTTCGTCGATCGGTATCAATTCGCGACGAACGCCGGCGTAAAAGCTGCAGCGTTTTGGGTAGACGTTGTCCTCAATGCAAATGGCCGCCACGCCGGCACGTTCACGATCGTTGACCGTGCGCATGACGTTCAAGGCATTGCCGTATCCCGTATCGCAGTCTGCGATGACCGGGATGTTCACCGCCTCTGCGATGTTGCGTTCAATTTCGAGTTGCTCGCTGGAGGTAATGAAGCTGGCGTCCGGAATGCATTTCAAAGAGGCGGAAATGGCAAACCCGCTGGCCCAGACTCCATCAAAGCCGGCCAGCTCGATGAGGCGGGCGCTCAGCGCATCATGAGCGCCGACAACCTTGAGCGCTCCGGATCGCTTGAGGGCCTCGCGTAACTTTGAAGCGTTATGCATGGTAAGACGGCATGATGCGAAAGCGCAGGGTCATTGTCAATGGGAAGTTTCGAGCGATGTTCTTTTGAGCTAGTATGTCGCGCCGCCTAAATCCTGCTCCGGCGCCATCGCGCCTTCAAGGCGGCTGGCGAGAGATGGATTTTCAAAAAAAATAATGCCTCGGTCGGTGCGTGTGTCGTAGCGCAGGCTTACGGCTGTTTCGTCGCCCAGCCAGGCAAAGATCTTTACCGCTCCGCCGGTGAACTGACCTGGCGTGCGATCGATGGCACCGTATCGTGACTGTAGAAACTTCAGCAATTGATCGTGAGAATCCTTGCCCTGGTAACGGACAGTGACTCGGGCGAACCGGTCATCTATGGTGATGAACTTCATTGATTCGACCTTTGTCGGTCCGAAGGACGGCGGTCCGCCTTTGAGTTCATAGGTCTTCAGGCGGCCTGCGTCTTCAACTTTGCCGAAGGTCTCCGATTCCGAGAGGGTGGCTCCCCAGGGAATTCCCTCGAAGCCCTTGGGATCCTCTTTCATTGGCACGGCAAAGGCCAAGCCGCTCCAGATGAAAAGCGCGGCGTGCATCACGCTGACAACCATGAGAAGCGCTGCGCGGTGCCGGAAGGTGGGACTATCGAACATAATGCTACTCCGCCGTATCGGCGAGGAAGTCGTTGAATCGGGGCGCCAGCGTGCGGCTGTCGAGGAAGAGATAACCACGTTCAGTGCTGGCCTGGTAGGTGAGATTGATTTCAGACTCGCTGCCTCGCCAGTTGTACTGCTGATTGAGGCCGCGCAACATTTGGCCTGGCAGTCGTTCCATCCGCCCAAACTCCGACTCCAGGTAGGCGAGGATCTTCTTATGAGTCTCCTCGCCTCGATAACGAACGGTGACACGGGCAAACTGGTCATCAACGGTCGACAGCTGCAGACTCTCGACTGGAATCTCAGCGAAGGTTGGCGGGGTGTTCTTGAACCGATATTCGCTGATGTTAGTCCCTCGTCTGGTCGGCTCCAAATCCGGTCGCGCATTCAACGCCGTTCCCCAGACGATGTTGCGAAATCCTTTCGGATCGTTGGTCATCAACACGGCGCCGGAGAGCGCAGGGGCACTCAACATCCATCCAGCCAGCAGGGCACACGTGAGTCGCATGTCGTAACGCTATCACGCGGTGGGGGACCACGCAATGGTGTCGTTTTCTTGAGAAAGCGTCGTGGCGTGTCTTATAATGCGCCGGATTTTTTATTTCGCTGAGGAATCAAGCCGATCATGATCGAGAGTGATACCTTTGTCCAGGCGATGCAAGACATGGGAGTAAATTTCTTCACCGGTGTTCCCGACTCCATTCTCGGGGGAATTATCGCCGAATTGATGGACAGGCGCCTCTATACTCCCGCGGTACGTGAAGACGAAGCGGTGGCCATGGCCGCCGGTGCCTATATGGGCGGGAAAATCCCCGCTGTATTGATGCAGAACTCGGGCTTGGGCACGTCGCTCAATACTTTGATTTCGCTCAACGTCATCTATTGTCAGCCTTGTATTCTCATCGTGTCGTGGCGGGGCCAAGGCGGGAAGGACGCGCCGGAGCACCTCGTGATGGGCGAGGTCATGCCCCAGTTCCTGGACACGATGAAGATTCCTCACAGGACCTTGACCGAAAAGACGGCCGCCGATGATTTCAAATGGGTGGCCGAAACGTTTATGAAACAGCGGATCCCCCTCGCGCTGTTTATCACCAAAGGGGTGGTGAAGGGCTTGCATCCATGAGACCGGAACAAGGGACATTAATCAGCCGTGCTCAGGCGATGGCCGCATTGCTCGATCTGCTGACCGATCAGCCCGTGATCATTTGCAACGGGTTCCCATCTCGCGAGGCGCAGAAAATCGCGGATCGGCCATGGCACTTTTACATGATCGGCTCCATGGGGAATGCTGCCGCCATTGCCTTGGGTGTGGCACTGGCCAAACCTCACAAACAGGTGGTCACGTTCGATGGGGACGGCAATGTGTTGATGGGCATGGGCACATTGGCAACGGTGGGGGCATTGAGGCCGAAAAACTTCATCCATGTCGTCTTCGACAACGAGGTGTACGGGACGACCGGAAATCAGCCGACGATCTCGAATGTCGTGCCGCTGGACAAAGTCGCCAAGGCCGCCGGCTATGTCAATGTTGAGCGCGTCTTGGATCGCGACGATCTGGTATATGAATTCAAAGACATGCTGAAGAAGGACGGACCGAGCATGTTGCTGATCAAGGTGAACGAGTTTGCAGAAGATGCCGGACGCATTGTGCTCGATCCCCCCGGGATTACGAAACGGTTCATGAAGGCGATAGAATAGAGCCAAGCAAAGGAAGGGACGATCGCGCATGATGTTGTTGAATCCAGGTCCGGTGAATGTGTCAGAGCGTGTCCGACAGGCACTCCTGCGTCCCGACATCTGCCACCGGGAATCGGACTTTGCCGAATTACAGCACGGAATCCAGTCCAAGCTGTTGAAGGCCTTCGTCCCTGGGGCGGAAGCCGACTACACCGCCGTGCTCATCACAGGGTCAGGCACCGCGGCCGTCGAGTCGGCCCTGATGTCATCCATTCCGCACGGCAAGCGCGTTTTGATCATCAACAATGGCGTCTATGGCGAGCGGATGTCCCAGATGGTGGGTCTCCATCGATTGGGGGTCTCGGAGCTGAAGCATGACTGGACGGAGCGGCCCGACCCCGAACGGCTGCGTCTCGCCTTACGACAGCACCCAGAGGTCCATGCCGTGGGAATGGTGTATCACGAAACGACGACAGGATTGCTCAATCCCGGCAAAGCCATTGCGGAGGTCGTTGACGGCTTGAACCGTGTCTTCGTTCTCGATGCCGTCAGTGCTCTGGCTGGAGAACATATCGACATCGCCGGCTCCAAGATCTACATGGTGGCCGGCACCGCGGGGAAGTGCATCCAAGGATTCCCCGGCGTCTCGTTTGTTCTCGTGCGCAAAGGATTTCTTGAGCGGATGCGGACCTACCCAAAACGCTCCTTGTACCTGCATTTGACCCACTATGTTGACGACGAAGGCCGGGGTGTCGTGCCATTCACACCAGCTGTTCAGATCTACTACGCGTTCGATGAAGCACTCAATGAATTGCTGGAAGAAGGCGTGGCCAAGCGAATTCAACGCTACAAACGCATGGCGACCCTGATACGCGAGCGAATGGCCAAGATTGGCGTCAAGCCGGTGCTCCCGCCGGACCGGCAATCAAACAGCATCACCGCCTATTATCTGCCCGAGGGACTCTCATATCAGACGCTGCATGACCGATTGAAGGCCAGGGGGTTCGTGATTTACGCCGGCCAAGGCAATCTCGAACATAAGATTTTCCGTATCGCTAACATGGGCGCCCTCTCGGAAGCGCAGTTCATCGAGTTTCTGGATGCCTTTGAAGAAATCGGCAAGCCCTGATGAAAGCCGTCATCCTCGCCGCCGGGGTCGGCAAGCGTCTCTGGCCCGTTACGCAACATCGTCCCAAATGCCTCATTGAAATCGGCGGACAGACGCTTCTGTCCCGCTACCTGACCTCGCTGGTCAGTGTCGGTGTTCAGCGAGCCGATATCGTTGTGGGCTACAAGCAGGAGATGATTCGAGCGGCTGTCGAATCGCAGTCATTCGGCGTACGCGTCAATTTTTTGGTGAACGAACAATTCCATCGAGGCAGTATTTCTTCCTTATGGGTGGCACGCACGGCGCTGGATGACGACGTGCTGATCATGGATGCCGACGTGCTCTTTCATCGCGAGATTCTGCGTCGCTTGGTGCATTCGGCCTATCCCAACGCCTTACTGATGGATGACTCCGTGAAGCAGACCGGCGAAGAGTGCATGGTCGTCGCCGACGGAGGGCGTGTGATCGCGCTCACCAAGAAAATGCCAAACCGGTATGATCATGCCGGCGAAGGGGTCGGATTTCTCAAAGTACGACATGCCGACACTCCTCATGTCGTGGCTTCCTTGAGAACGTTTGTCGATCGCGAGGCGTGGCAGATGGAATACGAAGACGCGCTCATCGGGTTTTTCCGTGACGTCAAGGTGGGCTATGAGGTCATAGGGGGGCTGCCCTGGACGGAAATTGATTTTCCCGAAGACGTGCAGAAAGCGGAGCGAGATATTCTGCCGAAGCTGTGAATGATATCCGTCAATGGCGCATTACGATGACTAGACCCACATTGGACAAAGGCACGGAACTCCAGGGGCTGTCGACGGCCGTGCTGTTCCCCGGCAGCGATCTCTTTGGGGGGAGGGTCCACAAGCCGGTCGGCCCGCTGACTCCCATCGTTGGCGTGAGTCTGTTTCAGCGAACCGTCTTAACGCTCCAACGTGCCGGACTCAGGCAACTCATCGTCCTTTCAGGATCCAACCAGGACCAGCTGAAGCACGCGCTGGCACAAGGCCCCCGAGTGACCATTCCGGTTCGTTGGATGCCGATTCGAGAATTCCCGTTGGACGATCCTCGAACCTGGGAATCCCTCGCCGCCGAAGTGCGTGGCTTCTGCTTATTGTCGGGCGTCGGCACGGTGTTTTCCCGCCCCCTCATCGAACAATTACGGCGCGACGTCCAAACCGGTCAGGCCATCGTGGTCGGATCGAAGGCCAAGGAAGGTGATGATGCCGAGCGGATGGCCCTCGCCTCGAAAGCGGCGAGACACGGCGTGGCGGACCTTCTGGTGATTCCGGCGTCGGAGCTCAGTGCGGCCGGGCGATTGGCCGCCGACCTGGATGCCACGCCGATTGCCCGTTGGCTGGAACAGGCTGCCGTGGATGGCCGTGTGCGCCTGGTGGTATCGGGAGCCGATCCCTCCAGCTGGTCACAGCCTCTCCAAACCGAGGCCGATGTGCGCCAGGCGGAGCGTCGACTCTATGCGTCACTCAAAGGGGAATTCGAAGGCTTTGTCGATCGATACTTCAATCGAAAACTGTCGCGGTGGTGCACACGAGCATTTATTGCGCTCGGCTGGTCTCCGAATGCCGTGACCGTGCTGGCAACTGCGATCGGCCTGATCTCGGCGGCAGGATTTGCGATCGGAACGTATGCGGCCGGCATTGGCGCGGCGCTCTTGTTTCAATTGGCTGCGGTCATTGACTGCAGCGACGGAGAAGTCGCGCGCTTGACGTTTACGGACTCGCCGTTCGGGGCTTGGCTGGACGTGGCCTTGGACAATCTGGTGCACATGGCCATCTTCGGCGGGATCGCTCTGGGAGCGTATGGAAAGGCCGGCGGAGGTAGTGATTCCTGGATCCCGCTTTATCTGGGAGCGGCTGCCATTGCGGGCAATGCGCTGTCGTTCGTCTTGGTCAGCAGAGCGCAGAAAATCAAGACCGCGAGCGAATGGAAGACACCTCTGAATGCGGCGTGGTCCGATTTCATGTTGAAGAACGTGGCCAGCAGGGATTTTTCCATTGTCGTGCTCCTGTTCGCGCTCTTCGGAGCGTTGGAAGTATTTCTGTGGCTCGCGGCCATCGGTTCAATGGCCTTCGCCGGCATCATGATCTGGGTCGTGAGACCGACGGCTGTCGCAACCAGATCATCGACCTCGTAGCGTGTGGCGTTATCTGCTATTGGGTTTTGGGCTCCTCACCCTCACTCTACTCATTTGGCATATCGGTCCGGAGAGAATTATTGAAGCGGCCGCTCACGTCGGTCCGAGTGCGCTCCTTGTCATTTTGATCCCTTCCTTGATCATGTACGTCTTCGAAGCCTACGGCTGGAGATTGACGCTCGCGTTCGCGGCAAAAAAAATTGCGTTCTGGAAGATATTGGCGATCAGGACGGCGGGTGAGGTGGTCAATATGACAACACCCACCGCCTACGTCGGCGGCGAGCCGCTCAAGGCCTATCTGCTTCAGCGATATCACATTCCAATGGTTGAGGGTCTCGCTTCGGTGGTCATTGCCAAGACCATTATGACGCTCGCGCAGGTCGTATTTATTCTGGTCGGAATTGCCTTGGCGTTCTGGATTTTGGGTTCGTCGGGATCGTCCAGCCAGATCGCGGCCGCCGGCCTCTTGACCGCGGGCCTGCTCTTTTTCGGCGTAGCGGCCTTCATCTTCGTTCAGAAACGTGGCCTCTTCATCTGGGTGTTGGACATGTTGCGGAGGTTCGGGCTTCGGATTGCTTTCCTCGAGGCCCAGGAAGAGCGCCTACGGTCACTTGATGCCACGATTCTTGATTTCTACACTCAGCATCGATCGGCCTTTTATGCGTCCACCGGCTTGTATCTTCTCGGATGGCTGGCAGAAGCCCTGGAAGTGTACGTGATCATTTTCTATTTGGGAGAGCCGGCGAATATCTTATCGGCCATCTCCATAGGCGCTCTGGCGGTGTTCATCAAAGGCGGGACCTTCTTCATACCGGGAAGCTTGGGGGCGCAGGATGGCGGTAACTTGCTGTTGCTGAAGGCGTTCGGGTATTCCGATGTGACCGGCATCACGTTTGCACTCTTGCGGCGGTTCCGTGAACTCGTGTGGATCGGCGTGGGGTTACTGTGTTTGGCGTGTCTAGGACGAAAAGAAAAGGAACGTCCGTCGTAATTATGACGAAGCGGCACGCTGTCGCTGGAGCACCTGAATCCGCTCCACCATCTTGTCCCACACGAACGTATGCAGGCGCAAGTTGGCTTCCCTCTCCACTTGGACGAACTCCATGCCTGCCCGGCTCCCTTCGACCCATTTCACCTCGGCTGCAGTAATCGGCAACGATTCGGCGTGATCCGGGAGCAGCAGACGAAGCGCCACATGCTGGTTCATCAACAGCGGCTCGTCCGTTTCGATCAGACATCCCATGGCCGACAGGTTGGTGATCTGCCCTTCTCCGACCGTCGAGGTGACACAGTACATGGCCGGATACGACAGCGAGAGGCGGTAGAGTCCTCGTTGGTACGGTCTGATCTCATCCATAAGGCCAGTGTACTCAGTCGGATCCATCAAATGAATCCCCCGTTCGAGGGGCGAAGGGCGCGACCGTCTCCGTAGCGTTGCTTCAATAGTACAGTGGAGGCGACCCACAATGGCTTGCGCCGCACGAACTCGGTTCCCACCAGAACAGCGAGGGCTCCAATCAGAGTTTGCGTGGTGAGCGGTTCACCCAAAGAGACGTGCGCAATACCGATCGTGCAGATGGGAATAAAGTTGTGGTAGGCGCCTACCGTCGTCGGCGACAAGGACTGCAAAGACCGACATCGCAGGAGGAAGACGCTGGCGGTCCCCAGTCCGACGAAGAGCACGGCGCCCCAGACGTTCCATGAAAGATCGACCGAGGGTGCCGGTCCGTCCCAGGCCATGGTGCATCCGGAAATCAACACAGCGCTGGTGCCGAACATGGCGGTATTAGCCGTCAGGACTCCATGCTGTCTCACGATGTGCATACTGAACACGAGGTGGGCGGCCATCATGAATGTGAACAGCAGGACCAGTGGATCGCCCCAGCTGAGCCCCACGAGTCCGTCGAGATTGGGAATTAGCGCTACGGTACAACCGATCCAGGAAAGTGTGATCCCGAACAGACTGGATACTCTAAGACGGTCCTGACCAAGGCACCAGCTCAGGAAAGCGGTAAAGGTGGGTAGTAGACTGTAGATCAGCGCATAGTGCGTAACATTGGTGTACAACAGCCCATAGGCTGCCACGACGTATGATCCGACGCCCAACAGGCCTAGCACGCCGAATCGCGCCCCATCGACCAGACTGAGCGACCGTAATCCAGGCCGTCATGGCAGCGAGAAATACGAAGCCGATGAGGATTCGTCCGCTCGCGATCGAGAGAAAGGTCAGGGTGCTATGTTGGAACAGGTACTTCATCGTCGGGGTGATTGAACTGAGCAATGCCACGACGCCAAGGAGGCAGAGGACCGGAAGGAGGTGTGACGCGGAATCGTTCCCTGCGGCAGGATTGGCATCAGACATCACTACAACCCTGCCATGCTAGAGATGATCAAGCGCTGAATAAACAACGCCAGTTGTTGTTGATGCTCCGGCAGCAGATGCGTGATATGCCCGCCGAAATGAGGTGGTTGAGCATGTCTGATGACGACTTCGCACTGGACGATGCAGTCGGCGTCGAGCTGGCATTCAATACGGACTGTTTCATTCGTTGAAAGCACCAGGTCTGTCGAAAAATGCAGGCCTTGCTCAGTGATGTCCACAATCTCACAGAGCATGGTCGTGTGCGCTTTCGTGACCAGCCCGGATCGAGAGACCGGCATGCGAAATTGTCGGCGTTGAATCGTCATCCATTTATCCGTTGATATTCAGTGGTTGATGGGCAATCTTCGACGGCCTTATCCAACGGTCCGCAAGGATGAAGATCGCAAGAACGGGAAACGGCACCAGACTGAGAACCGTCATCATCATCAAGGGCGACATCCCGTATCTCCTTTGCAACTGTGCGAGCATGCCTCGGCGAGGTGCAATGCCGGAGCCAGCGTAATACCTACAAAGCAGGGAGAGCTGAAGTGCTTGATCCACAGTGTTTTCCTGCCAGACAGACATCCACGTTCGGGACGGCGGTCCGACTCGATAGACGATTGGACGGCAAATGCCGCCTCTTGCCGCAAATTACCTCCCCCGTCGGAGGGAGGAGCCACGGGATGCGACCGAGAACCGACAGTGGACCGGCATGCAGCCCTGCGGACAGAGGGAATGGCTTCTACGTATAGGTGGCTAAGCGGCTAAGATGTTCCGCCCGTCACGTAGGGATCTCACCCTTGGCTGCGGCGTCGTCCATGCAGGGGTGTCCCCGGTTTATGCTAGGATGCTCGACATGTCCGCCCTCAAGCTGGTGCTGTGGGGACTTTTTGCGCTTCTCGGTGCCGGCGCTCTCGCCATCGTTGCCGGTCTCGTGTCGCCGGAGGAAAAGGTCAACGCGCTTTGGCTGGTCGTTGCAGCGGCCTGTTTCTACGTACTGGCCTATCGCTTCTACGGACGGTGGCTGGCGTCGAGCGTGATCGAACTGAACAACCGACGGGTCACTCCGGCCGTGCGACTGAACGACGGCGTCAATTTTCATCCAACGAATAGCGTTGTCCTCTTTGGTCACCACTTTGCCGCCATCGCCGGCGCTGGTCCTTTGCTGGGACCTGTTTTGGCGGCGCAATTCGGCTTTCTCCCCGGATTCCTGTGGCTAGTGGTGGGAGCGGTGCTCGCAGGAGCGGTGCAGGATTTCATCATCCTGGTAGCCTCCATGCGGCGCAATGGTCGATCACTTCCCGAAATTGCCCGGGACGAATTGGGTCTTGTGACGGGCACGGCGACGGCGTTGGCGGTCTTGTTCATTGTCGTCGTGGCGCTGGCTGGTCTTGGGTTTGCCGTAGTCAATGCGCTCTATCACAACGCCTGGGGAACGTTCACGATTGCGATGACCATCCCCATTGGTTTCGTGATGGGGTTCAGTCTTCAAAGATTTCGTCCTGGCGCCGTCGTAGAGGTGTCGATCCTCGGCGTGGTCTTGTTGATCGGCGCGGTGTTGGGCGGCCGGGTCGTGGCCCAGTCCTCATTCGCTTCCTGGTTTGAATACGATAGATCGACGCTCGTGTGGCTGCTGGCTGGTTATGGCTTCCTGGCTTCCGTCTTGCCCGGATGGATGCTCTTGGTACCGCGGGGTTACCTCTCGACGTTCATGAAACTCGGCGTCGTCTTTCTCCTTGGATTCGGCGTGATTCTATTGGCGCCGACTGTGCAGATGCCGCGTACGACGACCTTTGCCGCCGGAGGCGGACCTATCATTCCCGGGACCCTGTTTCCGTTCTTGTTCATTACGATCGCCTGCGGCGCCGTTTCAGGCTTCCACGCGTTGGTCTCGTCGGGAACGACACCGAAAATGATCGAACAGGAATCGCAGGCTTTGGTGGGCTATGCGGCCATGCTCCTGGAGAGCTTTGTTGGTGTGATGGCGTTGATTGCCGCCGCAGTCCTCGTGCCCGGCGACTATTTCTCCATCAATACGACGTTGTCAGCGGATGTACTTACGGCAATGGGCTTTCCACCTCTTCGAATTGCTGAGCTCTCCCGACTGGTTGAGGTCGACGTTGCCGGACGGCCTGGCGGCGCCGTCTCTCTGGCGGTGGGAATGGCCTCGATTTTTTCCTCCTTGCCGGGGATGGCCGGCTTGATGGCCTATTGGTACCAGTTTGCGTTGCTCTTCGAAGCCTTGTTCATCTTAACGACCATTGATACGGGGACTCGTGTGGCGCGATATCTCATTCAGGAGATGGCCGGTCGCCTTTCTCCTTCGTTCCGACAACTCAACTGGCTGCCCGGCGTGTTGATGAGCAGCGGCGTTGTTGTCGGAGCATGGGCTTGTCTGATCGCCACAGGCAGCATTTCCACGATTTGGCCCATGTTCGGTGCCGCGAACCAACTCTTGGGAACACTCGCGCTCTGCATCGCCACCACCGTGCTGATCAAGATGAGAAAATCCCGCTATCTCTTGATCACGGCTTTGCCGATGCTGTTTGTCGGATTGATCACCCTCTCCGGATCCTATGAAATGTTCGTCATGTTTGTCTCAACCGCCAGGACGTTAGCCACGGGGAAAGCGTTTGCGCTCTATATTGACGCCGCTCTCGTCGCGGTCGTGGCCGTGCTGGGGTTAGTGGTGTTGAGTGACAGTGCGAGGCAATGGTACGGATATCTTGTTCAAAAACGGCCCTTCACCAGCAGTGAGATCGTGGTCATGGCAGGAGGGGGTTCGGCTGGAAACCTGTATCCGACGGTCAGACCTGACGACGAAGGATTCCGGTTGCCGAATGGCACAGGCTGTTGTTGACGTAAACACAGGAGGATGACCGTGGCAGATCAATTCTCCTTCGATGTCGTATCGGAGGTGAACATGCAGGAAATGAAAAATGCGCTTGATCAGGCAACGAAGGAAATCAAGCAGCGCTTTGATTTTAAGGATTCGAAGACCGACATCACCTTGAGAGAAAAAGAGAAGGAGCTCGTGGTCGTGTCGGACGACGAATACAAGTTGAAGGCGGTGCAAGAGATCATCAAAGCGAAATGCGTCAAACGCGGTGTCTCCTTGAAGGCGTTCACGTATGGGCCGCTTGAACCGGCATTGAGCGGCACCGTTCGGCAGGTGGCGAAGATTCAAAGCGGTTTGGCGTCGGAGAAAGCCAAAGAGCTATCGAAAGCCATCAAGGACTCAAAGTTGAAGGTGCAGGCGCAAATCCAGGGAGAGCAGGTGCGGGTCTCGAGTAAGAGCAAAGACGAGTTGCAATCGGCAATAGCCTTTCTTCGAGGAAAGGACTTCGGGATTGATTTGCAGTTTACCAATTATCGATGAACACGGGCTCCCTCCTTCGACAGAACCAGTGGATGAGACGATCAGCGGCGGTCATGGTACTGCTGCTCCACCTTGGACTCTTCGGCTGTGACCGCAGCGAGCCTATCGTCGTCATCCAACTTCATCCCAAGAATCCGGACATCCTGTACGTCACCACGAACGATTACATCTATAAGTCGCGAGATGGCGGGAAGACGTGGGCGAACATCTCAAAGGGCATGAGCCATTCCCGGGTCATTGCCATGGCCGTGGATCCATCCTACCCGGCAACAATCTATGCTGGGACGAAGGGGGATGCGGTCTATAAGAGCTATGACGGCGGTCAGCGATGGACTTCCATGCGCTCAGGGCTGGACGATGCCACGATTTCGTCCGTGGTCAATCAGTTCGTCTTCGATCCGTACGACAGCAATCATATTTTTGTGGCGACGACGATGGGCATTTTTGAGACAAAAAGCGGCGGTGGAAATTGGATCAAGCGTATGGAAGGCATGAAAGAGGTGCTCATGGTGATCACGCTCGGGATGGATCCCACGCGGCCGGCAATTCTCTATGCAGGGACCAGCGGAGGTGTCTATAAGAGCGTGAACGAAGCGGGACATTGGGAGAAGGTGAACAACGGCTTGGTGCCCGCTGAAATGATCAAGAGCTCTCGGGCATTGAATGTCACCGCGATTCACGTCGATCCATTCGAACCTGAAACCGCATACGCGGCAACACTCGCAGGACTTTTCAAGACGACCAATGGCGCAAAGTCATGGGTCCGGATCGGAGAGTCTCTTGCCGATCAGATGATCATCGCCATGATTTTGGACCGAAGCAGAAAGGGCGTCGTGTATATCACCGGGCGCGACGGAGTTCACAGGAGCACGGATGGAGGGATGACGTGGAAAACCCTGAATAACGGATTCGCAACCACCAACGTTCGGTCGATCGCTCAGAGTGAGACCGATCCGGATGTGTTCTATGCGGGGACGAACGGCAGCGGATTGTACCGTAGCCGCGATGCAGGAGAAACGTGGGAACCTATGCCTGCGCTCACGCACAAAGCGGGAGCCTGACAGACGCCCGCTAGCGGCTTGGTAGACCTGGACCCGCGGACGAGGACCCTATCGACATGTCCTGCAGGCTGGAGCCGACGTTGGAGGGATTGATGCTCGAGCCGACGGTCGAATCGGAAATGCTCGAGCCGATCGTCGAAGGCTGAAGCGTTGACCCAACGCCGGAGGAGGTTTCCCGATTCAGCGTCGATTCTCCGATGGCTGGACCCGCCCGGCCTGTTGCTCCAATCTCAAATCCTGAGAGTCCGCTGCTACCGATGTCCCGGCTGCTTTTGGGTGTCGCACCGATGTTGCTGCCAGTGAGGCCTTCCTGACCGATGTCCGTTCCGGTCTTGGGACTGCGACCAATGGCAGGGCCGGCTGCAGGGGCGGCGCCGATAGTCGTCCCTGTTTTAGCGCTCCCAGGCAATTGCGGGGCATGGATGTCCCGTTCGATGGCCTCTTCAAGTTCACGGATCTTTTGTGGTTGCCCCGATGCCTCGTTGATTCCCTCGAGTCGTGCGTGCAGGATTTTGAGATCGGCTCGCGCTTTCGCCACACGGGGGATGAGCTCTCGAAGCATGATGCCTCTGGAAGCGAGCGAATAGTTCGAGAGTTGCGCCTGTGCCACCGCCAACAACTGGTCGAGTTCATCGCCCATCTTCTCGACCTCCCGCAGTTCGTTCAGATCGGTCTTGCAGCACTCGAGAAACTTTTGATAGCGATCAAGAAACACTGCCACGTCCCGTTCGAGATTATCAACCTGATATTGCCGTTGCGGCGTACCTTCGGGGGAGTCCTTTTTCTTCTCGACGAGCGGCAGGCAACCCGGACCCGCTTGCGCCGAATATTGCTGGTCTGCCTGACGGTCCGGACAATAGTAGACCGTTGAGGCCGCCAACGACATGTGATCCGGCCAAACGCCGGCGGCGAGCAACAGAACGATGAATAATTCCCTGCGCACTGGCTGAAGACTCTGCATGGCGTCATTCTTATCTCTGTTCAGCACCTTGTCAACAAACCTGCGAACTTCGGTTCTTGAATGGAGCATGGCAATCGGCTAGGCTTCGCGTCGATACGACGAAGAATCCCGGAGGGCCTCGCAATGCCCGTGATGATGATTGAGGCAGCTCGACAACACGTGGGACAGGAAGTCACCATCCGAGGATGGCTGCGGAGCCGTCGGGATAGCGGGAAGCTGCATTTTTTGACGGTTCGCGACGGCAGCGGCGACATCCAGGCCGTGGTGAGCAAAAAAACAGTAGGAGACAACCAGTTCGCGGTCTCGGCCAGCCTGACACAGGAGTCCTCGTTGATCCTCACCGGGCAACTTCGACGGGACGATCGCGCTCCCGGAGGCTACGAACTGGACGTCACTCACATTGAAGCTCTGCAAATCGCGCAACCGTTCCCCATCCAGCCAAAAGAGCATGGTGTCGGCTTTCTCATGGAGCACAGACACCTATGGCTGCGCTCACACCGACAGCACGCCATTCTGCGTGTCCGGCACGAGATCATCCGGGCTTGTCGAAACTTTTTTGATGAGCGTGGATTCATCCTTGTCGATGCGCCAATCTTTACACCCAACGCGTGCGAGGGCACGACCACGCTGTTTCAGACGCAGTACTTCGACGAAACCGCTTATCTGACGCAGAGCGGGCAGCTCTACAGCGAAGCGACCGCCGCAGCATTCGGCAAAGTGTATTGTTTCGGCCCCACGTTCCGCGCTGAAAAGTCGAAGACCCGGCGGCATCTCATGGAATTTTGGATGGTGGAGCCGGAAGTGGCGTTCGCACAGCTTGCGGATATGATGGAGCTGGCCGAGCAATTTTTGACGTTTGTCGTGGAGCGAGTCCTGGAAACGAGAAGACAGGAACTCTCTGTGCTTGAGCGAGATGTGGCAAAACTCGAAACAGTCAAGGCGCCGTTCCCCCGTTTGACCTACGAAGAGGCGATTAGCGTCCTGCAAAAAAGAAATAATCCAACGAAGCTTGGAGATGACTTTGGTGGAGACGAGGAGACGATTATCTCTCAGGAATTCGATCGGCCGGTCATTGTCCATCGCTATCCGACCGCCCTCAAGGCCTTTTACATGCAACCGGACGAGGCGCGACCTGATCTGGCGCTGTGCATGGATGTGTTGGCGCCGGAAGGCTATGGAGAAATTATCGGCGGTGGACAGCGCATTCACGATGTTGAATTGCTCCGTTCGCGATTGAAAGAACATCACCTTCCAGAAGAGGCCTTCAGATGGTACTTGGACCTACGCCAGTTCGGGTCGGTGCCACACGCCGGCTTTGGGATGGGTATTGAACGCGCCGTGGCGTGGATTTGCGGCTTGGAGCACGTGCGAGAAACGATTCCTTTTCCCCGCATGCTCTACAAACTCTATCCGTAATCTGTTTACCTTTCGTTCTCAGGTGGTCTCAAGATCGTCCTTATTTTGGGCGACCGGGGGGGGGTGCCACACCTGCTCACATTCCTCATTGGCCCTGGCATTCCGGTCCTCAAAATGCAGCTTTTTTCAGAGGTCAAGAAAAGCTTCTAAGTACATGAATTTTTTATTGACAATGTCTCGCCGAGGAGTATACTCCGCCGTGGCGTGGGAGATTGTGGGTGAAACTGGTTTCAATAAGAACGGCAATAGTTCTGCGCACTTGCCCGTTATGTTGTCGGAGGTGCTGCTTTGGCTTCGGCCGCGCTCCGGCGGCGTCTATGTCGATTGCACGGTGGGGTATTGTGGGCATGGAATGGAAATCCTTCGCGCCAGCCAGCCCAACGGAATTCTCCTTGGCATTGACAGAGATGGCCAAGCGATCAATGCGAATCGCCAACGGCTTCAGTCCTTCGGAAACCGCGCAATTCTCATCAAGGCGCATTTCATGGAATTGAGATCGATTCTGGCCGAGCGACGCATTGCGCGCGTAGACGGCGTGTTGTTTGATCTGGGCGTATCGTCGGCTCAGCTCGATGAGCCCTCTCGAGGATTCAGCTTCCAGTCGGAGGGACCGCTCGATATGCGGATGGACCAAAGCAGCGGCCCTACAGCGGCTGATATCGTAAATGGACTCAGCGAGGCCGATCTGGCAGACATGATTTACCGCTGGGGAGAAGAACGGTATTCGCGTCGTATCGCCCGCGCCGTGGCACGTGCCCGCCAACAACAACCATTGACGACCACTCGACAGTTGACCTCCGTCATTGAATCGGCTGTGCCGGGTCATTATCGCCGCGGCCGCATCCATTGCGCGACGCGAACATTCCAGGCGCTGCGTATTGCCGTCAATCGAGAGCTCGAGTACTTGGAAACGTCGCTGCGCGACGCCGCCGATTCGTTGTCGACGGGGGCACGGCTGTGCGTCATCTCGTTTCATTCTCTCGAGGATCGCATCGTGAAACAGACGTTCAAAGCGCTTTCGAGTGAGGCCGGCGGCGACCTGGAGATCTTGACGAAGCGTCCGCAGGTGCCTTCCGAAGAGGAGAAAGAGAGTAACCCGAGATCGCGAAGCGCCAAGCTGCGCGTCATGCAACGGGTTGACAAGGAGGGGCGCACATGAAAACGGTTGCCCTCGTGGCGGGTATGTGCCTCGTATTTGTCTTTGTGTGGGAACGAGTCGATGTCGTGCGCTTGGGATATTCGATCGAGCGCCTCAAGACACAGAAGACCCTGCTCGAACGGGAGCGTGATCAGCTGCAGGTCAAATTTTCAGCGCTGACGGCTCCAGAACGAATTGCCAAAGTCGCGACGGACAAGTTGGGATTGTTTCCGCCACAGCAAGGGCAAGTGTTCATCATCCATCCTCAGCCTGACGCGCCGGTTTTGGCGACGCCGGTTGAACAAGTGCGAATTGCTCGCTCCATGGCATCGACGGGAGGTACAAGATAGTCATGGGACCCTCGCGCGGCCGACGGTACTTTTTATTGGTTCTGATGCTGGTTGGATTCGGAGGCATCTTGTTCCGGCTGGTTAGTCTTCAAGTCCTGCAAGCGTCTGAACTCACAGCACGAGCGGATCGCCAGCACCAAAAAAGCGTGACGCTGGAGGGAGCGCGCGGGACGGTGACCGACCGTCATGGGAAGGTGTTGGCGATGAACGTCGAAGTTCCCTCGATATTTGGCGTTCCCACCTCGCTTGATAGTCCTGCCAATGCTGCGAGATCGCTTTCGCCTGTCTTACGCATTCGGCGAGAGGAAATCGAAAAGAAGCTTCGCCAGGATAAGCACTTTGTGTGGCTGGCGCGAAAAGTCGAGCCAGAGCAAGGGCGTAGGCTCGAGCAATTGTCGATAGATGGCATCGGCATGGTGATGGAGGGCAGAAGGTTCTATCCGAAAGGTCCCTTGCTGTCACATGTCCTCGGATTCGTTGGAATGGATGGGGTAGGACTCGAAGGGTTGGAACGTCGGTACGAATCGCAACTCCATGGGGAGAAGAGGCTGACGATTCTGCAACGCGATGCTCTGGGTCGGACCGTCTTTCCAAAGGGGTTGCTCGAACAGGTTCCTGCCGCAGGACATGCCATCACGTTAACGATCGACGAGGTGATTCAATACATTGCCGAAAAAGAATTAGAGGAAGCCGTTGATCATTCACACGCGAAATCCGGGACCATCATCGTGATGGAGCCTCAAAGCGGCGCCATCCTGGCCATGGCGGTCAGCCCGCGATTCGATCCGAATGCCGTCGCTTCCTTAACGGCGGACCGGTGGCGAAATCGAGCCCTTACGGACACCTATGAGCCTGGCTCCACCATGAAGGTGGTGGTAGCAGCCGCGGCGTTGGAGGAACGGGTGATGATGCCGGGCTCCATGTTGTTCGGGGAGAACGGCCGGATGACGGTTGCGAACACGACCATTCATGACCATGAAAAACTTGGATGGATGACGTTTGCGCAAATGATGCAAAAGTCGAGCAACATCGGCGCAGCAAAGACCGGGATGCTGCTGGGGGACCAACGGCTCTTTCGCTATCTCCAGGCGTTCGGTTTCGGCCAGCGCAGCGACATTGATCTTCCCGGCGAGGTCTCGGGGTTGCTGAAGCCTCCTCGAGAATGGGGCCGTCGCTCGTTGGCGTCCATCTCAATTGGGCAGGAGGTGGGAGTGACGCCGCTGCAGATGCTCTCCGCCGTGTCGGCCATTGCGAATGACGGCGTCCTCATGAAGCCGTATGTCGTCTCGGGAATCAGGGATCAAAGAGGCCAGCCCATGAAGGAAATCCTGCCGCAAGTCAGACGTCGAGTCGTCTCGCCAGCAACGGCTCGGACGCTGACGAACATCTTGGAAGGCGTTGTCACGAACGGCACGGGAACGAAAGCGGCTATCCCGGGATTTCGTGTGGCGGGTAAAACGGGCACGGCTCAAAAGGTCGATCCACGCACGGGGGCCTATTCCAGCGCACTTTCCATCGGTTCTTTCGTCGGGTTCGTGCCGGCAGATGCTCCGCGGCTTGCAATGATCGTCGTCATCGACGAACCGCAGGGTGAGGCGTGGGGCGGTCTCGTGGCCGCTCCCATCTTTCGGCGAGTCGGTGAGCAGGTGCTGACATACCTCGGCGTGCCTCGGGACGATCAAATCAAGATTGCAATGGCAGCGCGATAGTCGAGCTGACAATGGAACCTCAATCGATGACGATCGTGCAATTGCTCGCAGCCCTCAACGGCCAGGTAGCGATCGTCGAGCGGCATGGAGCGCTGGACCGGTCCGTGACTTCGGTAACGGACGATTCGCGCGCGGTGACGGCCGGCAGCCTTTTCGTCGCCGTCAAGGGCGAACGGGTGGACGGTCATCGATATGTGGCACAGGCCATTCAGGCGGGGGCGGCTGCTATTGTCGGACAGGAATCCGTTGAGCGCGAGTCGCTGCCCTTCGTGAAGGTGGCGGACTCACGCAAAGCGTTGGGGTTGATTGGCAGCCGATTCCACGGTGATCCCTCGGCGCGGCTCACCATGATCGGGGTGACCGGGACCAATGGCAAAACGACTACCACCTATCTGTGTAAGGCGCTCTTGGAAGGCATGGGCCATCGAGTCGGGTTGATCGGCACTGTGGCCTATCAGATTGGATCGGAGACAATCCCAGCTTCGCATACGACACCCGGGGCGCTCGAATTGCAAGGTCTGCTGGCCAAAATGACCGATTCCCACATGGACAGTGTCGTCATGGAGGTGTCCTCCCACGCTCTCGCCATGGACCGGACCGCCGGATGTGAATATGACGTCGCGGTCTTCACCAATTTGACGCAAGACCACCTCGATTACCACCGGACGATGGAGGAGTACTTCCAAGCGAAGCTCCGGCTGTTTACTCAACTCGGTCAGGGAAAGAAAACCGGTCAACGCGCCATCGTCAATATGGATGACCCACGAGGCGCCTACGTGCGCGCCGCCTGCCGGGTGCCGGTCTGGGGTTTTGGGGTGAAGGGCCGGGCCGACTTGCAGGCAGAGAATGTGCGCCTCTCTATGAACGGTTCGACATTTAGCGCGGCCACTCCTGCGGGCGTCTTTACGGTCGAAAGCCGACTGGTCGGCGAGCACAACGTCCATAACCTGCTTGGGGCGATCGGGGTGGCGTTGCACGCAGGAGCCACCTGCGAACAGGTACGGGAAGCGGTGGCATCTCTAGGCAATGTGCCCGGCCGCTTCGAACGGGTCTCGGCCGGTCAAGATTTTACGGTCGTGGTGGATTATGCCCACACGGAGGATGCGTTGATCCGCTTGCTCACCGCCGCACAAGCATTGAAGACACACCGGATTATCACGGTCTTTGGCTGCGGAGGCGACCGCGATCGCGGCAAACGTCCGAGGATGGGTCGTGCCGCCGTCGAATACAGTGATGTGGTCGTGTTGACCTCTGACAACCCGCGAACAGAAGACCCGATGGCAATTCTACGCGAAGTGGAGGCAGGGGTTTGCGACGCGCTCCAAGCGCGTCCCCACGTTGAGTACCATCTCATTGCGGACCGCCGAGAGGCCATCGGTGCGGCCGTTCGCCTGGCTCAGCCGGGTGACATCGTGCTCATCGCCGGCAAGGGTCATGAAGACTACCAAATCCTTGGGACGAAAAAGGTGCATTTCGATGATCGGGAAGTAGCGCGCGAGGCGATTCAGCAGCTGAGGAATTGCGCGTGACTCTGCATCCGGGAGGAAAGTCAGAGCGAGGTGAAGAGGGCATGGCGCTCTTTACGGTAGCTGAATTGCGCGAAGTCATCAGCGTGAAAGTGCTGGCAGGCGATCCGTCGCCATCGTCAAAGCGCCGGATCAGGGGGATCAGCACGGATTCGCGGTCCATCCGGCGTGGTGATCTCTTTGTGGCCTTGCAAGGCGAACGATTCGACGGTCATCAGTTCGTTCCCACCGTCCTCTCGAAAGGAGCGGCCGGAGCCATCGTGCACGACAGCTATCGATGGGAACAAAAAGCTGGAACGGCTATTGGAGGCCGGAATGAGCCGTTTCTTTACGGGGTCCAGGATCCATTGTTTGCCTATCAACAATTGGCCACGCATCACCGGAGTCGTTTTTCGATTCCGGTCGTCGCGGTGACAGGGAGCAACGGGAAGACGACGACGAAGGATATGGTCGCAAGCGTCCTCGCGCAACGCTGGCGCACGCTGAAAACCGAAGGTAACTACAACAACCGAATAGGCGTGCCCCATACCTTGTTTCGGCTCACGGCCAAACATCAAGCCGCCGTGATCGAGATGGGCGTGGACCATCGAGGGCAGACGACGCGTCTGTGCGAAATCGTCCGGCCGACCATCGGTCTCATTACGAACATCGGGCCCGATCATCTGGAGTTTTTCGGCAGTATGGAGGGATCGGCACAGGCGAAGGCGGAGCTCTTGGACATGCTGACGGCCGACGGCACAGCGGTCTTAAACTCAGACGACCCCTACTTCGACTACCTCGCCGCCCGGGCGCGCTGTCGTGTCGTCTCGTTTGGATTGTCTGATCGGGCGCACGTTCGTGCGATTGACATCGCCTCCGATGCTCGAAAAGGAACGTCCTTTGGCCTGCTGCTTCCCGGCAAGACCCGCCCCTCGCCTGTTCTCATTAAAGTGCCGGGCACTCATAACGTGACGAATGCCTTGGCGGCCGCCGCCGTCGGATTCTCATTGCACCTGGCTGGCCCGATGATCGCGCAGGGTTTGGCGAGATTCCGTCCGGCTACCATGCGGTCACAGGTGGTGAGCCATCACGGCGTGCAGATCATCAACGATTGTTACAACGCCAATCCGGCTTCCATGAAGGCGGCCTTGCAGCTTTTGGCCGAATGGACGCCCGCTCGGGAACGGGTGGCGGTCCTAGGAGACATGCTGGAGCTTGGACGAGAGACCCAGCACATGCATCACGATGTCGGACGATACGCTGCCGGCCTTCCGATTTCGAGATTGATCGTGTGTGGGGAGCTAGGAAAAGAGATCGCCGCGGGTGCCAGGCAGGCCGGGATGTCATCGCAAGCAATGGTGGAAATGCCTGATGCGAGCGCGGCGGCCGATTTTCTCAAGCGTTCTGTTCGCCGAGGAGATGTGGTGCTGGTCAAAGCCTCAAGAGGGATGCGGATGGAACAAATCGTGCAGATGTTGACCGGCATGAAAGCCGTTACGAAGCAAGCATCATAATAGCGGGCCGCTCGGATCAAGGCGTAAGCAAGCATGCTGTACAACTGGTTGTATCCGCTCCACACCGAATACGGGTTCCTCAACGTCTTTCGGTATTTGAGTTTTCGCATCATCTATGCGGCCGTCACGGCTTTCTTGATCGCGTTTGTGCTCACTCCGTGGCTCATCCGAAAGCTGCAGGAAATCAAGCTCGGCCAGCAAATTCGTGACGACGGCCCCAAGCATCACCTTGCCAAGAGCGGTACGCCCACGATGGGAGGGCTGCTCATCATCTTTGCGGTCATGCTGTCGACATTGTTGTGGGCGGATATCACAAAACCCTACGTATGGCTGGTGATGATCGCGACGCTCGGGTTCGGTGCAATCGGATTTGCGGACGATTATCTGAAATTCATCAAGGCGCGGTCGAAGGGACTTTCGCCCACCCAAAAATTCACCGCCCAAATCGGGGTCGCCTTGCTGATCGCGCTCGCCCTGTACTTCGTTCCCAGCTATTCGACCAAGCTGAACGTGCCCTTCTTCAAGAATTTCACGCCGGATCTCGGGTGGTTCTACGTGGTCTTCGTCGTCCTGGTCATCGTCGGCAGTTCCAATGCGGTGAATCTCACGGACGGCCTCGATGGGTTGGCGATCGGACCAATCATGATCGCGGCGCTCGCCTATACGATTGTGGCATACGTGGCAGGCCATCGAATCATGTCGGATTATCTGTTGATTCCTCACATCGAAGGGGCGGGCGAGATTGCGGTGTTTACCGCCGCGATTCTGGGCTCGAGCCTTGGGTTTCTTTGGTTCAACACCTATCCCGCCTCCGTGTTCATGGGAGACGTCGGTTCACTGCCGTTGGGCGCCGCTCTCGGCACGGTGGCCGTGATCAGCAAGCACGAACTGTTGCTGCTGATGGTCGGCGGGGTGTTCGTGATCGAAGCTGTCTCGGTTATTTTTCAGGTGGCATCCTTCAAGTCGCGCGGGAAGCGAATTTTTCTCATGGCCCCCATCCATCACCATTTCGAGATGAAGGGCTGGGAAGAGCCCAAGGTGGTCGTGCGGCTTTGGATCATCGCGATTCTGTTGGCGCTCTTGAGTCTCAGTACGTTGAAGTTGCGGTGACGGCCGTGGTGGACATCGACGAAGTGGATTTGTCCGGAGCTCAAGTGACAGTGCTTGGACTGGCACGAAGCGGGGTTGCTGCCTGTCACCTCCTCAGCGAAGCCGGCGCTCGCGTGACGGTCGCCGACCGGAAGGGCGAAGACGAGTTGGCGCCGATACTGAAGAGCGTCGATCGCACGAAGGTGCATGTGTCATTGGGTACAGAGTACGAGCGCTCGCTCGATCATGCCGACCTTGTCGTCATCAGTCCGGGTGTTCCCTATCGGATGGATGCGCTCGAGCGTGTGAGGGCACGTGGGGTTAAGGTGATCAGCGAACTCGAATTGGCGTCGAGGTACCTCTCTGCTCCCATTCTCGCGGTTACCGGAACAAACGGTAAAAGCACGACGGTGACTTTGATCGGAAAGATGCTGGTCGAGCAGGGGAAACGCGCCTTCGTCGGCGGCAACCTGGGGACGGCGCTCAGTGAAGCGGCATGGACGGCTCTCCTGGCCAAGAAGCAGGGGAAGGCGGAACCCTTCGATTATCTGGCGGTCGAGGTGTCCAGTTTTCAATTGGAAACGATCGATCGATTCCGTCCGTGGGTGGCAGCGGTTCTCAACGTCACGGTGGATCATCAGGACCGATATGACTCGATAGACGAATACCTCGAGGCCAAACGGCGGATTTTTGAAAATCAAACAGCCGAGGATTTTGCCCTCTTCAATCTTGACGACCCCCGGGTGGCGACGCTGCCGGGCACCGTGCGCGCCAAGCGACTGGGGTTTTCCAGACGGCAGAAAGTCGGGCAGGGCTTCGAGGGGGGAACCTACCTCGAAGGGGACGAGATTGTCACGACCGTTGTGGGCCGACGTCAAGAAATCTGCCGAACGAGTGAGCTTAAAATCATCGGCCATCACAACGTCGAAAACGTCATGGCTGCGGTTACCTTTGCCGTGCTGTGGGGATGTCCTCCGGAGACCATTCGGCGAGTCGTCACGAATTTCCCCGGACTCGAGCACGCGCTGGAACTGGTTCGAGAACGACGGGGTGTCCGCTTCGTGAACGATTCGAAAGGGACAAACGTCGACGCGACCTTGAAGGCCTTGGAAGGGATCGATCGACCGATCTGGCTCATTGCCGGTGGTCGCGATAAAGGCGGAGATTTTTCCCGCCTGACGGACATGGTCCGTCGTCACGTGAAGCATGCCATCTTGATTGGGGAAGCGGCTCCCCTCTTGAAGGCGGCCTGGGCCGGCGCGACGGGGATGACTGAGGCGAAGACCTTGCGGGACGCAGTTGAGTGGGCAGCTCGCGAGGCGGCGGCCGGCGACGTCGTGTTGATGTCGCCGGCTTGCGCGAGTTTCGACATGTTCCGGGATTATCAGGACCGAGGCCGTCAATTCAAGGCGGCCGTTCAGTCGTTGCCTGAGTAGCGGCGTCGTTTCAGGAGGAGTGTTGCTGAGCAATGGCTTCACGATCTGCAGGAACCTTGTCGTTGCCCTGGCCGACGAGCGGGCAGCGCTCGGCTTCCTCGCGAGTGGCGATGGACCACGTCCTGCTGTTTGTGACGCTGACACTGGCCTTGATGGGATTGGTGATGGTCTTCAGTGCAAGTGCCATCGTGGCCGGAAATCGATTTCAGGACCCGGAGTTTTTTCTGAAACGACAAATTGCATGGCTGGGGTTCGGTGTCCTGCTCATGCACTTCACCTCGCGGATCGATTATCAGCTCTGGAAAAAACTTTCCGTCCCTATCCTCATCGGGATGGTCGTGCTGCTGGTCATGGTCCTGATCCCATCGCTCGGGGTTGCGGCGAAAGGCGCGAGACGCTGGATGCGATGGGGACCGATTTCGATTCAACCGGCCGAGATGGTCAAGCTCGTGACGGTGATGTATCTCGCCGCCTATCTGGCCAAGAGGACCGACAAACTCGCTTCCTTTCGGACCGGACTGTTACCCGTTTTGACCGTCGTGGGGGTGCTCAGCGGCCTGGTGTTACTCGAGCCGGATCTCGGCACCGTCGTTGTCATGGGATTGGTGACGGTGTGTCTGCTGTTTTTGGCCGGCGCCCGCATCGCCCATTTGGCGACTCTTGGACTATGCGCGATCCCGATAGTCCTGGTGCTGGTTCTCGGCTCCAGTTACCGTCGGCAGCGGCTCCTGACATTTCTTGCGCCTTGGAAAGATGCGTCGGATGCCGGATTTCAGATTACCCAGTCATTTCTTGCATTCGGCAGCGGCGGCCCGTTCGGAGTCGGTTTGGGCGAAGGCAAGCAGAAATTGTTCTTTCTGCCGGAAGCGCACACCGATTTCGTGCTGGCGCTTGTCGGGGAAGAACTGGGTTTGGCCGGTACGGCCTGCATCGTCATCCTCTTTGCTCTGTTTGTCTGGCGAGGGTTTCATATCGCCTCCCGGGCACGGATGCCGTTCGGCAAATATCTTGGTCTCGGCATTACGCTGCTGATCGGGATCCAGGCGCTCGTCAACGCCGCCGTTGTCACCGGCTTGTTGCCGACCAAAGGGTTGACGCTGCCCTTCGTCAGCTACGGCGGATCTTCCTTGGTCGTGAGTTTCGTCGGCGTCGGGATGCTGTTGAGCATTTCACGAGATCGGCATGGAGGCGCATCCAAAGGCGGTCGAGGTGAGTCGGATCGCTGATGACGATTGTCATTGCAGCAGGCGGGACCGGGGGGCATCTGTATCCGGCCATCGCACTGGCGCGGGAATTCATCCGGCGAAATCCGGCGACCACAGTGTTGTTCGTCGGCACGGCGCGCGGACTCGAGTCGAAAGTTCTGGCGCATGAAGGATTCGAGTTGGCCCTGATTAGCGCCAAGCCGGTTATGGGCAAAAAACCGTTCGATGTTCTGAGGGGGCTGTGCGCCATGCCACTGAGCCTCTGGCAATGCCGAAAAATTTTACGGCGGAGACGCGCCAATCTGGTGATCGGCGTCGGCGGCTATACGAGCCCGATGATGGTCATGGCTGCCGCGTTGACGGGAATCCCCCGTGTGATTCTGGAACCCAATGCTCAGGCCGGCCTGGCCAACAAAGCGGTCGGCCGGTTCGTTCAGCGGGTGTTCCTGGCGTTTGCGTCTGCGGCCGGTTCCTTTAACAAGAGTAAGGTGCGTGTTGTGGGCACGCCGATTCGAAGCGACTTCTTGAGGCAAGCCTCCTCTCCCAGAGCGGCAAAGCCGTCAGGGAGTCCTCGTGTGTTGATCTTCGGCGGAAGTCAGGGGGCCAAGGCGATCAATAGCGCGGCGATCGAGGGATTGCCTCCCTTACTGAGGCAGCGTCCGGATATGGCAGTCACGCATCAGACCGGTGAGCCGGATCTTACTCGCGTGAAAGAAGCCTACCAGCGCGCCGGAGTTGCCATCGAGGTGGTCCCGTTTCTCTATGACATGCCGTCGGCGATCAATGCCGCGGATGTGGTCGTGGCTCGCGCCGGTGCGATGACGGTCGCTGAACTGACAGCGTGCGGAAAGCCGGCCATTCTGATCCCGCTGCCGACTGCGATCTATGACCATCAAGCCAAAAATGCCAGGGTCATGGAGGAGGCCGGCGCCGCCGTGGTCATACTGCAGGCCGAACTCAGCGGCCCAACCTTGGCGCAAGCGCTGCTCGAAATTCTCGACAACCCTGACCGGATGCGAACGATGGGTGCTGCAAGTCTGAGCTTGAGACGAATGGACGCGGCCGAGACAATCGTCCGTGAATGCTATGCACTCATAGGAGACCAGCATGATCTCAACCAGTCTCTTGGAGCGGCAGGAATCTAATGGGCCGGGACAACGCAATGGAACGACGCCCTCGCAGCAGGGCGGAGGACTAAGGCGCACCTCAATGTTTCGAAAGACCCAACATATTCATCTCGTCGGCATCGGCGGTGCAGGCATGAGCGGCATTGCCGAGGTGCTGCTGACCCTCGGCTATAAGGTCAGCGGTTCCGATCTCCAGGCGTCGGATACGACCCGCCGGTTGGAAGAGTTGGGCGGGCGGATCTTCGTCGGCCATGACGAAGCGAATATCGGAGAGGCGCAGGTGGTGGTCATTTCCTCCGCTGTATCGCCCCAAAACCCTGAAGTCCTCGCGGCCAAAGCCAAACAGATTCCCGTCATTCCACGGGCAGAGATGCTCGCAGAGTTGATGCGGCTGAAATTCGGCGTGGCCATCGCCGGCGCGCACGGGAAGACCACCACGACCTCGATGGTCGCCAATATTCTCGCCCAAGGCGGGTTGGATCCAACGATGGTGATCGGCGGCAAGGTGAATGCCCTCGGAAGCCATGCGCGCTTGGGACGGGGAGAACTCCTGGTGGCGGAAGCGGATGAGAGCGATGGCTCATTCTTGCGACTCTCTCCGACGATCGTGGCGGTGACCAATCTCGACCGTGAACATCTCGACCACTACGGCAGCATGGAGCGGATCTACGAAAGCTTCCTGGAATTTATCAACAAGGTGCCGTTCTATGGGCTGGCGGTGCTTTGCGCGGACGATGATCGGCTCCGAGCGCTGTTCCCCAAGATCGTCAAGCGATATTACACCTATGGCTTATCCGAGGCCGGCGGAGTGACGCCGGATTTTCGTGCGACCGAGATTGCGGCCAAGCAAGGGGGCTCCGAGTTTCGCGCATTTTTTCGTACCCGCAATCTGGGTCCGTTCCGGCTTTCCGTGCCCGGTATCCATAACGTCTCGAACGCACTGGCAGCGATTGCGATCGGGGTGGAATTGGATGTGCCGGTGGATCTCATCCGCAAGGCGCTGGCAGCCTTTACCGGCGTTGAGCGGCGATTTCATCTCCGCGGAGAAGCCAACGGCATCATGATCGTCGACGATTACGGCCACCATCCCACGGAAATCAGAGCGACTCTGGCGGCGGCCAAACAAGGCTGGCCGGATCGACGGCTGATCGTGCTGTTCCAGCCGCACCGCTATACCAGGACTAGGGATTTGCTCGAGGAATTTTCCAAAGCCTTTCACGATGCGGATCACCTGTTCTTGACCGAAATTTATGCGGCGAGCGAGTCGCCGATTCCAGGAGTCTCAGGTGCCAAGGTCGCTGAAGCGATTCGCGCCGTCGGCCATCCGCCCGTCACGTTCGTCGAGCACAAGGACCGCCTCGCCGAGGTCGTGTTCCCTCAGTTGAAGCCCGGCGATCTCGTGCTGACTCTTGGAGCCGGGGACATTTGGAAGACGGGGCCCGCATTACTAGCGAAGCTTGTGCCTGGAACATGAGGCATGAGGATTGGGAAACGCCGAACGGGTGACATGCGTGCCGCATCCCGATTCGACAGGAAGCGCTTGGAGAAAGCGGTTGCGGGGTTGCGCGGCAAGATTACGTTCGGCGCCCCGCTGGACGCCTACACGTCGTTCAAGATTGGCGGACCTGCCGACGTGCTCGTGGAACCGGCGGACGTGGACGATGTGCGTCGTCTGGTCGTGCAGTCGCGTGCCGCCGGCGTTCCGATCTTTGTGGTTGGAGGCACGAACCTGCTCATCAGAGACGGAGGCATTCGAGGCATCGTCGTCAGCTTGTCCAGACTGCGGGGCATCCGCGAAGAACCCGGCGCCGTGGTGTATGCCGAAGGCGGCGCCGGTATGCCGACGCTCATCGGATACGCCATTCGCCGCTCATTGCGCGGCCTGGAATGGGCGGCGGGCATTCCTGGAACGGTCGGGGGATGTCTCGTGATGAATGCCGGAACGCGACTCGGTGAAATGAAGGATGCCGTAAAAGCCGTGCGGCTCGTCACGATGAAGGGTGACGTTCGAGATCTGCCGGCGGCATCGATCCACTTTGCCTATCGGCGGGCTCGTCTGCCCAAGAGCATTGTGGTGGGAGTGTGGCTTCAATTGCGGCCGGGCGTCCGGGCCGATATTGCTCGAGTCGTCAAAGACTATCTCCATTATAGAAAGGACACGCAGCCGTTGGCGATGCCCAGCGCCGGGTGTGTGTTCAAGAATCCTCCTCGTGATTCCGCCGGCCGGCTGCTCGAAGCGGCGGGACTAAAGGGGATGCGGATCGGCGATGCCGAGGTCTCGACCAAGCACGGAAACTTCATCGTGAATCGCGGTCATGCAAGCGCTGCCGACGTGATCACTCTGATCCAGAAAGTGCGACGTGCGATCAAGCAGAAGGCCGGTGTCCGGTTGGATCTCGAATTGAAAATTGTCGGCGAGGCGTAATTCGATGACAGAGCGACCATTGCTGACCCAGGCTCGAATCGGCGTCTTGATGGGCGGCCAGTCATCGGAGCGTGAAGTGTCGCTGCGCACCGGAGCGGCCGTGCATCGGGCCCTCTGCCGACGTGGGTACGATGCGGTCATGATTGATGTCGGCCCGACGTTGAGCCGCGATCTGCAAGACCAGAAGATCGCGATCGCATTTCTAGCCTTGCACGGCCCCGGAGGCGAAGACGGTTCGATCCAAGGCTTTTTGGAAACACTGGGCATCCCGTACACCGGATCCGGTGTCCAGGCGAGTGCGATCGGCATGCACAAGGTGACCACGAAGACGGTCCTCGCGGCTCATGGAATTCCAGTGCCGACCGGTCTGGTCCTCAAGCCAGGTGACCGGATGTCACGTGCGCACGCCATGCGTTCGGCTCAGTTGCGGTGGCCCGTCGTCGTGAAGCCGGCATCTGAAGGATCCACCATCGGCGTCACGATCGTCAAGAAACCGGCTCAATGGGATGCGGCCTTGGCACTGGCGCACAAGTACGATCGAGAGGCGATGGTGGAGGCCTACATTCCGGGTCATGAAGTCACCGTTTCGCTCCTCGGTCGAAAGGGCGAAGCTCCCCTGGCGCTTCCGGCGGTTGAGATCGTGGCGCCCGACGGTTTCTATGACTTTTCCGCGAAATATGAGAAGGGCAAGACACGTTACTTATGTCCTGCCCCGCTCTCCTCGGCCATCACCAAGCACATCCGCACTCTCGCCCTTCGAACCTATGAGGTGTTGGGATGCGGGGGTGCGGCGCGGGTGGATTTTCGCATCACGCCGCGGGGGCGGCCTTATGTGCTCGAGATCAATACAGTCCCTGGCATGACGGAGACGAGCCTTTTGCCGATGGCGGCCGCACAGGCCGGTATCGGCTATGAGGAGCTGACCGAACGGATTCTTGAATCCGCTGTCGAAAGAATGCAAAGGACGGGGCATGCCGCATGAGAAATCCGTTTCGCAAGCGATCCCCCACAGCGGTTGGATTTCGCCGTAACCAGTGGAAGGGTGCCCGAGCGGCACAATCTCGGGATCGCACGCAGCAAGCCCGTCGGGCACAACTGATCGCTCGAGGTCGGACCGTGTTGCGTATCGCCGGAGGATTGGCCGCTGCAGCGATCGTGTGCTGGATGGCGATCTTTTTGGCGCGTCAGGCTGGTCCTGTGCTTCAACGAGGGCTCGAGATCAGAGAGGTGACGGTTCAAGGGATGCATCAAGTGACAAAGCAGGAGGTGCTCGAGCGGTTGGCACTCAAAAAAGGAATGGCCCAGCACCAAGTGAGCCTGGCGTATCTTGCCGAACGAGTGCGGGCACATCCATGGATCAAAGAGGCGATGGTCGAACGGCTCCCACTGCACGCGCTGCGGGTGACGATTGTCGAACGGAAGCCCGCGGCCATCGTACGGATCGGTTCGGACCATGCGTTGACCGATGACGAAGGCGTCGTGCTCGCCCATCTTGGCGCGCAAGATCAGCCGACGTTGCCCTTGTTGCTCGGTGTTGACGGCAAGCTCCTGGCTCAAGGCGATCTCCGGCTGAAGGAGCGGTTGCAATCCGCAATCTCGTTGGCCAAATGGATGACTGAAGCACTGGACGGCCGTATTGAACTCGATGTGAGCCAGCCCATGACTGTCATGGCGTCGGCAAAAGGAGTCCGTTTCCATTTTGGGAGCGATGCGCTCAAAGAGCAATGGGAGCGTTTCAAGAAAGTGAAGGCGGCATTCAGGATGCCTGACGGCCGAAAGCACGAAGGACAGGACGTGGATCTGCGATACGACAATCGGGTGATCGTCCGCGAGAGGGGGTGACGCTGTGGCGAAACGAGATCAAATTCTCGTCGGCCTGGATATCGGCACCACGAAGATCTGTGCCATCGTATCCGAGGTCACCGAAGACGGCACACTGAACATTATCGGCGTTGGTTCAAGCCCGTCCCGCGGGCTTCGCAAGGGCGTCGTCGTCGATATCGAGAGCACCGTCGAATCGATCAAGAAAGCGGTCGAAGAAGCGGAACTCATGGCGGCAGTCCAGATCAATTCCGTCTACACCGGCATCGCCGGCAGCCACATCTCGGCCGAAAATTGCAAAGGCGTCGTGGCGCTCAAGAAATCCGAGGTCACACGCGACGACATCCATCGGGCCATCGAAAGCGCTCGCACACTGGCGGTCATTCCTCATGAACGCCGCATCCTGCATGTCCTGCCGCGGGAATTCATGGTGGACGGACAGGAGGGGGTCCGGGAGCCATTGGGACTGTCGGGCAACCGCCTGGAAGTCAACGTGCATGTGATCACGGGCGCCGTCACCTCGGCTCAAAACATCATTAAGAGCGTGAACCGCGCCGGACTCGATGTAGTCGACATCATTTTGCAGCCCCTGGCCTCCAGCGAGGCGGTGCTGAGTCAGGAGGAACGCGATCTTGGTGTGGCGATGGTGGACTTGGGCGGCGGTACCACGGATCTGGCGATCTTTCTGGATGGAAGTATCCGCCATTCGGCGGTCCTGCCGATCGGCGGGCAGAATTTGACGAAGGATCTTGCAATCGGCCTGCTCACCTCGCAGACGGAAGCCGAAAAAATCAAAGTACAACATGGCGTGACCAGAACGGATTTGGTGCAAGGCCATGAGACCGTGGAAGTGCCCTCAGTCGGGGATCGTCCGGCACGAACGTTTTCGCGGCGAGACATTGCGGAGATTCTCGAGCCCCGTATCGAGGAAATGTTCGAATTGGTCCGTCGTGAGATTACGCGCGCCGGTTATGAAGGCATGTTGGGGGCCGGTGTCGTCGTCACCGGAGGCACGTCCTTGCTGGAAGGTATGCCGGACGCGGCCGAGCACGTCCTCAACTTACCGGCGCGCCGAGGTGTGCCTACAGGCATCGGCGGCCTTCGGGATATCGTCAGCAATCCCATGCACGCGACTGGCGTAGGCTTGTTGCTGCATGCGCGGCGTCATACCGAGGAAACCGCTGCAGCCGGACTCAGAAGCGGGAGACCGATCGGCCGAATGTTGGATCGAATGAAGTCATGGATGTTCGAGTTTTTCTAACTTAACCGGCGCGCGGCACGGCCTTGCGCCAAGGGAGGTGTCCTGATGTTCTCATTCCAAGAAGATTGTCTGTCGCCTGTCCGCATCAAAGTCATCGGTGTGGGCGGTGCGGGATGCAATGCAATCAACACGATGATCACGTCGGGATTGGCCCGCGTGGATTTCATCGCGGCGAATACGGACCTGCAAGCCTTGGATCGCTCCCGTGCGGCGTATAAGGTACAACTCGGCCCGGAGAGAACGCGTGGACTCGGGGCGGGAGCCAAGCCGGAAATCGGAAAAGAATCTGCGCTGGAGAGCAAGGATCAAATCCGGGAATGCCTCGAAGGCGCCGACATGGTTTTCGTGACGGCGGGGATGGGAGGCGGCACCGGCACCGGAGCCGCACCGATCGTGGCGAGCATCGCGCGCGAACTGGGCATCCTGACGGTCGGCGTGGTCACGAAGCCATTTTCCTACGAGGGCCATCGCCGAATGATCCATGCCGATGAGGGCATCCGAGACCTTCGCCGGCATGTCGATACGCTGTTGGTGATTCCCAATCAACGGTTGCTGGGCATCGTGGACAAGGCCACGCCCTTGCTGGAGGCCTTTAAGGTAGCCGACGACGTGTTGCGTCAGGCCATTCAAGGCATCGCGGATGTGATCACCACGACCGGCCATGTCAATGTCGACTTTGCAGACGTGCGCACGGTGATGTCCCATACCGGTCGGGCCGTGATGGGCATGGGCGTGTCCCGGGGGACGAATCGCGCGATCGAGGCGGCGCAGAAAGCCATCTGCAGCCCGCTGCTCGAAGAGGGAAGCGTCGAAGGCGCCCGAGGCGTGCTCCTCAACATCACGGGCGGACCGAACATGTCCTTGCATGAAATCGAAGAGGCGGCATCCATCATCCAACAGGCGGCCGATCCAGAAGCCAACATCATCGTCGGGCAGGTCATCAATCCGGACATGGGCGACGATCTGGTCGTCACCGTCATTGCGACGGGATTTGAGCGCGATGATCAACCGACGCCGGTGGCTGTGGCGGCGACTCGGCCGGTCCGAGCCTCGCAGCCGGGATTCAATGCCGTCGGAGCCGCGGTGGCGGACCGTCCGCATAAAGACCTTGATCGGCCCACATACTTACGGCGGATGGGTGACCAGCGGGAATCCCTCGAGCGTCTGGCCGTCGTCGCCGATGACGAATGGGACGTGCCGACGTTTTTGAGAAAGCAAACTGACTGATCCGAAGGATCAGGCGGAGGATCCAGTGACCGCACCTGTGATTACCGTGCCGGCATTCGGGTCGGCGCACGACGGCGTCAGGCATTTTTTCGGCACCAGGAACTATGCTCCGGTGGCTTATGAAACCGGTGTGCCCCTGTCGGCTTCTGAAGGCCGGGGTCGCACATGGATGCTTTCGGTGAAGCAGGTGCACGGGACGGACGCCTTGATTATCGATCGGCCGGTGACAGGAGCGGATCGCTTTGAAGGTGGATGGGATGCCGTGATCACCGATCAGCCCGGCGTGACGGTGGTCGTGCGAACAGCCGATTGCGTGCCGGTTCTTGTGTACGATCGACGGCGGAGTGCTGTTGCGGCGATCCATTCGGGGTGGCGCGGCGCGTTGGCCGGTATTCTGCCCAAGACGATTCACTCGATGGCTGCCAGATTTGGGATCGAAACTCACGACCTCCGGGTGAGCATCGGTCCGTCGGCTGGGCCTTGTTGCTATGAAGTGGACGACGCGGTGCTCGAACCGTTGCGTACCGGCCGTTCAGACTGGCCTTCGCTGCTTCGCGATGACCGCGGGAGTAAGGCACGCTTGGATTTGAAGGCGCTCGTGCGGCGACAAGCCGCGGAGACGGGTGTCCTTCCTGAGCACATCACGACCGTGAATGTCTGCACAATCTGTCATCCTGCACTCTTCTATTCCTATCGCCGCGAAGGACGCGTAAACGGGACAATGCTCAATGGGATTACATTGGTGTCTCGGCGGTAGCCCTGGCTTCCGCCGTTTCGGTACAATACGCGGTCTGCGGCGAACAAGGCGTTCGATCGGACGAAGATGGATGTCGCGCCCGGTGGCTCAATCAAGGATCGTCTCGCAGTCGTCTTCGATCAGATCCACCGGGCCATACGGGACGCTGGCCGGATGGAAGGGCAGGTTCGGCTGGTGGGGGCCAGCAAGGCCGTCCCTGCCGGTCGCATCCGCGAAGCCGTCGCCGCAGGGTTGCACATTGCAGGGGAAAATCGTCTCCAGGAGGCCCTTCCGAAAATCGAAGCGCTGAAGGGAGAGCGCATCAGCTGGCACTTCATTGGCCAGCTGCAACGGCGAAAGGTTCGGGGGGTCGTCGGCGTTTTCGACCTGATTCATTCCGTCGACAGTCTGGAACTGGCTTCCGAGATCGATCGGCGGGCGGCAGCCGCCGGGCTGCGGCAGAAGATCCTCCTCGAAGTGAACCTGGGCGGGGAAGAGAGCAAAGCGGGGTTTTCAGTACACAAGCTCGAGGAATTGTTCCCTCAACTGGCGGCGCTCGAGCACGTGGTGATTCAAGGCCTCATGGCCATTCCTCCGCCCGTCGCTGAAGCGGAACAATCGCGACCGTATTTCCGTCGCCTCCGAGAACTTGCGGCGAGATTGATGCGGCAAAGAATCCCGGGAGTTTCTCTGACGGAGCTGTCGATGGGCATGTCGAGCGACTACGTGGTGGCGATCCAGGAAGGTGCGACGTTGGTTCGTCTCGGGACGGCAATTTTTGGGGGACGACGTGACTAGCGCATTGACCAACAAACTGGCCTTCATCGGCGGCGGCCAGATGGCCGAAGCGATCATCGGTGGCCTGCTCGCAGGAAACGTGTGCCGCCCCGAGGCACTCTGGGCGACCGATCCCATGCCTGCGCGTTGCGATCGATTGAAAACCCAGTTCGCAGTCCGGGTTGGGTCGGACAATGGTCAGGCGGTGAGTTGGGCCGACGTCGTGGTGCTTGCGGTGAAACCCCAGGTGTTGCCGGCGGTGCTGAAAGAAATCGGTGCAGCTCTTCATCGCGTGCTGATCATCTCCGTTGCGGCGGGAGTGACAATACAGACAATCATGAAGCAGGCGCAGGGCGCCACGCGCGTGATTCGAGCGATGCCAAACATGCCTGCCCTGGTGAGAGAGGGCATGACCGCACTGGCATGGACCGCTGTGCTCGGTGAAGAAGACAAGGAGATCGCTCGTGTGATCTTTCAAGCCGTGGGGCGGGTCATTCCCATTGAGGAGCGTCTCATGGATGCGGTCACGGGACTCAGCGGCAGCGGTCCGGCCTATGTGTTCCAAGCGATCGAAGCGTTGGCAGACGGAGGCGTGAAGATGGGACTGCCTCGGCAGACGGCGGAAGTCCTGGCCGCCCAAACCGTCTTGGGGGCCGCGAAAATGGTCCTGGAATCGGGCGATCATCCCGCGAAGCTGAAAGATCGTGTCGCGTCGCCTGGCGGCACGACCATCGCAGGCCTGCATTGCCTTGAAGAGGGTCGGTTCCGTGCTACACTCATGGGGGCTGTCGAGGCCGCGACGAAGCGCTCACAGGAGCTTGCACGCTGATGTTTGTGGTCAACAATTTTTTTACTGCACTCGGATCCGTGGTCTATTATGCTTTGGAACTGTACATGTACGTCGTCATCGCACGCGCCCTGATTTCCTGGGTCAATCCAGATCCCTGGAATCCCATCGTGCAGTTTCTTGAGAAAGTCACTGAACCTGCGCTGGCTCCCCTTCGGAGGATGATCGGGTGGAGGCTCGGAGTCGATGTGTCGCCAATTATCCTGATCCTCATAATCATCTTCTTACAAAAATTCATCGTGCCGTCTCTGTTTCAGATGGGTGCCGTCATAGGATGAGACTGGCAGAGGAGGAGCAGCCATGAAAATCACACCGCTCGATATCCAGCAGATGGTCTTCAAAACGAGCTTCCGGGGCTACGACAAGGAAGAAGTCAATCGGTTCTTGGAAGAGATCGCTGAGACCGTCGAAGAGTTGAATCGGGAGAATGCCGTGCAGCGCGAGAAGATCGTCTTCCTCGAACAGCAATTGACGGAATTGAAGCGTACCGAGACGACGCTGTCCAATACGCTCGTTTCGGCCCAGTCGCTCGCCGAGGATGTGAAGCGCAGCGCTCAACGTGAGTCCGATCTCGTGATCAAGGAAGCGGAGCTCAAGGCGGGTGAAATGATCCGTCAAGCACGAGTGGAGCTGACCAATACGCAGCGAGATCTCTCGGCACTTCAGAAACAACGGATCTTGATGGTGGAACGGCTGCGGGCGACCTTGCGCACATTCGAGCGCATGCTGGAAGTCGAGGAACAAGAGGCCTTTCACGAGGGCGCGACACACCCGGATCATAAGTTGGAGGGAGAGTCGAGCCCGGCATTATAGACGCAGTGCACGCATGTCCGAGCGGTCATTCCTGAACGGCCCGTCCTCTCGAAGCCACCAGCTGCTTGCCGCATACTCGTCTCCCGCTGCCTTTTTGTTGACGGCTCGTACGCCCGAAGCCACTCACCTGCGGCACCCCGTCTCGCCATGAACCACCCCGGCGCCATTCAAGCGGCCATGGATGAGGCCGTGCGAGACGGCGTGTTTCCGGGTGGCGTCTTGGCGGGACGAAGGAACGGTGATCTCAAGGTTTTGCTCGTCGCCGGGCGACTGTCTTCGGAACCCACCGCGGAAGGCGTTCAAGCATCGACCGTCTATGACCTGGCCTCGCTCACGAAACCGCTCGCCACGGTCACGTCCGTGCTTCTGCTGATCCAAGCGGGAAAACTTGAGCTCGATGCGGCCATCGGGGACGTGCTCGTCGAGTTGAAGAGCGCGGCGATCGGTTCAGCAAGCCTCCGCGACTTACTGACCCATCGCTCGGGGTTGCCGGGATGGCGTCCTCTCTATGAGCGGCTGGATGCCGAAGGGCTGGCATGGGGCCGCGGAGACCCGAGCATCGTCCGCCAAGCGGTGTTGCGTTTGATCGCAGATGAACCGCTCCTGTCGGCGATCGGGACCCAGAGCGTCTACAGCGATCTGGGCTTCATCCTCTTGGGATGTGCGGTTGAGCGAGCGAGCGGTCAATTGCTGGACGAATACTTCGACGCGGCGGTGTGTCAGCGCCTGGGGGCCGGGCCGCTTTTTTTTCGCCGTGCGTCGGCCGCGCTCTCCCAAGGACAAGACAATCGAGCCGCTCTGTCCTTTGCGCCGACTGAATGGGATGAGTGGAGAAAACGACTATTGAAAGGAGAAGTGCACGACGAAAACGCCGCGGCGATGGGTGGTGTGGCCGGCCATGCCGGCTTGTTCGGCACCGCCGAAGCCGTTCTCGCGGTTTCGGGCGCCTGGCTCGGTGCCTATCATGGAGATGGAGCACTTCTTGACCGGCGTCTGGTTCGCGAATTCATCAGAACGCCATCGCATCCGCCGCACGCAAGCTGGGCCTTAGGTTGGGATACGCCCACGGCGCCCTCGTCGTCGGGTACGCATTTCTCGGCCGAGTCCTTCGGCCACCTGGGATTCACCGGCACTTCGCTTTGGATCGATCCACTGCGCAAACTGGAGGTGGTGTTGCTGACGAACCGCGTGCATCCCAGCCGAACCAATGACGCGATTCGAGCCTTCCGGCCCAGGATTCATGACCTGATTTATGGGGAGTTGACGCGCGATTAAGACTCAGGAGGGATCCGGATATTCAATCCAAGTTTCTTTTTCTGCAAGATACTTCGCACCCTTGAAATTGGCTCTTGTGCGGAGGCGGCTGAAACCGAGCGCTTGGAGTTTTTGCACCAATTCGGTCACGGCGGCGGCGATGGTGGGATGCGATTGACCTTCGACGGTCAAGGCCTCATACATGACTCTTGCCGCATAGCCCGATGATGTCCGGTTGACGAGCACCGCACGGTTGAAATACCGATCGCTCGGGTCGACGCCCTCCAACTGATGTTTCTCGATGAGTCCGTCTCGCTTGAACAGCGACGCGAGAACATTCATCATTGCCTCCCTATCCGCGCGGAGCGTGCAGTATAGGCACATGCGAAGCTGAGTGCAAGCCGTTGACTTCACTTCGGGCGACACCTATGATTCCGTCCGCGTCGCGGTGCGGCATGTGTTCAAGACCGCATGAATATCCCCAACAGCTTGACCATCCTCCGCATTTTGCTGATTCCGGTCTATGTCGGCTTATTGGTCTACGAGCGTTTCGATGCCGCCATGGTGGTCTTACTTCTGGCTGGGATTACCGATGCGCTGGATGGAACCATTGCACGAGCCGCCAATCAACGGACGCGCTTGGGCGCTTTCCTTGATCCCTTGGCCGATAAGCTACTGCTGACATCCGGATTCATTACCTTATCCGTCATCCATCTCATCCCGTCCTGGGTCACCATTGTGGTCGTGAGCCGGGATGCGATGCTTCTGCTGGGAACGGCCGTTGCGCAGTTCACCGAGTCGAACATCAACATTGCACCGACATTCCTAGGAAAGGGGGCGACGTTCCTCCAGCTGTCATACGTGCTGTTGGTGATCTTTTTAAGTTCACGCCAAATCAACCTTTCCTTGCTCGATCCGTTGCTCATCGGCATGGTCGCATTCACGATCTCCTCAGGCTGTCATTACCTGTACCGCGGTTATTGCTCCGTTGGCGTCGCTCCCTCGTGACCGAAAGCATATCCTCTGCCTCTATTCTCATGAGCCTGCCGCACAGATTTTGAATTAGTTGGACAGGTTTTCAGGTCACCAGTAGACTCGCCACGTAGGTATTTTCGCCAAAAAAACCGGCTGTTGAGCGAAGTCTCTTGAAAGGTTAAGCGTGACCTATGGCGACATTTGCATATGTCGGACGGACACGATCCGGAGCGGTGAAGAAAGGGGAACTGACCGCCAAGAGCAAAGACGAAGCGGTTGATCAGCTCCGCAAGCAGAGCGTCGTCGTCACCAGCCTCGAAGAAAAAACCGGCGGCGGACTGAAATTGAGTTTCGGCTCCGGGTTGACCGATAAAGACCTCGTCGTATTCACGAGGCAGTTCGGCACCATGATCAATGCGGGCCTGCCGCTCGTCCAATGCCTCGAAATCCTCTCCACCCAATCTGAAAATAAAGTGCTGCGAGAGACAGTCGGCGATGTCAGGGGGCAGGTCGAGGCCGGGTCGACCTTTTCGGACGCCCTGCGAAAACATCCGAAAGTCTTCGACGACCTGTATGTCAACATGGTGCACGCCGGCGAAGTCGGCGGTCTCCTCGACACCATTTTGACGCGATTGGCCAAGCACATTGAAAAAGCAATGAAGCTCAAGGGACAGATCAAATCCGCCATGATTTATCCCTCGGCGATCCTCGGGGTGGCGGGAATCGTCATTACCGTTCTGATGATTTTCGTCATTCCCATTTTTGCGAAGATGTTCGACGAACTCTCGGGCGGAAAGGTGGGCTTGCCTGGTCCCACCCAGCTCGTCATTGACGTCAGCAACGCCTTTCAGTCGTTTTGGTACATCGGCTTAGGCCTCATCGTGGCCGCCGTCATCGGAATCAAGAAATACTACGCCACGCCCAAGGGAAGATATGCCATCGACAAGTTTCTGCTGAAGACTCCCGTCTTCGGCGACCTCATACGGAAGGCGTCGGTGGCGAAATTCACGCGCACCCTGGGAACGCTGCTCTCGAGCGGTGTTCCGTTATTGGATGGCTTATCCATTTGCGCGAAGACATCCGGCAACAAGGTCATCGAAGAAGCGCTGTTGAACGCGCGCGTCAGCATCAGCGGAGGCAAAACGATTGCCGATCCACTGACCTCGAGCCAGGTGTTTCCAAAGATGGTCACCCACATGATCGCCGTCGGGGAATCGACCGGCGCCCTGGATGCCATGTTGGGCAAGATTGCCGACTTCTACGAAGACGAGGTGGACCAGGCGGTCGCCTCGCTGACGTCGTTGCTCGAACCGATGATGATGGTGTTTCTGGGCGTCGTCATCGGGTTTATCGTCATCGCGATGTACCTGCCCATCTTCAAGATGGCATCCGCGATCGGCTAAGCAGTTGCCCTGCCTGTCGAAACACTCCAGTCAATGCCGCCCCCCAGCTGGGGGGCATCTGTTCAACGTGACGACAGATGGATGTATTGCGGTCTAGGCTTCATTGGCTGATGGGGCTGCGGGTGACGTTCGTCACCTTCATGCTCGGGATGTCTCTGGCTTTTGAAGCGGCCGGTGCACACGTCGATACGTTCTACGCGCTCATCGTCCTCACCTATGCCCTGACGATTCCCTCCGCCTTGCTCCTCCGAGTTCTGCAAACCTCTTCGGCATTGACGGTGTTCTTTTGGACGCAAGTCGGCATTGATTTCCTTCTGGAGACCGTTCTGGTGGCGCGAACCGGAGGGGTCGAGAGTCCTTTTGCCATGCTCTACGTCATCACCGTCGCCGTTGCCAGTTTGATTCCGCAGCGCCGTGTCGGGATGTTTGCCGCCTGCACCTGCATCATTGTCTTCGGCCTTGTCACCAACGCCCAGCTTTACGGATTGGCTCCAAATTGGTCCGGTCAGCCCAGCCATGTCAACGCCGCGGCGATGCTTCAAACGTTCGGAGTCTATGCCTTGGCTCTGCTCGTTGTCGGTTTGCTGAGCGGAACGCTGGCGGATCAGCTCTATCGTGCCGATCAATCCTTGCGTGAAAAGGAACAGGGGTTGAACCGGCTGCAGGCCTTTCACGAAAACATCGTCCAAAGCATCAGCAGTGGAGTGTTCACGGCCGACGCGACGGGCGCCATCACCTCGTTTAACCCGGCCGCTCGGGAAGTGACGGGGTATTCCCTGGGGAAAGTTCTCGGACGGTCGTGGCGCGAAATCTTTAACTGGCATCCCAACGAGCTCTCCGAGGATGCGTCGGCCGGCGCGCTCCCGGCCATGACGCGGTTTGAGGTGGAATGCAAAGGCGCGAACGGCAACCGGCTTGTGCTTGGCATGACGGTCTCTCCGCTGCACGAGCAGGGGGAGCAGCATGGATTGGTGGGAGTGTTCAAGGATCTCACCCAGATTAGGGATCTTGAGGCAGAAATGCGGCGCAAAGAATGGTTGGCCAATCTCGGCGAAATGTCGGCCGGGATGGCACACGAGATTCGCAATCCCCTGGGGGCGCTGGCCGGCGCCATGCAGATGTTACGAAAAGAATCGACGGCCGATGCGACCGATCGACGGCTCATGGATATCGCCATCCGTGAAGCGACCAGACTCGATGCGATCATCACGGAATTCCTGCAGTATGCCAGGCCGCCCGCACTCGACTTGGCCGAGCACAATATAAACAAAATTCTTGCCGAGACGCTGGATCTAGTACAACATGAAGCCCGGAAGAGAAAACGGATCACGATCGCGACGTCACTGGCCAGCGGTCCACTGTTGGCTCAAGTCGACCAAAATCAAATGCGGCAAGTTTTTTGGAATCTCGCTGCCAATGCGTTCGATGCCATGCCGGAGGGCGGCACGCTGACCATCACCACAGGGTGCCGTCAGATCGATGCCGGGGGCCGCAAAGGCGACGTCGTGGAGATCGACTTTCAAGACACGGGGGAAGGTATCACCGCAGGAAATCTGGACAAGATTTTTCTGCCTTTCTTCACGACGAAAAAAGAAGGCTCCGGCCTCGGCCTTGCGGCCGTGCATCGCATCGTGGATCTTCACGGCGGCTGGATCAAAGTGGAAAGTCAGCCACCGCATGGCACGCGCTTCGTGGTCTGTCTGCCTCGCTCCGGTGGTGAGGGCGTTCGGTTATGGCATGAGGGACGAACACCGTGGAAAAGATCTTAGTCGTTGATGACGAAAAGAGCCTCCGTGAAGTCATGAGCATCATGCTCAAGCGGGCGGGGTATGAGGTGACGGAAGCCTCCGATGGTGAGCAGGCCATCGGACAGGTCAATAAAGAAATTTATGATCTCGTCATCACCGATCTGCGCATGCCCAAGGCCGACGGTATGGATGTGCTCAAGGCGGTGAAATCGTTGTCCCCCGAAACCGTGGTGTTGGTGGTGACGGCCTTCGGTACGGCCGATTCCGCCGTCGAAGCAATGAAGCAGGGCGCCTACGACTATCTCACCAAGCCCTTCCAGGTGGATGAAGTCCAACTCATCATCCGCAATGCCCTGGAAAAGCGGCGGCTTTCCACCGAGAACATGCTGCTCAAGCGCGAAATCGCCAGCCAGTCGTCGTTTGCACAAATAGTCGGGCAGAGCGACGCCATGCAGAAAGTCTTCGACGTCGTCCGTAAGGTGGCGGATTCGAAAAGTAATGTGTTGATCTGCGGAGAGAGCGGCACCGGAAAAGAACTCGTCGCCCGCGCCATCCATTACAACAGTGCCCGCAGCGCGATGCCTTTCGTGGCGGTCAACTGCAGCGCCGTCCCCGAGACGTTACTCGAAAGCGAACTGTTCGGCCATATGAAGGGCTCCTTCACTGGCGCTGTCGCAAACAAAGCGGGGTTATTTGAAATCGCGAACGGAGGGACGATTTTCCTGGACGAAATCGGCGACACGACGCCGACTATCCAGGTCAAGCTGCTGCGTGTGATCCAGGAACGCGAATTTCGGCGGGTCGGCGGCAATCAGGACATGAAGGTCGATGTGCGCGTCATTGCCGCCACGAACCGCGATCTTGAAAAAGCTGTCGCGGACGGCTCGTTCAGAGAAGATCTCTATTATCGATTGGATGTCATCCCGATCCGTCTTCCGCCGCTTCGACTGCGGGCGGGCGATATCCCATTGCTCGTTGCTCATTTCTTGGAAAGATTCGCCCAGGAAAGCGGAAAGGCGGCGCCCACCCTGACCCCAGAGGCCGTTCATGTCCTCCTGGGCCATGAATGGCGCGGCAATGTTCGGGAACTTGAGAATTTAATCGAACGGGTCGTCGCGTTTTCGACCGGCGCGCCGGTGACCGACGCCGATGTCCGGGGATGGCTGCATCATGCCGTCACGCCCCAGCAGTCGCAGGGCGTCCCGACGGACCTGCCCGAAGACGGTCTCGACCTCGAAGGTCTCATCAATGGCATTGAGAAGGATCTGCTGGTGAGAGCGTTGGAACGTTCAAAATGGGTGAAAAAAAAGGCGGCCCGCCTCCTCAAACTCAATACCAGGTCGTTCCGATATCGGTTGGAGAAGTATGCTATAAAAGGAGGCCGTGACTAACGGTCAGTCAGCCTCCTTCCCTATTCCACACCCGTCCATCACCGTTCATGCTCCCGCAAAAATCAATCTCGTTCTTCGCATTTTAGACCGCCGCCACGACGGTTATCATAACCTCTGGTCGATCATGCACACGGTGGCGCTCGAAGACGATGTGAAGATACGCGTCGCCCCTTCGCAGAGCGGAATCAGACTGACCTGCGATGACAAGGGACTCTCTGTCGACCAGACCAATCTCGTCTGGAAGGCGGCATCAGCGGTGCTGGATCACGCACGATCGTCCATCGGGCTCGACATTGATCTCTGCAAGCGCATTCCGATGGGCGCCGGACTTGGCGGGGGCAGCAGCGATGCCGCAGCCACCATTCTTGGCCTGAATCGGTTGTTGAATCTGGGATGGTCGACGACAGAAATGGGAGAAATCGGTCAGGCGCTGGGCAGCGACGTGGCATTTTTCCTCTTTGCCCCGTCGGCGATCGTATCTGGCCGCGGTGAAACGGTCAGACCGATCACAATCCAGGGCAGACGCTGGGTTGTCCTGGCCAAGCCCGTGTTTGGAATCGAGACGAAATGGGCGTACCAGGAGTTGGCGGGGACAAGATCGGGAGTGCGGCAACTCTCGGCGGATCATCTGCGGATCGATCGGGGCGGCCAGGTGACATGGAATGAACTCGCAGACCGGGCTGAGAATGACTTCGAAATACCGGTCTTTGCCAAGCACCCCAGCCTCGACCGGATCAAGCGGACGTTGCTGGATATGGGTGCACGCTGCGCGTTGCTGTCAGGCAGCGGGGCCACGGTCTTTGGTCTCTTTGAGGAGGAATCTTTGGCGTGGCGTGCAGGCGACCGTTTGACAGAAGACAAGGAACTGAAAATCTTTGTGGTTCCGACCTCTTCTGGGTCGCTCGAGACCGCTTGATCCGAGGCGATGCTCGGTTGACAAGCTTCCTTGATTTCCGTTAAAGTTCAGTCCCTTAGTTGGCTTCCTCAACAGCGCGCAGCGAATGAGGGTGGCGGGTTCGAGACTACGCCCACCGACGCCCGCCGTCGAGACGAACCACGTACGAGCAGCACTTCCTGTTTCAAGGCACGAGGAATTGGTCGAGGGATCCATGAGCAGAGAATTGATGATTTTCTCTGGCAATGCGAATCTCGCCCTCGCTCATGAGATCTGCGCCTATCTTGGCGTGAAGCTCGGTGAGGCGACGGTATCGTCGTTCAGCGACGGAGAAATACGCATCAGGATTGAAGAAAATGTGCGTGGCGCCGACGTTTACGTCGTCCAATCCACCTGTTCCCCCGTGAACGATTCGCTGATGGAGTTACTCATCATCATTGATGCGTTAAAGCGCTCCTCAGCATACCGCATCACGGCCGTGATGCCGTATTACGGGTATGCCAGACAGGATCGGAAGGATCAGCCGCGCGTTCCGATCACGGCAAAGCTTGTGGCGGATCTCATTACGACCGCGGGAGCAGACAGGGTCCTGACCATGGATTTGCATGCCGGGCAAATCCAGGGATTTTTCAATGTCCCGGTGGACCATCTCTATGCGTTGCCGGTGCTCCTCGACTACATCACGAAGAAAAAGATCAGCGATTTGGTGATCGTGTCGCCCGACGCAGGCGGCGTGGAGCGGGCTCGTGCGTTTGCCAAGCGGCTGCAGGCCGGTCTCGCGATCATCGACAAGCGTCGTGAAGGTCCGAACCACACACAGATCATGAACATTATCGGCGATATCACGGGCAAGAGCGCGCTGCTGCTCGACGACATGATCGATACGGCGGGAACGATTGTGCAGGGCGCTCAGGCGTGTGCGGACAAAGGGGCCCGAGAGGTCTGGACAGCCTGCACGCATGCCGTGCTCTCCGGGCCGGCACTCGAGCGGCTTCAGCAGTCATGTCTGACACAGGTCATCACTACCAATACGATTCCATTACAGGACAAGCAGCGGCTGTGTCCGAAGATTCATCAGTTGTCGGTGGCGCCGCTGCTCGGCGAGGCCATCCGCCGCATTCATGCGGATGAGTCGGTCAGTTCGCTATTCGCCTAAGGAGCAGGGCTCTAACAGAGCGAGGGACGGAGGAGTACCATGAAATTCGATTTGGCGGTGACAGTGCGAGAGAAATCCGGCAAGGGCGCGGCGCGTCAGCTGCGGCGGAGTGGAAAAGTTCCAGGCGTGCTCTATGGCCAGGGTGAATGTTTGCTATTGACGATCGAGCCGGAACCGTTGACCAAGATCCTGAAATCCCAGGCCGGAAGCACGGCCTTGATCACGCTGACGGTCAATGGAGCCAAGGCCAAGCCTAAGCGCACGGCGCTCCTGCGTGATTTTCAAGTCGATCCGGTCGAAGGACATGTGCTGCATGCCGATTTCTTCGAAATCTCCATGGACAAGCCGATTCGTGTGAAGGTTCCGGTTCACGTCACGGGCAGCACCCCCGCGGGCGTTAAGGAAGGGGGCATCCTGCACTACAATACGCGGGAACTCCACGTTGAGTGTTTGCCTGGAGCGCTGCCGGACCATATCGAGGTCGACGCGTCGTCGCTCGCCATCGGCCAGGGCGTTCATCTCAAAGAAATGGCAAAGTTGGAGGGAGTTCGGTTCCTCGACGATCCGGATCAGATGGTCGTGAGTGTCGCGGTGCCGATGTCCGATGCCAAACTTGAAGCGTTATTGACCAGCCAAGCCGCCGGTCCGGAGGGCGCCAAGGAACCGGAAGTCGCGATCAAGGGCAAGGCAGCGGCCGAAGGGGTCGAAACCCCGGCGGCTCCAGGCACAGCGGCTGCCCCGGCCGCCGGTGCGGAAGCCAAGGCAGGAGAAAAGAAGGAAGGCGCTGCTGCCGCCGCCGCTCCGAAAGCCGAAAAGAAGGAAGCCGAGAAGAAGAAGTAACGTTGCGCCTTATTGTAGGACTGGGCAACCCGGGCGCGACCTACGCCCAGACCCGCCACAACGCCGGTATGTGGGTTGTCGAGCGGGCCGCGGCACGTTGGTCGGCTCGTCTTGTCAGGCGAGGCACGGCTCAGCGAGCGTCCGTACGGCAGGGTTCAGAGGAGATCGAACTGGCCGGCACGCTCGACTTCATGAACGTGACGGGCGCCCCGCTTAAAGGGCTTCTCCGCGAATACCAGCTCACCCCCGACGATCTCATTCTCGTGCACGATGATCTGGATTTGGAGCCTGGCCGTCTACGCATCAAACAGGCCGGTGGACATGGCGGCCACAACGGCATCAAGTCCGTGATCGATGCGCTGGGTACACCCCAGTTCGTCCGGCTCAAAATCGGCATCGGGCGCCCGGCGCCGGGACAAGATTCAGCGGACTACGTCCTCGAAACGGTTACCAAGGATGAACTCGAGATCATCGAGCCCTGTCTTGAACGGGCTGTGGATGCCCTCGAGGTGCTGATACACCGTGGCCTCGAGGCTGCGATGAACCAATTCAATGTGCGGGAACGCGAGGAGAGTGATCAGTGACGGGTGTACGGTGATGAGCGCAATATCAAGAACGATGTTTCGTCATCACACATCACTCGTCACTCTTCCCGGCTAAATCAATGGCACTTTGTTGCGGCATGATAGGGCTTCCCAACGTCGGGAAAACGACGGTGTTCAATGCGCTGGTCGGCGCGGGTGCGGTCGTGGCGAACTATCCGTTCTCGACGGTGGAGACCAACGTCGGCATTGCGCAAGTGCCCGACCCCCGGGTGGAACGCCTGGTCGAAATTTTCAAGTCGAAAAAGAAAACGCCCAGCACGTTGGAGGTTCGTGACATCGCGGGCTTGGTCGAGGGCGCCAGCACGGGCGAAGGACTCGGCAATCAGTTTTTGAGTCAGATCCGGGAAGTCGACGCGCTAATGCACGTCGTGCGCTGTTTCCAGAGCGGCGACGTCGTCCATGTCGCTGGGGGCGTCAATCCGATTCGGGATATCGGCACGATCGAAACCGAATTGATGCTGGCCGACGTGGATGCGCTGGATCGCCGCAAGCAACGCGTGGAGAAGAAGGTGCGAGCCGGCGATAAGAAGGCCGCCTTCGAGATGGCTTTTCTCCAGCGATTGATCGACATGTTGGACAAAGGCGAATGGCTGGGGAATTTGACATATACCACCGAAGAGCGGGTGATATTGGATGAATGCCAATTACTGTCTGCGAAGCCGGTCCTCTTCGTCGCGAACGTGTCGGAGGGAGCGAATGCGGACGATGCGATGGTGAGGACCGTGCGTGAATTCGCCGAGCAACGGGGCGCACGAGTGGTTACGATTTGCGGCCAGCTGGAAGCGGAGTTGTCGTCCCTGCCGGAAAGCGAGCGGACAGATTTCCTGAAGGAGATGGGATTGACCGAATCCGGCCTCGTCCGACTGACACGTGAAGCCTACGTCCTCTTGAACCTGATCACCTTTTTCACAGCAGGCGAGACGGAGTCACGGGCCTGGCCGTTACGCAAAGGATTGACCGCTCCGCAAGCCGCGGGCAAGATCCACTCCGACATGGAACGAGGCTTCATCCGTGCCGAAGTCTATCATTACGATGACTTGATCGCCTGTGGATCGGAAGCGAAGGTCAAAGAAAAGGGCCTGTTCCGTCTGGAAGGCCGGGACTACGTCATCAAAGAAGGGGATGTGGTCTACTTCCGGTTCAACGTATGAGTCACATCTCCCCAACCTAGGTCCGCGCAGGAACAATCTTTGCGGAAGGCCGGATGTCGGCCTTCAGCGTCGCTTGCATGTGATGAAGCGCCGATCGATTCCTGTCGGCATCGAGCGAGACGATGCAATCGGCCGGCACCGCCACCTGGAACTCCCGCATATACGCATCCGCCGCAGTAAACAGCACGCAATTGTCGCCCGCAACCCCGGTAAGGATGACTCGACTGACTCCGAGATAGCGGAGCAAAAGGTCGAGTGGCGTGGCGTAAAATCCTGAGTGTCTGGGCTTCAACACGAAATAATCGTCGTCTTCCGGTCGAAGAATCCCTGCGATCTTCTTTCCGCGGCATTGCGCCTTCAAACAACGAGCCACCAGCTTTCTAAAGTCGGACTGCCACTTTCCGAAATTGTCGTTCACATAGACGACAGGCAACCGTGCCTGTTTCATGCGCCGCTTCAACGCAGCGATGTGGCGAGCCGTCTGTTCGATGGCCGGCATGAGACGAGCGGCACCGTCGAATTCGAATTCATTGATCATGTCGATGATCACGAGGCAGGTCGTGACCGAAGGTCGTCGCGGCATCGCTCTTTAGGCGGCTCTCTTGAGGTGCGTCCGGATGCTTCGCAGGTCTTCGACGAATCGTTCGTATTCACGCCCTCGTTCTAAAGCATCCGGGTGCCGAAGAATGGCGGAAGGATGAACCGTGACGAAGGTGGTGGCGGCCAGGGGGGTGCTCACTGGTCCTCCTCTCAATTCGTTGAGCCGGACGGCCTTGCCGAAGACGGATTGGGCGGCCGTGACGCCGAGGCAGACGACGACCCGTGGTTTCACGACCAGTACTTCAGTTTCCAACCACGGTCGACAGGCTGCGATCTCCGCCGCCGATGGTTTCTTGTGTTTGCGACGCTTGCCTTGGGGTTCCCATTTGAAATGCTTGACGGCATTGGTGACGTAGACGTCCTTCCTGACGATGCCGGCCTCGGCGAGAGCCTTGTCCAATATTTTTCCGGCCGGACCGACGAACGGATGGCCGGCCACGTCTTCTTGGTCACCCGGCTGCTCACCGACGAACATGATCGACGCATGGGACGCGCCTTCGCCAAAGACGGTTTGGGTGGCATGTTTGTACAAATCGCATCCGGTGCAGCCCGTTGCTGACTCGCGTAATTGAGGCAGACTCAGATGCGTGGGGATAAACGAGCGGGCGGATCGGACAAGGCGTCGCATGGATCATCATACCATGATTGCGGATGGAGGCTTTCCCCGGGTTCGTCCGGCGTGAGGTCCAGCCAGCGGAGATTGAGCGCGGTGAGTGTCACTACGCCGAAGGCTTCTTCGACGAGTCCTTGGATCATATAGGCGCGATTGGCGGACAGCAGATGGCTGCAGCGCCGATAGACCTCCGGGAAGAGGGTGGCGTCATACAGGGCGGTGTGATCTTCGAGCGTGATGAATTCCATCGCCAGTCCCTGTTTGGTTTCAACCGGTTTTTCCGTGATGAGCCAGCCGATCATGGTGATCCGGCGTCCGATGAAGCGATGCATGTGCGAGGCGGGTACTGGCTGTAGTCGCTCGATCGCCTTGCGGTACAGCGTTAGCGGATGACGACTGGCGAGAAAACCGAACGACTCAATTTCGTGAGCCCGCTTTTGAGAGGCTGAGTAATCGTCTGGGACGGGTAACGGCCCCGAGCCCGTGTCTGCCCCCGCATACAGCCGCCACAACAAGGCTGGTCTCGTGAGCTCGCCCGACAGAGAATCACAGCAGCCGGCACGTACCAGCGCGCGGGCCTGCGCGGCCTCGGGGTTCACGCGCCGCAAAAAATCCTGAAACGAGCGATAGGGGCCTCTTTCTTCTCGCTCAGCCATGATTGCCGTGCCGAGAGCTTTGGGGATGGTCTTCACTTGCATCAAGCCGATTCGCAGCCGGTCTCCTTCGCCTGAGTAGGCCCAATCACTTGCATTCACATCCGGTGGCAAAATCGCCAGCCCCATCCGCCGCGCTTCCGAGAGGTACGCAAACGTCGAATAAAAGCCGCCTTCATTACTAAGGACGGCCGCCATGAATTCAGCGGGGTAGTGTGCCCGTAGAAAGGCGGATTTGAACGAGACCTGGGCATAGCTGGCCGAATGAGGCTTGCAGAAGCTGTAGCCGGCGAAGCTCATGATCATGGTCCAGATCTTGGCAATTGCGGCGGGTGACGCACCGTTGCGAGCGGCCCCGCGGCAAAACTGATGATAATAGTCCCGCAGTTGCCGGTGTTTGTGTTTTTTGCTGATCACCTTTCTGAGTTGATCGGCATCGTCGAGGGAAAAATCGGCGAGTGCCATCGCCACTTTCGTGACGTCTTCCTGATACACCATGATGCCGTGGGTCTCTTCCAGAATGGATTCCATCAACGGATGCAGCGGCGTATGTGGATCTCCATGCGCGCGCCGAACGAAGTCGTTCACAAAAGTAATCGCGGCCGGCCGAACCAGCGACGACACCATGACGAGATATTCGAAGACGTCGGCCAAGGCGAGACGCTCCGACGGCATGCCGCTCCAGAGCTTCCTGAGCAAGAGTCTGGTGGCCGGAGATTCGATGTAAAAACAGCCGATGGTGTCGCCGCGTCTGATGAGATCCTGCGTGGCTTTGTCGTCCAGCGGATTCCAACTGGCATAATCGATGATACGGCCGGTGTGGCGAGCGACTGCGGCAAGTGCGTCACGGATGACGGCCAGTGATCGGTTTCCCAACAGATCGATCTTGACGAGTCCCGCTTCCTCTGTCTGATCTTTTTCCCATTGAATGACCGGCAACCCTTTCACGGTACGCTCGACCGGCACATACCGACGGATGTCATCCGGTACGATCACGATGCCGCCGCAATGCATCGAGAGATGACGAAAATGATTTTGGGCGAGAAGCGCTTGGACGAGGATGGCGGGCCACGGCATTTTGAGGTTCAGCACCCGAGAAAGCCGGTGGACCCATTGTTCGCTGGTCGGCGCTTCGACAAAGTGCAGCAGGTCCTTCTGTCGGGCAATTTGTGCGGAGATCTCCGTAATTTCAGCGGCGGGGATTCCATAGACCTTGGCGGTTTCGCGGATCGCGGCGCGGAAGCCAAGACTGTTTAGGTTGGCCACCATGGCCGCCTGACGTTCGCCGTATTGTCCAAACACCCATTCGAGAATCGGATCCCGCTCGTCCCATGGGAAATCAATATCGATGTCCGGTGGATCTTTCCGGCCGGGATTGAGAAACCGCTCGAAAAACAAATGATGTTTGAGCGGGTCGACATGCGTGATGTGGAGACAATAGGAGACGATCGATGCGGCGACCGAGCCTCTACCGCACGTACGGGGCGCCTGACGTACGATTTCCTCCACCACGAGAAAGTAATGCGCAAAACGTTTCTGACGGATGACGGTCAATTCCTTGTCGATCCGTTCGCGAATTTCGCACGAGAGATTGCCGTAACGTCGAAGGGCCCCCTCGTAGGTTTTCTCTTGGAGCAAGACAAAGGCATCCTCGTCCTTCATGTGTCGAAAGGCGGGGAAAATGATGTCGCCGAAACGCCAATCGCCATGGCAGGCTTCGGCGATGCGAACGGAGTTCTCCAACGCCTCCGGAACGTGAGGAAAATGAAGGGCCATGCGCTCGGCGGGCATCAACCATTGGGCGGGTGTGGCACACACGTCGTCCGGCAACCGCGAAAGCGTCGTATTCATGGCAATCGCTCGTAACAAGCGATGCGTCTCAAATTCTTCCCTGCGTGAAAAGTGCACGCGATTGGTTGCAACAGGGGGGAGGCCGAAGCGACGGCTGAGCTGCAGGGTGTGGTGCATTGCCGATCCGGGAGTCAATTCCACATAGAGATCGTCCCGGGATTCCGTCGCCCACGCGAGAAGGGCGGATTCATCGTCGGTCACCACAATGAGGTCGTCGCGGAAACGCGATACGGCTTTAAGAACATCGAACGAGGGGTTCGCATGTCGTTCTGACAGCAGGCGACAGAGCGCGGCATATCCGTCCGGTGATTTGACCAAGAGGAGCGCGCGATGGCGGTCGGTCGTGAGTTCCGCGCCGAGAATGGGTCGAAGACCTTGCTGTTTGGCCTCATCGACGAATCTGACGGCGCCGTACAGTCCATTCGTATCGGTCAGCGCCATGGCGGGAAATCCACAGCGCCGAGCCGAGCGGCACAGCGCTTCCAACGACGAGACCCCACGCATGGCGGAATACTGTGAATGGACATGTAGGTGGACAAACGGGGATGTCATTGGAGAGTGTTCCCCCAGCGCAGGCAGTGCTCGCCGAATTTCGCTCGAATCCTATCCAAGGCCGTCGATAGCCGATGTGACGCCTGGGGGACCGACGCCGGCTCGTCAAAGAGCGACAATTGCCCGACCGGCGATTCCAACCTATCTACCTGAAGCGTCAGACGTGTCAGGCGTACGCGGCGTCGCATGCACCGGTAAAACAGACGTGTGAGCACCGGCTGAAGATCCGCTTCCCAGCACGTGCCATTCGGCAATCGCTCTTGCGCCGCGCGCTCGACGTGGTCGCTGTGCCGAATGGAGAGCCGTAGGCGTCGACAGACCCGCTGTTGTTGGCGAAGCGTGGCGCAAAGGACTTCCAACAGTCCGGAGAGTCGTCCGAGCAGGAGGGAATCATCTACTTCATCTGGATCCAGGGCGATCGTTCGTTCAATCATCGGCTGGGTGGTCGGAGGGTGCACCGGCGAAGGATCGATGCCCAAGGCCCAGTTGTGCAACAGCGTCGCGGACGTGCCGAAGACGGTTTGCAGCTGTGCGAGTGAGACCGAGGCGAGAGCGCCCAATGTGCGAAGATTCAGATCCTCCAGGCGCCGCACGACCCGTGATCTCGAGGCACGGGAAAGGCCCGGAAGCAACATTGTGGGCAAGGGCGCTAGAAACGGAGGTTCCGAGCCGGGATGAATCCAGAGTACTTGTGGCGGTCGTGTCAACGTGGCGGCAGCCACCTGCGACACCAGCTTGCTGCCGGCCAATCCGATCACGCTGTCCCATCCCTGGTGACGGATCAGTTCCCGTCCGAGACGGGTCGCCGTATCGATGGGCGGACCAAGGAGCCGTGTCGTGCCGGTGAAGTCGAGAAACAGCGAGCCGGGTCGAATCGATTCCCACGTCGGGGCACAGGGCCGCACTCGCTGTTGCAGTTCGCGATGCGCCGCCTGTACACGGGATGAATCGGGAGGGACGATCCGTAGCGATGGACACATCAGCCGCGACAGTTCCACCGACATGCCGGGCTGAAGGCCTTCCGCTGATGCTTCGGAGGATACTTCCCGGATCAATGCCCGCGGGGTGTGGACAGGAGCGACGGCCACTGGTCTATTCCGCAGTGTTGTGTTCTGCGCACGGGCCAGCGCAATTTCGAAGGAAGGAATGTACAAACAGGCGATTTGCCGTTCCATGATTCACACCACCTGAATGTCAGAATGAATGTATCCAATGGTTACAAACCGCCCGCTCCAAGTCAATTCCGGAAAAACCCTATTTACCTCAGCACTTCGGCTGTGTTACCTTCCATTTTTCGCAGCGGTTAAGCCGCTGCGCCTACACCTCGCTCCGGATGCATTCCGGGGCCTTTGTCCAGGAGGATCGCTGCATGGAGCTCTACGAGTCTCTATTCATTATTCGTCCGTCCGTCTCCGACGAGGAGACAAATGCACTCATCGAGAAGATGAAGGGCATCGCCGAAAGAACCGGCGCCCAGTTCATCAAGTCCGAGAATTGGGGCCGCAAGAAACTGGCCTATGAAGTGCGGCGTGAGCGGAAAGGCACGTACGTGTATTTCTACTTCAAGGCCCCGAACAACACCGTCGGCGAGTTGGAGCACGCCTACCGGCTGGAGGACAACATCATCAAGTTCCTCACGGTTCACCTCGAAAAGGAATTGGTGCCGCGTCGGGTCGCTGAGGCGCCGTCTGAGGAGTTCACCGGTGGCCGGGTTTAACAAAGTCATCCTCATCGGAAATCTCACCCGCAACCCCGAACTGCGGTATACGCCGAGCGGCACACCAGTGGCCTCCCTTGGGTTGGCGGTGAGTCGGCGCTATAAGCAGGGTGATGACCTGAAAGAGGAAGTCTGTTTCGTGGACATCGTCGTGTTTGGCAAACAGGCCGAACATTGTGGCCAGTATCTCAGCAAGGGTAACGGCATCATCGTTGACGGGCGGCTGCAGCAGCGACGCTGGGAGACAGAGGATGGACAAAAGCGCAGCAAACATGAGGTCGTCGCACAGACCGTCACGTTCCTGCCGAAACGCGGCGATGGCGGTGGGGCGCACACCGGCGGCGGCGATGCCTCTGCGCATGAGGATGCCGGCTACGAATACGAAGAACCGCAATAACCGTTGAGGGGGATTATGGAACGCGAACGTGGTGGGAGCGGTGGACGAGGTGAAAGTGGCGGCGGCGGCGGACGATTTTTCCAGCGCCGCAGACCCTGCCGCTTTTGCATCGAGAAGGGATCGATTGATTTCAAGGACGTCGGCCTGTTACGGAATTTCTTGACGGAACGCGGTCGCATCGTCCCACGCCGGATTTCCGGCAATTGTCTCGGCCACCAGCGCGAATTGACCACGGCCGTCAAGCGGGCCCGTCACATTGCGCTGATCAGTTTCGCCGAAGAGCGGTAAGAACGGCGTTGGGGATGTTCATTGACGCAGGGATGACGATGGGAGTGCTCACACCGCTGGTGTCCGACATTACGGCAGAAGGGCTGTCTTTGGTGGGTGATGCTACGGCCGAGGAGTTGGGGCTGTCGGATACCGATGCGAAGCTCCGCGGTCCCGTTTCGGTCAGCCTGGACCTAGCGAAGGCGGACGACATGATCGCCGTCACCGGTGTCCTTGAAGGGACGGCGGTTCGCCAATGCGTGCGCTGCTTGAAGGACTATGACGATGCCCTCGCGTTTTCGGTGCATGCGGCCTTTGCCCGCGAAGGAAAGGAGTCGAAAGTCGGCGCCCGGCAGCCGAAAACCGGAGATCCGCGTAAGGGACGACCAGGGGCTGTGAAAACTGAGTTGGATGTGGAGCCGGAAGACGAGGGCGACGATCGTTATTTTTATCAAGGCGACCATATCGAGCTCGCCCCGATGCTGCGCGAACACATTATTTTGGCCTCGCCCATGCAGCCGCTCTGCCGAGAGAATTGTGCCGGGCTCTGTCCGCAATGCGGCAAAGATTTGAACGAAGGACCCTGTCAGTGCCCGGCTGAAGCGCCCCCGACGGCGATTCGGGTCATCCGGACCACAAAAACCTGATGAGTCAGCCGAGGCGGGCAATGAGGCTCTGATGACCGGCTGTTGGAGGAAGAACCATGCCGAATCCGAAACATAAGCATTCACGAGCCCGGCGCGACAAGCGTCGCACGCAGAAACTGCGGGTCACCCCGCCTGGGATGTCTGTGTGTCCTCAGTGTCACGAACTCAAGCTTCCGCACTATACCTGTCTGAATTGCGGCACCTATAAGGGCAAGGCCGTTATTCAGGTTGAAGAAGTTTGATCGCCATCGACCTCCCGGCCGGAGGCGCTGACCCGGAAACGATTGGGTGTCTGGCCGGGAGGGAACAGCGATCCGTTGTGAAATTTACCCTACTGCGCTAAGCTCTCGCCGCATCTCGTACGACTGCAAGCGCCACGGCACGCGGCTTTCCAACCAACTTCCTGTGAGGACATCACCCCCGATGAAGATCGCTCTCGATGCCATGGGTGGAGACCATGGTCCTGCCCCCTGTATTGAGGGCGCCCTTCAGGCTGCGCAAGAACACAACGTCGAAGTCATTCTCGTCGGCGATGAGAAGGTTCTTTCCGATGAATGTCATCGCCTGGGGTGCACCGACGGCCGCTTGTCCATCAAGCATGCGCCTCAAGTCGTGGAGATGCACGAGTCGCCGGCGGCGGTGGCGAGAAAAAAGCGCGATTCCTCGATCTGGATCGCCACCGAATTGGTCAAGAGCGGTGAGGCCCAGGCGGTAGTCAGTCCCGGTAACACCGGTGCCAGTATGGTCGCATCCTTTTTTGTGCTGGGCTTGATGAAGGGGGTGGAACGCCCGGCCATCGCGACCAGTCTGCCGACGCTGACGGGGGAGGCAGTCATGTTGGACGTGGGTGCCAACGTGGATTGCACCGCCCAGCACCTCCTGCAGTTTGCGATCATGGGCAATGAATATGGACAGCATCTGTTCAAAAAGCCGAATCCCCGGGTCGGACTTCTCAGCATCGGCGAGGAGGACAGCAAGGGCAATGAAGTGACCAAAGAAGCGTTCAAGCTGCTCAAGAGCAGTCCCTTGAATTTCATCGGCAACGTCGAAGGCAGGGACGTCTACAGCGGGAATGCTGATATCGTCGTCTGCGACGGCTTCATCGGGAACGTGGCCCTGAAGATCTCCGAAGGCGTCGCGGATACCATCAAGAAACTTCTGTTCAAAGAAATTTCGGGATCGTTTTTCGGGCGCTTGGCGTATCCGTTGATCGCGGCACCGCTGGTGAAACTCAAACGCCGCATCGATTACGCCGAGTTCGGGGGCGCGCCTCTGCTGGGGGTCAATGGGATCACGATGATCTGTCATGGACGCTCATCGGCGAAGGCGATCAAGAATGCCATTCGCCGCGCCAAAGGTCTGGCCGAGAGCCATCTCGATGCACTCATTCAGCGTGACATCGAGGAGAGCTCGCACACTCACCACGCCGAGGAACCATCCGTATGAGAGCGCGTATTACAGGGACCGGCTCCTATGTGCCGCCAAAAGTCCTCAGCAACGCCGACTTGGAAAGCATGGTCGCGACGTCGGATCAGTGGATCACCGAACGCACAGGCATCCGGGCCCGTGCGGTGGTTGGACCGGGAGAAGCCTGCTCTGATCTCGCGGTGAAAGCCGCGCGTCGTGCGCTGGAGGCCGCCAGGATCAACGCGACCGACCTCGACATGATTTTGCTCGCCACCTGTACGGGGGATTATCCGCTCCCGGCCACCGCCTGCTTGATCCAACACCAATTGGGCGCCACGAAGGCGGCGGCGTGCGACGTTGGTGCGGCGTGCTGCGGATTCGTGTATGCGCTGTCGATGGCAGATGCCTACGTGAGAACGGGCATGCGCCATGTCCTCGTGGTCGGCTCGGAAGTGATGTCGGCCATCACCGATTGGACCGATCGAAACACCTGTGTCCTTTTCGGCGATGGGGCCGGTGCGGCAGTCGTCAGTGCGACTGAGGGCGAGAACGGCATTCTCTCAACCCATTTGCGTTCAGACGGCGCGCTCTGGGAATTGATTGCCGTGCCCGGCGGCGGTTCACGGCTGCCGCCGTGCGAAAAGGTCGTGGCGGAAAAACTCAACTGCATCAAGATGAAGGGCAACGAGACCTTCAAGGTGGCAGTGCGAACATTGGAGGAAATCGCGCGGGAGACGCTTGCCGCCAATCACGTCACCGTCGCTGATCTCGACCTGTATGTGCCTCACCAGGCCAATGTCCGCATTCTCAAAGCAGTCGTGGATCGATTGGGCCTGCCCCTGGAAAAGGTCATGTTGAATCTCGATCGATACGGCAATACGTCTGCGGCCTCCATCCCAATCGCGCTCGACGAAGCACTCCAGCAAGGGCGTATTACCGATGGCTCGCTGATTATGCTCGGTGCCTTCGGCGCCGGACTCACCTGGGCCTCGGCGCTGATCAGATGGTAAGAGCTGCTACGGCAACGGAACTTTTCTCGTTGACTTTCCGGGGCGTTTCGAAGATATCTAGCCGCTTATGAATTCAGGAATCGCCTTCGTCTTTCCCGGCCAAGGCTCTCAGTCCGTCGGCATGGGCAGAGCGCTGTGTGACGCATACCCGGCGCTGCGCGAGCTCTACGAAGAAGCCTCCGCGATCCTCGGATACGACATTGCAGCCCTTTGCTTCAACGGACCAGCGGAGACCTTGAATCTGACGGAACACACGCAGCCGGCCTTGCTGGTGAGCAGCGTGGCCGCGCTTCGGGCGTGGCAACCGTCTTCGCTCACCCCGGTAGCAGTGGCAGGTCATAGCCTTGGGGAGTACACCGCCTTGGTGGCAGCGGGCGGCCTGACGTTTCGAGATGCGGTAGGTATTGTGCAAAAGCGGGGCCGCTATATGTCCGAGGCCGTGCCTGCCGGAACAGGAGCAGTCGCGGCGTTGCTAGGCCTGTCGGCCGAAAGCGTGAAGGACGCGTGCCGGGAAGCAGCTTCGGCCGGGGTCGTGCAAGCGGCCAATTTCAATTCGCCTGGTCAGGTCGTCATCGCGGGCGAGAAAGCGGCCGTCGAACGTGCGATTGAGATTGCGAAAGGTAAGGGGTGCAAGAAAGCCGTGCCCTTACCGGTAAGCGTTCCCGTGCATACCCCGCTGATGCAGAAAGCTGCTGACCGCTTGGCCGCTGATCTCGCGGCGATCTCCTGGTCTGATTTGCACATGCCATTGATCAACAACGCGGAAGCCAAGCCGATTCTGCACGCGAGCGACATCCAACCTTCGCTGGTTCGTCAACTGCCGTCTTCCGTGCTGTGGGAGAGTTCGGTCCGCGTTATGGCGGACATGGGCGTGAAGACGTTCGTCGAGATCGGACCGGGAACCGTGCTGACGGGGTTGATTCGACGGATCGTCCCTGACGCGGCGACCCTGAATGTGCATGATCCCAAATCGCTAGAATCAACGTTGCAAAGTTTAAATGTGTGAAAGTTAACAGGGAAGAGGCTTGTTATGTTGTTGGCGCACTTTGCAACTTTCGAACTTTAGACCTCTTGTCAGGAGTAAGTGATGTCACTACAAGGCCGAGTGGCGATTGTGACAGGTGCGGCACAGGGCATCGGCCGCGCGATTGCGGAGACGTTGGCTCACGCTGGCGCCGATATCGTGGTCGCCGATCTTGACCCGACACGCTCGAAGGACACGGTCGCCGCCATTGAGAACACAGGCAGGAAAGCCCTCAACCTCAAAGTGAACGTGGCCGATGCCAACGATACGAAGGCCATGGCTGACCAGGTCCTGAAGGACTTTGGCAAAATCGACATCCTCGTCAACAATGCCGGCATCACGCGCGACGGCCTGCTGTTGAGAATGAAGGAAGAAGACTGGCATCTGGTGCTTCAGGTCAATCTGAATGGGACGTTTCACTGCGTCAAGGCGGTCTTGCAGCCCATGACCAAACAGCGCTATGGTCGAATAGTCAACATCGCCTCGATTGTGGGGGTGATGGGAAATGTCGGGCAAGCGAACTACGCCGCCTCGAAAGCGGCCGTGATCGGATTTACGAAGACTGTGGCAAGGGAATATGCCAGCCGGAACGTGACGGTCAATGCCGTAGCGCCTGGATTCATCGATACGGCGATGACACAGGGGTTATCGGCAGAAGTCAAGGAGGCGCTCCAAAAACAAATCCCACTTGCGCGGCTGGGAACTCCGGCGGATATCGCAAATGCCGTTCGCTTTCTTGTCTCTGAAGACGCAGCGTATATTACGGGGCATGTGTTGCACGTCAATGGCGGGATGCTCATGTCCTGAGTGAGAATGAGCGGCGGAGGGGATGACCGCCGCGGAACCGACACGATCTGGAAGGAGGACAGCACGTTTATGGCTACAGTAGATGAGCGGGTGAAGAAAATCATTGCGGAGCAGCTCGGTGTTGAAGAGGATGAAGTGACGTCGGAAGCGAGCTTCGTGGAGGATCTGGGCGCGGACTCGCTCGATACCGTCGAACTCGTCATGGCGCTGGAAGAAGAGTTCGGCATCGAGATTCCCGACGAGGACGCTGAGAAAATCCTCACGGTTGGGAAAGCTCTGGATTACATCAAGGAAAAAGCGTAGCGAGCGGACTATTGATGAATGATCGTGCCAAGAGACGCATCGTCGTCACCGGCCTGGGATTGGTCACTCCTCTCGGAACCGGCGTCGATAAGACCTGGAAGGCGATCTGTGCCGGTCAGTCGGGAATCGCCCGGATAACCAAGTTCGATCCTGCCGGCTACGATGCGCAAATCGCCGGCGAAGTCAAAGATTTCGATCCCGCCCGGTTCATCGAAAAAAAAGACATCAAGAAGATGGATCCGTTCATCCAATACGCCGTCGGTGCGGCTCAATTGGCCGTCGATGACGCGGGGTTGAAGGTCTCGCCTGAAGAGGCGGCCAAAGTCGGCGTCTACATCGGGTCAGGCATCGGGGGCCTCGGCTCCATCGAGCATTATCATACCGTCCTCAAAGACAAGGGTCCGGGACGAGTCTCACCCTTCTTCATTCCCATGACGATCATCAATCTGGCGTCTGGACAAGTCGCCATCCGGCTTGGCGCCAAAGGCCCGAATTCGTGTGCGGTGACGGCTTGCGCAACCGGCAATCATTGCATCGGCGACGCGTTCAGACTCATTCAACGGGGCGATGCCGACGTCATGGTAGCCGGCGGTGCCGAAGCGGCAATTACGACGCTCGGCGTGGCGGGTTTTGCCGCGTCGAAAGCCCTCTCGTTCAGGAACGACGAACCGACGAAAGCCAGCCGTCCTTTCGACAAGGATCGTGATGGCTTTGTGCTGGGCGAGGGCTCGGGTGTCGTCATTCTGGAAGAATTGGAACATGCCCGGCGGCGAGGAGTGCGTGTGTATGCCGAGTTGATCGGCTACGGCATGAACAGCGACGCCTACCACATCACCGCTCCTTCTGAGGAAGGCGAAGGCGCGGTGCGCTGCATGGAATTGGCGATCGCCGACGCCGGTATCGCCCTGGATCAGGTGAGCTACATCAATGCGCATGGGACGTCGACCATGGCGGATGTCATCGAAACGAAGGCGATCAAGCAAGTCTTTGGCGACAGGGCCCGGCGGATTCCAGTGAGCTCCACGAAATCCATGACCGGTCACTTGCTCGGTGCCGCGGGAGGCATCGAGGCCGTCTTCAGCATCCTGGCGATTCATCACGGTATCCTGCCGCCGACGATTAACCTCGACCATCCCGATCCCGAATGCGACCTCGACTACGTGCCGCACACCGCGCGACCCATGGCGGTCAATGTCGTGCTGTCGAATTCCTTCGGGTTCGGCGGGGTCAACGCCTGCCTGCTCTTCAAAAAGCCCGAAGCCTGACCATTCAGTCAAGGTGCCTGCGCAATGACACCGGCGCCGTCGCTCGATTCCCTTCAGGCCGCCCTCGATTACCGCTTCCGCGACGTGCGCTTGTTGGAAGACGCATTGACCCACAAGTCGTATGTGAACGAGCAGAGGCCTGCCGCGGGTGCGGACAATGAACGACTGGAATTCCTCGGTGACGCCGTGTTGTCCCTGGTGGTGAGCGAGCAACTGGCGGTTCTGCTGCCGCGGTCTCCTGAAGGGACACTGTCAAAACACAAGGCCCGACTGGTCAGTGAGTCAATGTTGGCCGATGTGGCCAGGCGTCTCAAGCTGGGATCATGTCTTCGGCTTGGTCGGGGCGAGGAGCTCTCGCGGGGGCGCGAAAAGGATTCCTTGCTTGCGGACGCCGTGGAAGCCGTGATCGCAGCAGTCCATCTCGACGGCGGACTTGAATCCTCACGTCGCGTGGTGGCCGGGCTGCTTCAGGAAGAATTGGCACAGGTGGCCAGCCAGAGACATCGGCCGGGAGAGAACGATTACAAGACACAAGTCCAGGAGTGGTGCCAACGACGCTTCGACAGCCTTCCGTCCTATGCGGTGGTACGTGAGTCCGGTCCCGATCATGACAAGCTCTTCGAGGTGGAAGTGAGCGTCAATGGTGCAGTGGTCGGTCGCGGGACGGGACGCAGTAAAAAGGAAGCGGAACAGTCTGCGGCGAGGCAAGCCTTGCAGGAAGGCCGACCGTGAAATCGGGAACTCGTGCTATGATGACACGCATGTGATGCACAGGAGGACAGTGACATGGCCAGACGAATGGTCCGATTCAGCCGTGCGATAGGTCTGCTGGTGATCGCCGCATCGCTCTCCACCGTCGCGGCGCTGCATGCCGCAGACAGCCCTGCCGGCAAGGTGCCAAAAGCCCTCATCAAGACCAAATTCGGGGACATGGAGATTGTCTTTTTTCCCGATAAGGCCCCGAACCATGTTCAGAATTTCATCAAGCTCGCCAAGTCCGGTTATTACAACGGGACGATCTTTCATCGCGTGATCCCGGGCTTTATGATTCAGGGCGGCGATCCGAACACCAAAGATCCCAAGAAGCCTGAGACGTATGGAATGGGCGGACCAAATGAAAAGCTCAAAGCAGAGTTCAACGATACGCCGCACCGTCGAGGGATCGTCTCAATGGCCCGCACCAACGATCCCAACAGCGCCGGTTCTCAGTTCTTTATCGTCGTCAAGGATTCAAACTTTCTTGATGGTCAATATACGGTGTTCGGGGAGGTCGTGAAGGGGATGGAGGTGGCGGATAAGATCGTCGAGTTGCCGAGAAACGCACGTGACCTTCCCGCCGAGCGTGTGGAGATCACCGTGATCGTCGAATAGTCATGGTGCGCTTCTTCACCGACAACGCGAAGGATTGGAAGTCAACGGCGCCGTGTTTGTGGGCGCTCGTGATCGTCAGCCTCCTGGCGGGATGTTGGGGGAAGGGCGAGACGAAGGCGATCCCACCGCCTCTTGACCCGCGGCCCAAAGCGATTATCAAGACGAGATTCGGTGAAATGGAGATGAAATTCTATCCCGATCTCGCCCCCAAGCACGTCGAAAATTTCATCAAGCTGGCCAAGTCAGGATTTTACAACGGGACGATTTTCCATCGAGTGATTCCGGGATTCATGATCCAGGGCGGCGACCCGAATACTAAAAATTCGCTCAGAAAGGAAACGTTCGGGCAGGGTGGTCCGAAAGATGACAAGGGCAACCCGATCCTTTTGAAGGCGGAATTTAGCGACACGCCGCACAAACGAGGAATCGTCTCAATGGCCCGGGCGGGCGAACCGGATACGGCCGGATCGCAGTTTTTCATCGTGGTGGAAGATTCGTTTTTTCTCGATCGCAAATATACGGTCTTCGGGGAAGTCACCAAGGGTTTGGGGATCGCGGACAAAATTGCCAATCTTCCGAGAAACGAACAGGATTTGCCGAATGACCGAATTGAAATGACCGTGACGATTATCGAGTGAGCGCTGTGACAAGGCTCAGGCGATTGTTTCCAGGTATTTTTGAAGCTTGGCCCGCTCGGATGGGAGGAAGAGAATAAAGCTCAATCCAAACGCGTTGCCTTTCACCCAGCGCACGGCAGCGCGCTCGATCTTGAGCGGGCCCTGTCCCGGCAGGTGAAGGAGGACCACGAACTGCAATCCTTCCGCGACGTTGATCTCCGACTCCGCCCGGCATCCGCCGGTTGAGATATTGGTCACATTGGCTTCGCCTTCAATCTCGTCCGAAGAGAAACCCAACTCGCAGCGTAAATCCACCCGCCGAGACCTGCGGACCTTCTTTTCTTTTTCAACTGACATGGCGGTTCATTCCCGTGCCGGTCAATGATGATGGTGTTCGCACCCCGGCCCATGGGTATGCGGTTCCGGTGGGGCGGGCGGCATGAACGATTGGCCTGGCAGCACGATGTGGCCGGGCTGCTGTCGCTTGGTCAGATGTTCCGCGATGTCGGGGTGGTAGGCCTTCACATACCCGATCAGACCGCTTAAGAATCGTTGAGACTGAAAATCCTGGCCGGAAAAATCCGACACGAATTTTATGGCGCGATCAAGAATCTCGGGAGCCGTAGAGGCCTCCGGGACTTGCTGAGGGTTTTGCTTTTTGAACGTCTCGTATTCCTTTTTGAGATGCTCGGCGAAGACCGGCATCGGCGCCGACGGCACATGCAGCGGGCTCAGAGTCCGTCGCAAGGCTTGGATACCCGCGACGACTTCCGCATCCTGGCCGTCCCGCCGCCCCTGGAAATAGCTGAAAGTCACGATCTCGATCAAATTGTACAATGCGACCGCTTTCTCACCTCCGGCTTCTCCGATGTCGCGGTAGAACTCACGCCGAAGCGGCATGAACTGTTCGCTCAAGCGCTTTTGCTGGTAGTCGCTGCCCGTGCCCAGATACGAGCAGTCTGGGGGACAGGCGACGCGGACGATCCGGTGCTCGCCGCAACAGAGGCTGCAGATGACTCCCAGGGCCGGACATGGGCGCTTGCCCTTTCGCTCCTTGCAATAGGCGCACACGCTCATTTCTTCGCTCCTCCTTCCGACGGTTTTGGCGGCGGAGGAATGAATCCATAGTCGGCCAGCGTCCGTTTTTCCTGCTTGGATTTACCCTCACGAGGAGCCTCGAGGCCGTTCATTTCCGCGGCATGCGCGAGTTCGTAGGGTACCAGAATCAAATTATTGGTGCGGTCGATGCTGAGGTCTCCCGGCGAAGGCAGGTATTCGGCGATGACTTGAAAGCGTTTGTCCCACGTCATCCGCCAGACCTTGCCGGTTGTGAAATCCGAGACGTACATGTTTCCCCAGCGATCGAAGTCGACCCCGCGTAAATTGGAAAACCGGCCGGAAAAAAATCCGTTGGAAAAGATTTCCGACACCGTGCCGTCAGGAGTAATGGCGAAAATCTTGCCTTTGTCCCAACTGACCGCGATCAGATCTCCGGTTTTTGGATGAACCGCCAACCCTGCCGGACCCGAGAGCGCCGGATCAGCCACGAAGAGCGTCACTTTCCGCGACGGCAATTCGACCCGATAGATCCGATTCGCATGTTGATCGGAGCAATACAGGAGCCCCCTGCCGTCAGAGGCGACGTCGGTCAGGCGTGCCTGGGCTTGGCCGGGCGAGGCAGACACTGCGATCGAGGCAACGGGTTTCCCACTATCCGTATCAAACACACGCAGCGTGTCGAGATCGGCGACATACAGGTTCTGCTCGACCAGCGCCATTCCCTTGGGAGCATGGAGCGTGATGCCATTCACGCCGCCTTGGATGAACTTCAAGTTCACCATTTTCCCGCTCGCATCGAGCTTGGTGATGAACCCATTGTTGTCGGCGGTATCGGGGTCGCCGTTGACGCTCGAAATGAAGTACTCCTTGCCGGAGCTGTTGCTGACGAAGCTGTAGGGGGTCTGCAAATCGGTCACGGTGATTTGTGCCAGGGTGTCGCAGGGCGGGAGGGCGAGGCACAGTCCTATGGTGGCCACGCTCAGATGAATGAGAAGACGGATCATAGAGGAGCGGCGGGAGACGTCATGCTGATGTTACGACGAACATGCTTGCATCGTAGCCGTGGGGTGGAGAAACTGTCAAGAAATTGGCAAATGACATCTCGTTTCTGCGATGTCGACACCACGTTGACTTGCCTAAAATTGCCCTGCTAAGGTGCCGTCTTCCGAACTCGAGGCACCGGTGAATGCCGGTGTCACGGCACCGCTTCCGCGTGATATTCAAGACATTTCAATGGAGGACGTTGTGGCAGCTCGACTGATTGATGGGAAAGCGTTGGCCCAGCAGGTACGCGACGGGCTGGTTGCGGCCTCGGCGGCGGTGCTGGCGAAAACGGGGATGAAGCCGGGGCTGGCAACGATCCTTGTCGGAGACGACCCCGCCTCGCACGTGTACGTAAAGAACAAACAGAAAGCCTGCGAGCTGGCCGGGATCCATGTCGACGATCACAAATTGAGTGCACATACGACTCAGGCTGAACTCCTGGCGCTCATCGAAAAGAAAAATGCCGATCCAAAAATCCACGGGATCCTTGTTCAACTTCCCTTGCCCAAGCACATCGATAGCCGGGTGATCTTGGAATCCGTCAGTCCGAATAAGGATGCGGATGGCTTTCATCCCTACAATTTCGGTCGCCTCGTGGAAGGTCACCCCGTGTTTGAGGCCTGTACCCCCAAGGGCGTGATCAAGATGATCGAGTCGACCGGCGTGTCGATCGAAGGCAAGCGTGCCGTCGTGGTCGGGCGCAGCAACATTGTGGGAAAGCCCTTGGCGCTCATGTTGCTTCAGCGCCATGCGACCGTCACGATTTGCCATTCGAAGACCAAGGATCTGCCGGCCGTGTGTCGTGAAGCCGAACTCTTGCTGGTCGCCATCGGCAAAGCCAAGTTTGTGACAGCCGACATGGTTCGTGAAGGTGCCGTGGTGATCGACGTCGGGACGAACAAGCTGCCGGACGGCAAACTCTGCGGCGACGTCGATTTCGAATCGGTGAGCCAGAAGGCCGGATGGATCAGTCCGGTGCCGGGAGGCGTGGGGCCCATGACCATTGCAATGTTGCTGGACAATACCGTGGAGTCTGCTAAGAGAATGGCAGGGATGCTGTAGAAGAAGGGGCACGGGAGAAAGAAAGGACATGAGTCGGGAGCCGAGGAGATTAAAGGAAATACTCGACCAGGGGCAGTTCGCGGTCACCGTCGAATACAATCCTCCGAAGGGCACCAACATTAGCGGCGTGCTCGATAATGCCAAGCAGCTCCTGGGACGGGTCCACGGCGTCAACGTGACCGACAACACGGCGGCAGTCGTGCGCGCCGGTTCGTTGCCGGTCTGCCGGCTGCTGTATGAGCTGGGGCATGATCCCGTCATGCAGTTGACGTGTCGCGATCGAAACCGGATTGCCATGCAGTCGGATCTTATGGGCGCCCATATGCTCGGGATTCGCAACATTCTCTGTTTGACCGGCGACTACCCCACGGTCGGCGACCACAAGGATGCCAAGCCGGTGTACGACCTCGACTCCGTTCAGGTCATGGACCTCGTGCAGGGATTGAACGCCGGACGGGATTATGTCGGCAACAAGCTCGACGGCACCACGGACTTCACCATCGGTGCGGCCGTCACGCCGGAGGCCGATCTCGTCGGACCGGTGTTGGCCAAGTTTGAGGTGAAGGTGAAAGCCGGCGCGCAATTCTTTCAGACGCAGGCGGTCTACAATCCCGAGCAGTTTGAAGCCTTCATGAAGAAGGTTCGCGTGTTCAAGGTCAAAGTGTTGGCCGGAATCCTCCTCCTCCGCAATGCGAAGATGGCCGAATTCATGAACTCGAACATTCCCGGCGTGTCCGTTCCCCAAGCGATGATCGACGAACTGCGGGCTGCCGGAGACAAGTCGGAAGAGGTGGGCGTGGACATCGCGGTCCGTACGATCAAGGCCGTGCGCCCTCACTGCGACGGTGTCCATATCATGGCGATCAAGGGCACGCATCGGCTCGGCGAAATCATTACCAAGGCCCAACTCGCATGATCACCGTTCCGGACCTCCAACGCTTCAAGCGTGACAAGAAAAAGCTCATCGTCGTCACGGCCTATGACGCGTTGTTCGCCCGTCTGTTGGAAGAGGCCGGCATCGAAGCGCTCTTGGTCGGGGATTCATTGGGCGTGGTGGTGCAAGGCAAGGCCAACACGTTGTCGGTGACGATGGAGGACATGCTGTATCACACAAGGCTTGTGGCCGGAGCAGCGCAACGCTCTCTGGTGATCGGGGATATGCCTTTCATGTCCTATCAGGCGAGCAGAGAGGAAGCCCTGCGCAACGCGGGGCGGTTTCTGCAGGCCGGCGCTCATGCCGTCAAGCTTGAGGGCGGGGTGGCAATGGCCGACCGTATCGAAGCCATGACGCGGGTGGGCATTCCGGCGATCGGTCATCTCGGAATGACACCGCAGTCGGTCCATCAGTACGGTGGGTACAAGGTTCAAGGCAAAAGCGCCGCCGGCGCGAAAGTACTGCTCTCGGATGCGAAGGCGCTCGAAGCGGCCGGAGCCGTGGCCATCGTGCTAGAGGCGATGCCTGCGTCGCTTGCGAAGACCATCACGGAGGAGCTGACGATTCCGTCGATCGGAATCGGTGCCGGGCCCCATTGCGATGGGCAAGTCTTGGTCCTCTACGATCTCCTTGGGCTCTATGACGAGTTCGTGCCCAAGTTCGTCAAACCCTATGCGCATTTGAAGGCCGATGCCTTACAGGCCCTCCGCCGATACAAGGAAGAAGTCGAGCAAGGCAAGTTTCCCTCCGATTCCGAGTCTTACCACTAAAAGAAGCGGTGTGGACCTGGCGGCAGAGACCTACTCTCGCCGATCCGCGTACTCGACTTGATAAATCTTGCGGTCCTCCAAACGCACCGCCGTGAGCTGTCTTCCCCAGACACATCCGCTGTCGATGGCCAAGATGTTCGGCTCAATGTGAAGCCCCAATGCAGCCCAGTGGCCGGTGATGACGGTTGCGTCGCTGCTACGCCGGTTCGGAATACGAAACCAGGGGAGAAATCCGGCCGGCGCCTCATCCGGCGAACCGGAATAACTCGACGTTTCGCCGGCGGGCGTCGTCGTCCTGAGACGCGTGAAGACCCTGGCGATGCTCACCAGCCGTTCCATTCCTTTGAGCGCCGCATTCCATTGAGGCGTCGGGCCATGAAAGAGCTCCCGCAAAAATGTTTTGTAGTCCGGGCCCGAAAGAACTGCTTCGACTTCTTTTGCCAGCTTTACCGCTTCGTCAATGGTCCATTGCGGAAGAAGGCCGGCATGCACCATGAGGAACTCACCCTCGCGCCGGTACATCGGTTGCTGTCTCAGCCAGGTGGTCAATTCCGACCGGTCGTCTGCTCCAAGGATGTCGTGAATGGTGTCTTTGGGGCGAAGTGTCACGATGTCCTCGGCGGCTGCCAGGAGAAAGAGATCATGATTGCCCAAGACGGGAAAGGTGCATGCGGCAAGCGATTTAATATAGCGCAGCGTGGCCAGCGAATCGGGACCTCGGTTGACCAGGTCCCCCACGAGCCAGAGTCGATCCGCTTGGGGATCAAAGGCAATGTGGTCGAGCAGGCGACGGAAGGACTTGAAACAACCTTGAATATCGCCGATGGCGTAGGTGGCCATGATTGGAGCGTGGGAGCGAAGTGCCCCGTCACGCGAGCGGCAGGATGGGATCTCAGTTATGGATAACGGGCCTCAATCACGCTGCGCAATCCTCCCCGGGCGGCGAACGTGCCCGTCACTCTCGCCCACACGGGCCGGCAGGTTGTGGCGATGTCTTGGAGGATCTTGTTGACGGCGTTCTCGTAGAAAATGCCGACGTTGCGATACGCATGAATGTACATCTTCAGGGATTTGAGCTCGAGGCATTCACGGTCCGGCATATAGTGCACGGTGATAGTGCCGAAGTCGGGGAGACTCGTTTTAGGGCATATCGCGGTGTACTCGGGAATCTCGATGGTGATCTCATAGCCCTTGTATTGATTCGGGAAGGTTTCAATAGCAGGCAGAGAAGCGGTCAGACCGCTTTTGGCGTGCCGTTCGTTATAGCCCAGCTTGGTGGTTCTCTGCTTTCTTTTCATCGGCCTTCTTAAAAAGGGGATGTCGGGGTCGCCTCTTACTGCGCGCGTCCAACGAGCACCGCCCTTAGCTTTAAAATACGATCAATCCTGCGTGCCGCGTTGCGCGAGCAAGAGTGGCGCCCCGGCAGCCCCGCTCATACCTGCTTCATCCACTCGATGTGGCCGATTTTTTCCAACTCAATGAACATGGTGATCCATGGGCAAGTCATCTCCGGGTACACCTCGCAGAATCCACCCTTTCGGACCCCACCACAGGGGCCGTGGGCCATGAATTTGGGGCACTCTGCCTTGAGGGAGTTATCCGGGATCGGGGGGCGCTTATGGACCCCTCCCACGTGCCGGGCCTCCTCGTCTTCGCCCGCGATGATGACCCGTATTGCCATAATCTCGTTAGTCTAGACACATTTATCTTCCAGGGCAACGACCAATCCGCTTTCCCACCACCCTCGGGTGAGATTGCTTTGGGCGCCGGATGCCATAAGTTAGGGCGAATGGCCTATCGGATCGAAGGGGGCTAGGCCTTCTTTCGGACGGGGTGGGCCTTCTGCAAAGTTGCATTGAATTTCGGGAAGTTATAAAATTTTTAAAGTCGTGCGGCCAGTCTCAGTATCGCGAACATATAAATTGACACTGTTTTTTCAGCTTTGCTAGGATGGCCGCGACGCCGAATATTGAGCCATGTCGGGTGTCGCTGGGCCGTTCTTTTTTTCCCGCTGATTGTCTTTCGTACATAGCGAACTTTTATCGACTGAATGGCGACGGTCGTTCGTCGCGGTGACATAAGGGAGGTGTCCGATGAGTCTCGATTATGTAAAGTTTTCAAACGGCTTTGAAAAATTCATGCCGAAGGAATATCGGGACATGGTCGAACATGGTCCCTTTGGAAAGAAGGTGTCCGTCTCGCAAATGGGCAGCTTCAAGGAAGTTCTCGAAGAGCATCCGATGTGCGCCGGCTGTGCGATGACACTGTTCATTCGCCTGGCCATGATCGCCTTCCCCAATCCTGAAGACACCATCACCGTCGGCACGGCCGGATGCGGCCGTTTGGCGATTTCCCAGGCCGCGATCCCCTTCGTGTATGGAAACTACGGCGACCAGAACGGCGTGGCCAGCGGACTTTCCAGAGGCCTGCGGCTCCGGTTCGGCGACAAGCCGAAGGACGTGGTCGTCATGGCGGGCGATGGTGGAACGGCTGACATCGGCTTCCAGCAGGTTCTTCACTCCTGGTTCCGGAAAGAACGCTTCACCACCATCATGCTGGACAACGAAGTGTACGGAAACACCGGCGGACAAGAGAGCGGTATGACCAACCGTGGTGCCGTGTTGAAGATGGCGCCGCTCGGCAAGAAGTTTGAGAAGATGGACATGGTGCAGATGGCCAAGGTTGCCGGCTGTGCGTACGTCGCGACCGTCGTCCCCAACAATCCCCGCCGTGTCGAAAGCGTCATCAAGAAGGCCGTATTGATTGCCCGTGAAGTCGGTTCGACCTATATCCAGGCCTATACGTCCTGCAATATCGAGTACGCGATTCCCACGGACAAGGTCATGGAAGATGCCAAGACGGTTGAAAACGATCGTTATGCGTTCTCAGAATACGTCAGCGACGAAGCCAAGCAGTATTTGACCGAGCGCTACGGCTACAAGGAGTTTCTCCCGAAAGCCGCTGCTCCGGCTGCAATTCCCGGCAAAGCCTAAGCCGACACGGAGGAGGTTGAATATGGCGAAGCGATTCAACATTCGAATGGCAGGCGTCGGCGGCCAGGGCGTCGTCACCGGATCGCATATTCTCAGCACGGCGGTCATCAATGCCGGAGGCGAAAGCACGATCGTCCCGTTTTACGGATCGGAAAAGCGGATGGCGCCGGTTGAAAGCTACGTCCGCGTGTCGGACGAAGCAATTTACGAGATCGGTGAGATCACCTTCCCCCACATCATCATCATCTTCCACCCGCAAGTCATTACCCATGGCAAGTCCTACACGATGCCGTTTTACTTCGGGTTGAAAGAAGATGGGATCGCGCTCATCAACAACGACGGACCGATGAAGTTGCACAAAGATCAGGCCCGTGAGTTGGAAGAGCGGCGCGCGAAACTCTACTACTTCCCGGCGACCAAGATTTCCTTGGAGGTTGCGGGAATGGACCTCGCTACCAATATGGCGCTCATGGGATGCATTGGCGCTATCACGGGGTTGACGAACATGGCGGGCTTGGAGCAGGCGGTGAAAGACCGATTCCTCGGGAAAGGGTTCGTGGTCTCGGGCGGCACTGCAGCATTGGACAGCGTCGTCGAGCGAAAATTCAAGAAAAAGCAAGAATTGATCGAGAAAAATGTCGCCGTGATGCGGGCGGGATGGAACTACGCCGTCGATCACGGATGGGCGTCGGCAGACGTCAAACGGGCGGAAGAACCCGCGGCTACTGCCAACGCGTAAAGGAGCACCATGTATCTTGTCGCTGATATCAATGTCGAAATCTGCGCTGCCAAGAGCTGCAAGCTGTGCACGCAGTATTGTCCGGAAGCCAATACCATTCTCTATAGCGATGAGATGGGAAAGGACAAGGGCTTTAAGTACGGATCCGCCTATGTCGCCGTCGACCGCTGTAAGGGCTGCGCTCAATGCGTCTGGGTCTGCGACAACATGGCCAAGAACAATGCGATCAAGATGATCATGATCGATCAGCTGCCGAAGGCGGCACTGACCGACAATATCACCTACGGCGAAAAGAGCACGACGGCTGTGTTGGCGAGTCCTGTCGTCGGGTAGGCATCAGAAAGGGGAACGGGCGTGGCTACAACGACGCAAGACACGAGAGAAAGAATCATCGTTCCGGGTCCGGCAGGATTCCATCCTCCTTCAGCCGCTCAGTTGGGCGTAGCGCTGCCGGATCCCGGGCAAGGGCTGTTTTACGGGCTGCTCGAGCCGAATGAGGAAAAGGTCATCGAAGAGATGGCCCGCAAGATGTTGACGAGCCCGAACGCCACGATCTTCCCGGGCCCCTTGCTGCTCTGGGCGTGGAACGATCATGCGGTGGAAAAGGCCAAGGCCACGCTCGAAATTGCTGCGCAGATTCCCGAAGTCATGATCATTCCCATGCCGGACTACCGGCCGAAGTACCCGAAAATCGATCCGGAAGAAGTCATCAATCCCAACCATCCGAATCTCACGATCTGGGGCAATAAGATCGAAGCCTGCATTTTCATCGGCGTGCACTGCCACTACGCGAATCTCACGTTGAAGATGATTCGCGCGGGCACGAACTGTTGCACGATGGCGATCTGTGCTGAACAGGGCCACGAAGACGCCATGCTCACGATTCGTGATTCCGATACGGCGAAGATCAAGCGGGTGGCGCAGATCTTCAAAAAGGTGCGTGAGGAGATGGGCATTAAGCTTCCCGACAACGGAGAGAATGTCCGCTTTACGGGGACACAGTCAAAAGTTCACGGGGGAAAGACCCATACCAACCCCTTGACGTTTGCCCCCTCACCTTCAGGAACAGGCAGTGCCGCGATGTTCGGTCATTCCGCAGAGCACATGAAACGCGAAGGGTAAAAGATATCCTGCCTAATGAGGTGCCATCATGAGTGAAGCTTTAGAGGCCCAACAAAAAACCAATCCCCAAGGCGACCCCATCACCAGCGTCGCAGTTCCGAAATCGGATGGCAAGAAGGATCCGCATGCGGAAGCCAAGCGGCAAAAGGTGGTGACGCCCGAATACATGTTCCATGAAGCGCCGCGAACGAAGGAATTCATCACCGGCAGCGAAGCCGCCAAAGAAGCCATTCGCCGTTCGAACGTCGACCTTGCGGTGGCGTATCCCATTACACCGCAGAGCGAGACGATGCAGTTGGTCGGCGTGCTCTATGGCGAAGGCTACGTGAAGGAATACTACCGGGGCGAAGAAGAGGTCGGTGTCATGGCAGCCATCGCAGGTGGCTCGCGCTCCGGCGTGCGTTGCTTCACAGCAACGGCCGGTCCCGGGACCTTGCGAGGCATGGAAGGCATTGCGTCGTGGCCTGGCCACCGGTTGCCCGCCGTGGCCATGTTTACCTGTCGCGTGGTCAATGCGCCGCTGGCCATTCAACCGGACAACATTGAAGTCGCCTATCTGTTGAACTGCGGCATGATCGTGTTCCATGCCGAGAATCAGCAGGACATGTTCGATTTCATCATGGCCGGTTTTGCGATCAGCGAAAAGAACGATGTGACGCTGCCGGTCGGAGTGTGCTGCGACGGCTTCTTCGTCACCCATGCCCGCGGCTACGTGCGCATGCAGGATCGCGGCATCAAGCTCCCGCCGCGCGAAGCCTGGCGGGGCGCTGTGCCTGTCCTCGATGCGGAGAATCCTCCCGCTCGGCTGTCGCGGGACGCTCCCGTACAGAAATCCAACTTCATGGCCTATAACATCCACGCGGTGTGGCAGCAGGAAGTGTGGGCTGCCGTCGAGCGCTCCCGCAAGTACATCAATAAGTATATGGGCGGCTTGCTGACCGCAGAAAACGTGGAAGGCGCCGATGCGATCATCATCGCGTCGGGAAGCGCCTGCGCACAATCACGCGAAGCGGTTCGCCTCTGCAAGGAAAAGGGGCTCAATGTCGGGTTGATCAAGGTCCGCTCGTTGCGGCCGTTCCCGACGCTGGAACTCCGTAAGCTCTGTGGAAACGTCAAACTCATTGTTGTGCCCGAGTTCAATTATGTGGGCTGGCTGGCGAAGGAAGTCGCGACTGCGATCTACGGATATTCCAAAGCCAAGATCATCGGCGGTCCGCGCGTGTACGGCGGTCAGTCGATGCCGGTGGAATTGATCGTGGACGAAGTCGAGTCCGGTCTGACGGGCAAGAAGTCCACGAACGTGGCGATGTCCTCGATCATGGGCGGCGCCGTCAATCCGGATGAAGTGGCGCACTTCATGCGCAGCATCTGAAGGGCATTAAGCTAAAAGCAAAGGCCCGATCCCAGACGGGATCGGGCCTTTTTATTTCACTCGGTTTCGACAGCTGATCGCCTATCCCTGAATTTCGTCCTCTACCATCTCCTCACTGGCCGGCATGCCATAGGCCACATACTTGGCATAGGACAGATAGATCATGGCGCTGTCGCGCATTGCCTTTGAGCCCTGGGTCATTCGTACCACCTTGTCGGAGCCGGGCGGCTCCATGTTCTGCAACATCACCGCATGTTCTTGAAGTAATTTCGTATAGCGCTCGACTGCGGTTTCCACATCTTTGTAGGCCTGCAGGATGGCGTCTGTCATGGTTGTCCTCCCTGGTACGCTGAGCATACACTAGGGTCATGCGAAGCCTCAACGCCACGGTTTCACCGCTACTGCTCGATGCCATCGGTCAACTGGCGGAGAAAGACGGGATTTCCTACGAAAATGTGGTACGGGCCGTCGCCAAGTTGTCCGCGCTTTTTACCAAAGAACGCACATCGCTGGGACGACGGTACCTCGACGATCCGGTCTTGGCCTCGGCCTACCTTCAGTATTTCCTGCCGGTGAATCTCTGCAAGATCCAGCTGTTGCTCGATGAGATGCCAATTCTCGAATCGAGCGAACGCTTTTCCGTACTGGATCTCGGCTCAGGTCCTGGAACCGGAGCGCTAGCCGTTCTGGACTGGTGGCGGGAGCGAAAATTGACCGGCACGTTATCAGTCGTGGCAGTCGATAATTCTTCGGCAGCTCATCACCAAGCAGCACGACTTTGGGACCATTATTGCCGGCTCGCGAGTGTTGCGGAGGCAAAACTTCACACGGTCGAGGGTGATATTGAACGGAATGCCTGGAGCAGGGAAGTCGGGAAACAGACTGGATTCGATCTCATCATCCTTGCCAATTGCCTGAATGAGATCCCCAGAGACCACAGAGATCCAATCACCTCCCGCACCAATTTGGCGACCAAGGTGCTGTCGCTGTTGGCGCCGCATGGAACCCTGATGATCCTCGAACCTGCCTTGCGCGAGACGTCGAGGGCGCTGCATCAAGTCCGTGACCAGTTGCTCCAAGAGCAGCGGTGTACGGTCTATAGCCCCTGCCTGCATGAGAGAAATTGCCCCGCCTTGCTTGACCGCGATGACTGGTGCCATGAAGAACGTGCTTGGGAGCCGCCTTCTGGGATTCAGCAGATCGATCTCGAAATCGGGTTCATCAAAGACGCGCTGAAATTTTCCTATCTCCTCTTGAGAACCGATGGGCGGACGATCGCCGAAAGAAGTCCGAACACGTTCCGGGTCGTGAGCGAATTGCGGAAACTAAAGGGCGACAGGAGAGCCTGGCTGTGCAACGAGCAGGGACGGTCTGAAGTGGGTAGATTGGACCGGGCAAGCTCTGCTGCCAATGCGGTATGGGACCAATGTCAGCGTGGAACGATCGTGCGGATTGAAGGCGTGAAGCGCGAAGAGGAAGCCTCGTTGGGTCGAATTCCGGCTGAAGGAACGGTGCACATCGTCAGGCCCAGTTAATCTTTGATCAAGAACGAGAGCACCGGCGTCCCGTTCACGACATCAGGAAGCGACGCTCATTCGTTTGGTCGCCTATGGAGCAATTCGCCCCTGACGTGTCTGATGCAGATGTTGAACGCATCGTTGTACGAGACTTCCCCGTCGCCGAGCAGGACCAAATCCCTGCCCTCATCAGCCAAGTCCAAGTCCGAGAAAAGCCGCGGGTAGTCCTTGCCTGTCTTAAGAACTCAGGCGGCGATATCATCAGATTGAAATACTATCTCGCCGAAGCGTCAGGATATTACAGAGAACACATTGGTGAAGCTGAATATCCAAACTACATCAAAAAGATGTTTCGAATCGATCGACTGACTGAGGCTGAAAAGGCCGAGATCATCGAGAAGGACAAAAATCAGTACCTGGCATGGCTGCATAGAGAGAAAGCGGACGGGGACAGGTAACGGACGGCGGGTGCATTCGACTGGAAATTTGACTTAAAGAGCGGTGCGTTGACAACCGAGGGAATACGCGCAAAAATCACGCGCCATTCGATTCTCGTCATAGGAGAAGTCTTGCAGCGATGAACCAGTACTGGCCGAGAGCCGTCGAGGAAGGACTAATCCCCACCGACAACGCGATGGGTATCATGACCGAGGAGCTCTCGCCGGCGGCAGAGGCATTCATTGAACTCGCCGCCAGGGCCGGTCGACCACTGCTGGAAATCGGATCGGCTTATGGCAATGCCGCCCTGCCTGTCTTACGCGCCGGAGGCACGCTGATCGCGAATGATCTCTCAGCATCCCAGCTCGGCATGCTGGCAGAGGCTGCGCCCGAAGAGGATCGGAGGCGACTGGTGCTGATGCCAGCTCGGTTCCCCGAGGAAATTCGTCTCGCTGACGGTAGCTTGAGCGGAGTACTTGCCGCGCAGGTCCTGCATTTTTTTGATGGACCAACGGTCGAACTGGCCTTCAAGAGCATTCTCCGCTGGCTCGAACCGGGCGGAGCGTTGTATGTGCTCGTGATGACTCCGAGCTTGAGTTTCTACAGCAAATTGCGACCGGAGTATGAGAAGCGAGCGAACGCAGGCGAACGATGGCCTGGGATTTTCGATCCTCGCACGGTCGCTACGCCGGATTGGAAGGCAAGACTCCCGCCGATGGTGCATCTCTTCGAGAAGGACGTATTGCGTCGTTGTGCTGAAGAGGCCGGCTTCACCGTGGAAACCTTGGAGTATTTCTGCTTCCGCCAATTTCCGGCGAAGCACCGTACCGACGGTCGTGAGTATCTCACGCTCACGGCGCGCAAACCGGCCGTCTAGCATCGTCAAGAATAACAAATGTCAGCTTTCCTTCTTCAGACGCCGGGCGAGTTCCTGCCGCCGGTGCAAGTCACTGGTCCACTCGCGCTCCTATTTCAGGTACTTTCTTGCTCCAAGCATGAAACGGACATAGGATTCTCTAAGATATAAAGAGTCCACCATTCAATAAGTCCACATGCAGTCCTTCCTAAAATCCGTCTTCCTATATTTCCTATTGCTTTCGCATCACGTACCTTACGACTGACAACGGGTCTGGAAGCGACTCCTTCTAGTGTTTTATTAAGAACTGTAACATAGGGTCACAGATCTAAAGTCAGCCACCGGAAGAAAGAAGTATGCGTCTTCGAGCTCTGATCCTTACTCTCGGCTTCTGCACTCTTGTACTGGTGATCTGGGGATTTGTTGTTGAACCTAACACTTTCCGGAATGAGAACTATGAACTCACTATTCCCCGGTGGCCGGCAGCCTGCAATGGAATCCGAGTGGCGGTACTAAGTGATCTTCATGTAGGTTCGCCTTTTAACCAGGTTGACAAGCTCACCAAGATCGTCGAAGCCACTCAACACGCGAAGCCACAACTGATTCTTCTCGCGGGCGACTTTGTGATCCAAGGGGTTCTTGGTGGTCGATTCACCCCACCGGAAGAAATTGCTCAAACGCTCCGACAATTATCTGCCCCCCTAGGCGTCTGGGCAGTACTTGGCAATCATGACTGGTGGTTTGATGCACCGCGCGTTCAACGTTCTCTTGAGGCAGTCGGAATTCCTGTTCTTGACGACGCAGCGACGATTATTAACTCCGACAAGTGCGCGTTTTCGCTTGTGGGAATCAGCGACTTCTGGGAGGGTCGTCATGATGTTCGCAAGGCACTGGCCCTTACCCCTGAAGCTACACCCATCCTCGCTTTTACGCACAACCCAGATGTTTTCCCCGACATTCCAACAAGCGTAAACTTAACAATCGCCGGACATACGCATGGCGGCCAAGTCTATATTCCATTAATCGGTCGTCTCGTTGTGCCTTCGTACTACGGTGAGCGGTACGCGATCGGGCATGTCGTTGAACAAGGGCGGCATCTCTTCGTTAGTTCCGGCCTTGGAACAAGCATTGTTCCCGTGCGATTTCTTGTTCCGCCTGAAATTTCTGTCATTACCCTTCTCAGCGGGAACTCGTGATCCGTCGGCGGCGTTCAGCATTTTCGAGTCGAGACTGGGATTTTCCATTCGGTAAGCCCACGGGTCTCGAAGCGACTCCTCGGCGGTTCTTTTGTTTGAGCAGCGCTGAGCCGGAAAACTTCATGTGGTTCGAGCGGGTGGCGCCGATCGGGGTCCTCGTTCGCCCGCAACGTAAGGGGAGAACGGCCATTGACCACGCTGAGCGTCGAGGGCTTTAGTGAGCCGATGCGATGAAGAAAAGTGAGAGACTCCCACGGGGGGAGGGGTGGAGTGAGGACGGACGGGGTGATCGGCGACAGGACCCGCTCTCTTTAGACTGAGGAAGTATTCTTAGGTTAGTCTGCTTCAGGTTCCGACGAGCCGTGCTGGTGGCTCACCTTGTCCTCTTCGAACAACTCTTCCATTTCTTCGGCGATCATGTCGCGGTCGTTCGGGACAGAGACGAGGGGGATCTCTTTGCGGGCCTTGGGCGGCTCCTCGGGCGGCTTGGGTTTCTTGGAATCATCGCTCATGTCAGAAGTATACACCACGGTCATAGCAAGATGTTGAAAAAGTCGGTCATCTCGCCCGCCAGGCCCGCGTCGAAACGCGCATTATTCGAAGGCTTCGAGCGAGGACTTTTCGGCGAACTGCCGTTTGCACCCACCACACGTGACGAAATAGATCGATTCGCGAACCGACATGGTGGCGCGAAAATCCAGGCTCACACCCCGGTGATTACAGGCCGTACAGGAAATTTCTCTCAGGCGGTAGGGCACATCCGGCTGCGTGCGGAGGTAAAACTCCATATCCGTATAGACGGGAAAACTGTAAAAGCATTTCTTACAGACACCCCGCCATTCGCCGTCCGCCTGCATGAACCGTTGGTCGATTCCAAAGCTGGATTGCTTGCAGATCGCGCATTTCGCTTGGCCCAGCCTGTGTTCAACCTCTTGAACCGTCGGTCCTGCCACGGTGTTTTCTCCCCTTGGCGAGTATAACGTCGGAGAAAAGGGGACTGCAACCAAACGGCCTGCACCTTTCTGCTTGACCTCCGGGCGATCCTCTCTAATACTGACTCCATGTATCAGATTACGGATACGCTCTTTGTGGGAAATATCTATGAGGTGGAAAAGCCTCCGGCTCACATCGGCGCCGTGCTGTTGGTCGCCGAAGAATTCACCCCGAAACCGCCCGCCGGCGTCAGCTATGAACGAATTCCGTTTAAAGAGTTCGGCGAAGCCAGGCCGGCCTCGTTGAATCAGGCGATCGAGTGGATCGAGCGCCACCATCCGGACAATCGGGTCCTCGTGTGTTGCCGGGCCGGCATGGGACGTTCCGTCTCAGTGGTGATGGCCTATCTGTGTTGCGTGCACAACATGGCATATGCTGACGTCCTTCAACTCATCATGACTCGGCGGCCCGCAGCCTGTCCGTTGCCGAATATCCAGACGACGATTCAAGAGGTTCAGCAACTGCGCCACACTCGCAGCGCCCAAAGTCGTTGAGCCGACCCGTTGCCTTTCAGCTGGCCAGGATGGCCTAATCATTCCATGCCCGAACTTCCCGAAGCTGAGGTCGTTGCCAGACAGATCCGGGCTCGTCTGTCCGGAGCGATGTTGACGGACACCTGGATCGGCCGGCCGGACATCGTCCGTGAAGGCTTTGCCGAACGGGGCTGGTATGCAGGGTCGGTCCTGAAGTCGGCGGACCGGTTCGGGAAGAGCGTGGCTCTTGGTTTCGAGCGGCAAGGTCAGACCCGCTACATCATGGCCGAACTCGGCATGACGGGACTGCTCCTCTTTCCCTCCGCCCGTCCCAGATTTCCTCAACATGTTCATGTACGCATGACGTTTTCGGGCGCCCATGAACCGGAGTTGCGTTATTGGAATCCAAGGCGGTTTGGCCGGTTGTCGATGCTCGATCAACGGGGTCTCGAAGCCTATCTTGCCCGCCGTTTCGGTTGCGATCCCTTGACCGTCACCTGGGAGGATTTTCTGAAGATCGTAAAAGGCCGCTCGGGGAGGCTGAAGCCACTGCTGATGCATCAGCAGGTGATCGCAGGGATTGGAAACATTTATGCCAACGAGATTTTATTTCGAGCTCGCCTTCATCCCAATGCCCGAGCCAGTCGCCTCTCCGTTTCCGATATCGAGCACCTCTATCGAGTGACCCGAGACGTGCTTCAGGAAGCCATCGCGTGCGGCGGCTCAAGTGTCCGGGATTTCTTCGCACCGGATGGCACGGAGGGGGCATTCAAGCATCGTCATCTCGTATACGGCAAAGAAGGGTCTCCCTGTCCGAACGCCTGCGGCCGAGTCATAAGGCGTCTTCAGAGTGAGCGCAGCTCTTTTTTTTGTCCCGCCTGCCAATCGCGGAAGCGTACCCCGTAAATTCTCTCGAAAAAGCCAGGGGAAATCCTAGGCAAGGTGTGAAAATACGCAGGGTTAGGGCTATCGATTTGCTCACGGGTGAGTCCTAGGCCTTTTGATCCCCGCTTGTTTAGTACCTCTGGTGTATTGAGTCATCTCCGCGGTTTCGCTACAATCCGGCTCCCTTACAGCCGTTCTTCAATATCCCAAGGAGCGATGCCATGGCCAAGGTGCTGGAAGGTCCCGGGATGGGACTGATGAAGAAATGGGGCATCCACGTTCCCAACTACGTCGTGGTCACCTCAGCCGACGAACTCTCCAAACTCGGTCAGGCCAATGACTGGATGAAGCAATCGAAATTGGTCGCCAAGGCCCATGAGGCGCTCGGATCGCGATTCAAGCTCGGACTCGTCAAAGTCGGCCTCGATGTGAATGCCGCTATTGCCGCCACCAAGGAGATGATCGGCCGTCAGGTCGGTAGCATCACTGTCTCCCAGGTCATCGTTTCCGAAATGATCCCGCACAAAGAGGAATACTATTGCGCGGTGAAATCCACGCGCGAGGGGAGCGAAGTTCTCGTCGCCAATTGCGGGGGCATCGAAGTCGAATCCAATTGGGACCGCGTGAAACGTCTCTGTCTGGAGGTAGGTCAGCACCCATCGCCCGAGGCGTTGGAGAAACTCGTCAAGGACGCCGGTTTTTCCGGTCCGCTCGTCAAGAAAATGGCCGATTTTGCCGGCAAGATGTTCACGTGTTTCGATAACGAAGATGCGCAGTATCTGGAAGTCAACCCTGTGGTCACCCGGGAAAGCGACGGCGAACTCGTTGCGCTCGATGCCGTGACGCTGCTGGACGGCGATGCGAAATTCCGCCATCCGGACTGGAATTTCCAATTCGCCGCCGAATTCGGCCGAGCGTATAGCAAAGACGAAATGGAAGTGATGGCTGTGGACAGCAAGATCAAGGGATCGGTGAAATTCATCGAGATCCCCGGCGGCGACACCGCAATGCTTCCGGCCGGTGGCGGAGCCAGCGTCTATTATTCGGATGCCGTTGTCGCGCGCGGAGGCAAACTGGCCAATTATGCCGAATATTCCGGTGATCCGCCCGACTGGGCCGTCGAAGTGCTGACCGAAAAGGTCTGCTCGCTGCCCGGCATCAAGAACATCATCGTCGGCGGAGCGATTGCCAATTTCACCGACGTCAAGAAGACATTCGGCGGCATCATCAATGGCTTCCGGAAGGCCAAGGCGGACGGCAAGCTCAAGCACGTGCGAATTTGGGTACGCCGCGGCGGGCCTCGCGAAAAGGAAGGCCTCGATGCCATGCGTGCGCTGAAAGATGAAGGGTTCGACATCAACGTCTTCGACCGCAATACCCCGCTGACGGACATCGTCGACAAGGCGCTTCAGAAACAGTGATCAGTGAAGAGTGGGCGGTGACGGGCATCCAGCGCCCAATCACGTGTCACTCATCACCCATCACGGCTTTTAAGAGGAGATTGCGATGAGTATTCTGGCCAACAAGGACACCCGCGTCGTCATTCAGGGCGGGCAGGCCGGCGTGAACGCCGCGCGGCGCATGGCGGAATTCTGCTACCTGATCAAGCGGCCCCTCAACGTCGAAGCGTTCGTCTATCCGCCGGATGCAGGCAAAACCAACGAAATTCCATACGGTAGCGGGCTCATTGCCATTCCCGTCTATAAATCCATTGCCGAAGCCACGAAGAATCATCCCACCATCAACACGAGCCTGGTCTACATCGGTGCCGACCGTGCGATGAAGGGGGGCATGGAAGCGCTCGACGATTCGCACATCAAGGTCGTCTCGATGATCACCGAGGGCGTGCCCGAAAAGGACGCCAAACTGTTGGGGGCTCATGCACGCAAACTCGGCAAGGTGTTCAACGGGCCTTCGTCCATCGGCATCATCTCGGCCGGCTCCTGCCGGTTGGGCGTGATCGGGGGGGCCTTCGACAATCTCGTTCTGTCCAAGCTCTATCGTGAGGGCTCGTTCGGCGTCATCACCAAGTCGGGCGGCCTGTCCAACGAAATCATCTGGATCTGTTCGCAGTTCGCCGACGGCATTACCACCGCCATCGGCATCGGGGGCGATGCCTATCCCGGCACCGACTATGTGAGCTACCTCGAGATGTTCGAGAACGATCCGCAGACGAAGGCCGTCGTGATCGTCGGCGAAATGGGCGGAGACCTCGAGGAGCGGGCGGCCGAGTGGTACGGCGCCAAGAAGCGCCGCATCAAACTGATCGGCGTCGTCTCCGGGTTCTGTCAGGAGAGTTTGCCGAAGGGGATGAAGTTCGGTCATGCGGGCGCCAAGGAAGGCATGAAAGGGGAAGGCTCAGCGCGTTCGAAGTCCGATGCACTCAAGAAAGCGGGCGCTCTCGTGCCGCCGACCTTCGGCGCGCTTGGACCGGCAATCAAGGAGACCTATCAAGAGTTGCTCAAGTCCGGCCAGGTCAAAGAGCCGGTCGAGCCGACCGTGCTGCCGAAACTGCCGAAATCCGTCGAAGAGGCGATGAAAGCGGACGAAGTCATGGTCGCCCCGCTCATCCGTACGACCATCAGCGATGACCGTGGCGACGAGCCCTGCTACGACGGCTATCCGGCATCCGAACTGATCAATAAGGGGTACGAGATTCCCCACGTGATCGGCTTGCTTTGGGACAAACGGCTGATTTCGAAACAAGAAGCGGAGATCATCAAGCGCATCATGATGCTGTCGGCCGATCACGGTCCCTGCGTGAGCGGTGCGTATGCGACGATTCTTGCGGCCTGCGCAGGCATCGGCCTCTCGCAGTCCGTGGCAGCCGGTCTCATCATGATCGGCCCCCGGTTCGGCGGCGCCGTCACCGATGCCGGCCGTTGGTTCAAATATGCCGTCGACAACAAGATGTCTGTGGATGAATTTCTCGCCTACATGAAGAAGAACGTGGGTCCGGTTCCGGGGATCGGCCATCGCGTCAAAAGCCTCCGCAATCCGGACAAGCGCGTCAAAGAACTGGTGGGCTACGTGAAGAGCCTCAACATCAAGACACCCTGCCTCGACTTTGCACTGCAAGTGGAGCAGGTGACCGCGGCGAAGAAGGACAATCTGATTTTGAACGTCGACGGCACCATGGCCGCGGTCTTGGTCGACTTGGGCTTCCCCATCGACAGTTTGAACGGCTTCTTTATTCTGTCGCGAACGATTGGTTTGATCGGCCATTGGGTCGATCAGAAGCGCCAAGACAGCCGACTCATCCGGCTGTTCGATTACCTCGTCAACTATGCGGCGCCAAAGCGGAGAGAAGTGCCGCCATTAAAATAGAGCTGAAGCCCGACAGCTGATAGCGTTCAGCCGTCGGTAATTAACGGAGAACACCCATGTCGATGGATCTTGCCAAAAAACTCTACGCTAAAATGCCCGACGCCTGTGCGAGCGCCAGGGCGAAGTTCGGCCGTGCATTGACGCTGGCCGAAAAGATTCTGGTCTCTCACGCGGATAACCTGGAGACACAAACGTGGGAGCGCGGCAAGGCAATGCTGGCCCTCCGCCCAGACCGCGTCGCCATGCAGGATGCGACGGCCCAAATGGCCATGTTGCAATTCATGCAGGCGGGCAAGAAAAAGGTCGCCGTGCCGAGCACGATCCACTGCGATCACTTGATTCGCGCCGAAATGGGCTCGGAGAAGGACCTTCTCCGTGCGATGGACGAAAACAAGGAAGTCTACAACTTCCTCGCGTCGGCCGCGAAGAAGTATGGGATCGGATTCTGGAAGCCCGGCGCCGGCATCATCCATCAGGTCGTGCTGGAGAATTACGCGTTCCCGGGTTGCCTGATCATCGGGACCGATTCGCACACGCCGAATGGCGGTGGCCTCGGTGGATTGGCGATCGGCGTCGGCGGAGCCGATGCCGGCGAAGTGATGGCGGGCCTGCCGTGGGAGGTCCTCCATCCGAAATTGATCGGTGTGAGGTTGACTGGGAAACTGAGCGGGTGGGCTTCTCCAAAGGACGTCATTCTGTATCTCTGCGGTCTCCTGACCGTCAAAGGCGGGACAAACAAGATTGTCGAATACTTTGGTCCGGGCGCGGAGACCATCAGCGCAACGGGCAAGGGGACAATCTGTAACATGGGTGCCGAGCTCGGAGCGACAACCTCCGTCTTTCCGTTCGATCAAAAGATGGTCGCCTACATGAACATCACCGACCGCTCAGACCTCGCAAATCTCGCGCTTGCTCATAAGGCGTTGCTCGTGGCCGATCCCGAGGTCTACCAGTCGCCGGAGAAACATTACGATCAGATCGTGGAAGTCGATCTCTCGAAACTCGAGCCGCACGTGGTGGGACCGCATACGCCCGACCTCGCGAGACCGATCTCGAAGCTCGCGGCCGAGGCGAAGGAGAAGGGCTATCCGGTCCAGCTGAAGGCGGCATTGATCGGCAGCTGCACGAATTCCTCTTATGAGGACATCAGCCGGTCCGCTCACATCGCGCAGCAGGGCCTAAAGGCCGGACTGAAGGCGAAGACGTCGTTTCTCGTCTCTCCGGGATCCGAGCGCATCTATCACACGATGAAGCGCGACGGCTTTTTGCAGACGTTTGAACAGTTGGGCGGCACCGTGCTCTCGAATTCGTGTGGTCCTTGCATCGGCCAGTGGAAGCGCGCAGACGGGGTCAAAGGCAAGGCGGATTCGATCGTCAGCTCCTTCAACCGGAATTTTCCCGGCCGCAATGACGGCATCAACGAAACGCTGTCGTTCCTGGCGAGCCCCGAAGTCGTCACGGCCTATGCCCTCTCAGGCGACCTCGGGTTCGATCCGGTGAACCAGAAGCTCAAGGGTGCGGACGGCAAGGAATTCAAGCTGGAGCCTCCGGTTGGCGAAGAATTACCGGCGAAGGGTTTTGCCAAGGGCGAGGAGGGCTATGTGGAGCCGGCCGAGAAGGGCGATGCGTTGACCGTGGACATTCCACCGACCAGCGAGCGCCTGCAACTGCTCCAGCCGTTCCCGCGTTGGGACGGGAAGGATTTCGAGAAGCTGCCGCTGCTGATCAAAACCAAGGGGAAGACCACGACCGATCATATTTCACCGGCCGGTCCATGGCTGAAGTTCCGCGGCCACTTGGACAAGATCAGCGACAACATGTTCCTCGGTGCGAATAACGCGTTTTCGTCAGAGCCCGGAAAAGGCACCAACGTGCTGAGCGGCGAATCGAACCAGACCATCGCGCAGATTGCGCGCGCGTATAAAGCCAAAGGGATCGGATCGATCGTCGTCGGTGACGAAAATTACGGCGAGGGCAGCAGCCGGGAACACGCCGCGATGTCCCCGCGGTTCTTGAACGTTCGCGCGGTGATCACGAAGAGTTTTGCCCGTATCCATGAGACGAATCTGAAGAAGCAGGGGATCTTGGCGTTGACCTTCTCTGATCCGAAGGACTACGAGAAGATCGAGCAGCAGGACCGCATCAGCGTGACGGGGCTACAAAATCTGGCGCCTGGCAAGCCGGTCGTGGTTACCATACACAAGACGGATGGACGTACGCTCACCATCCAGGCGAACCACAGCATGACGGATCAACAGATTGCGTGGTTCAAGGCGGGTTCAGCGCTCAACGCGTTGAACTAAACCAGAGACGAGAAGAGGGATACACCATGGCCAAAGCAGACAAGATCATCTATACCAAGACCGACGAAGCTCCGATGCTGGCGACCTATTCGTTTCTCCCCATCATCAATGCCTTCTCGAAGGCGGCGGGGGTGACGGTGGAACTGCGCGACATTTCGCTTGCAGGGCGGGTGCTCGCGGTGTTTCCGGAATATCTGACGCCGGAGCAAAAGCAGCCTGATGCCTTGGCTGAATTGGGTGAACTGGCCAAGACGCCGGAAGCCAACATCATCAAGCTGCCGAACATCAGCGCCTCCATTCCGCAGCTGGTGGCCACGATCAAGGAATTGCAGAGCCAGGGCTACAAGTTGCCCGATTACCCCGAGAATCCGAAGGACGACAAGGAAAAAGAGATCAAGGCCCGTTACGACAAAGTCAAAGGCAGCGCCGTGAATCCGGTATTGCGCGAGGGCAACTCCGATCGACGGGCGCCGCTCTCGGTGAAGGCCTATGCGCGGAAACACCCACATAAGATGGGGCCATGGAGTTCCGATTCCAAGACGCATGTCTCGCACATGTCCGGCGGGGACTTTCGGTCGAACGAGAAGTCGCTCACGATCCCTGCAGCCACCACTGCGAAGATCGAGTTCGTGGGAGCCGACGGCAAGGTGAGCGTGCTCAAGGACAAAATTGCCTTGCAGGCCGGCGAGGTGCTCGACGCCACGTTCATGAGCGTCAAGGCCTTGCGCAAGTTCCTGGAAGAGCAGATCGAGGATGCCAAAAAGAAGGGCGTTCTGTTCTCGCTTCACATGAAGGCCACGATGATGAAGGTCTCGGATCCGAAGATCTTTGGTCACGCCGTGACCGTCTTCTATAAAGATGTATTCGAAAAACACGGCGAGACGCTCAAGAAGCTCGGCGTGGATCCGGACAATGGGATCGGCGACCTGTACGCGAAGATCAAATCACTGCCCGAGGATCAGCGCAAGGCGATCGAGGCCGATATTCAGGAAGTGTATAAAAAGCGGCCGCCGATGGCCATGGTGAATTCCGACAAGGGCATCACGAACTTGCATGTGCCGAGTGATGTCATTATCGACGCCTCCATGCCGCCGGTCATTCGTGACTCGGGCAAGATGTGGAATCCCGAGGGCAAGCTGCAGGATGTGAAGTGCGTGATTCCGGACGCCAGCTATGCGCCGGTCTATCACGAAGTGGTCGAGTTCTGTAAGAAGCACGGTGCCTTCGATCCACGGACGATGGGCAGCATACCGAACGTTGGCCTGATGGCGCAGGCCGCGGAAGAATATGGCTCGCATGACAAGACCTTCAAGGCTCCCGGCAACGGCACGTTCCGGATCGTGGATGCGTCCGGCAAGACCTTGCTCGAGCACAGGGTGGAGGAAGGCGATATCTGGCGAGCCTGCCAGGTGAAGGATGCGCCGATCCAGGACTGGGTCAAGCTGGCCGTGAGCCGTGCGAAGGCGAGCGGGGCTCCCGCCGTGTTCTGGTTGAACAAGGACCGCGCACACGATGCCGAGTTGATCAAGAAAGTGAACGCCTATTTGGCGAAGCACGACACGAGCGGACTCGAGATCAAGATCATGTCCCCGGCCGATGCTTGCCGCTACTCACTGGAGCGGATGAAGGAAGGCAAGGACACGATTTCATGCACTGGCAACGTGCTGCGTGACTATCTCACGGACTTGTTCCCCATCCTTGAGATCGGCACGAGCGCGAAGATGCTGTCGATCGTTCCTCTCTTGAACGGCGGCGGACTGTTCGAAACCGGTGCAGGCGGTTCGGCGCCGAAGCACGTGCAGCAGTTCCAGGAAGAGGGCTATTTGCGGTGGGATTCGTTGGGTGAATTCCTCGCGCTCGCCGCATCGCTCGAGCATTTGGCCAAGGTTGGGAACAACCAGGTGGCCAAGATTCTCGCGGATACGTTGGATCAAGCCAACGCGAAATTCCTCGAGAGCAACAAGTCCCCGGCCCGCAAGGTCGGTGAAATCGATAATCGCGGCAGCCATTTCTACCTGGCCCTCTACTGGGCGCAGGCGCTGGCGGCACAGACGGCGGATAAGAAGATCGCCGAAAAGTTCTCGAAGATCGCCAAGGATCTTGCCGACAATGCTGCGACGATCGATCAGGAATTGCTGGCTGCGCAAGGCAAGCCGCAGGACATCGGCGGGTATTATCATCCGAACGACGCCAAGGCGTCCAAAGCGATGCGTCCTAGCGCCACGCTGAACAGGATCATCGACGCAATCGCGTAACGACAGTGATGGGTGACATGTGATGGGTGATGAGGATTTGAAGAGCGGCTAGGGCTGCTAATCACCCATCACTCATCACTGGTCACAACAACGAAGATGGCCACAGAAACGACCGATACTCAAAACATCATCGACCAACCTGAGGTCTTGAAGCCCCGGATGGTCACGATCGAGATCTCCGGCAAGAAAGTCGAAGTGCCGGAAGGGATCACCGTCATCAAGGCCATGTGGTACGCCGGCCAGGAGGTCGTGCGGGGCGTCGGATGCCTCGGCGGCTTCTGCGGGGCGTGCGCGACGTACTACCGCACTAAGGACGATCCGAAGGTCCGCACCTGTTTGGCCTGTCAAACGGCCGTACAGGACGGTATGTCCTTTACGATGATGCCGCCCTTTCCGGCTCGGAAGGCCACGTACGACATTCAGCAGCTTCAGGATCCCAAGCAGGATCTTTTCAATCTGTACCCCGAAGCGCCGCTCTGCCGGAACTGCAATGCGTGTACCGAGGCCTGTCCGCAGAAAATCGATGTCCGGGAAGGCGTATGGAAGGCGGTATTCGGCGACTTCAAAAGCGTTTCCGAGATGTTCATGGACTGTGTGATGTGCGGCATGTGCACGCCCGTGTGCATTGCAGACATTGCGCCGAATCTCGTCGCACTCTATGTCAGCCGCGCCCAGGGCGCTCACTTCAGCGACAAGCCCGTGGGATTGGACACACGCATCAAGGAGATCGAAGACGGCCGATTCAATGACGAATGGAACAAGATTCTCAAGATGAGCGAAAAGGAACTGGCTGATCATTGTGCGACTATAAAGTAAGAAAGTTAGAAGGTGCGAAAGTGTTCAAGTTGGTATACGGGTGCGAAACTTTCGAACTTTCGAACTTTTGTACTTGTCACTGAAATTCATGGACATCCACGCACTTCAACAAGTCGTCCATAGCACCAGGGATGCCCGCCGAAAGCAGACCATTCCTAAATTTTCCCCCGCTGACCGTGATCAGCTGATCCACAAGTATCATCCCGATTTCCGCGCCAGCGCCTATCGCCCAATTCGTTTCGGTCCCAATAAAGGCGATCGGACGGTCATCGAGCTAGCGACGCTCTTGGAGGGCGATAGTCCAATCCAGGAGGATCTCGATCTCTCACCGCATTATACGACCGATGTATTGGTGATCGGCGGCGGCGGCGCCGGCTGCGCCGCGGCGTTGCATGCGCACGGATCGGGTGCCAAGGTCATCCTGGCCACGAAACTCCGGCTCGGTGACTCCAATAGCGTCATGGCGCAGGGCGGCATGCAGATCTCGGTGGCGCCCGAAGATTCTCCCGTCACCCACTTCATCGATACCCTCAAGGGCGGACACATGCAAAATGACCATGCCCTCTTGAAGGTCATGGTGGAGGACGGACCTGCGATCGCCAAGTGGCTGATCGATCTCGGCGTGCTCTTTGACCGTCAGGCAGACGGGAACCTCCACGTCAAGAAGGGCGGCGGCAGCTCAAAGCCGCGGCTGTTGACGTGTTCGGACTATACCGGCCTTGAGATCATGCGCGTGCTCAAGGATGAGGTGCTGAATCAAAAGATTCAGTTGCTTGAGTTCTGCGCTGCCGTCGAATTGCTGAGTGACGATGAAGGCCATTGTTCCGGCGCCATTTTCAAGGATCTCGACAATCAACGCCATGTCGTCGTGTCGGCGAAATCCGTCATCCTGGCCACCGGCGGCATCGGCAGGCTCCACATTCAAGGATTTCCCACGAGCAATCACTACGGCGCGACTGGAGACGGACTGTGTCTCTCGTACCGCATGGGCGCCAGATTGGCCCATGTCGATACGTTTCAGTACCACCCCTCCGGTGCGGTATATCCGGAGCAATTGATCGGGGCATTGGTGACGGAAGGCATTCGTTCCGAAGGCGGTCATTTGGTGAATGCCAAGGGCGAGCGGTTCGTGAACGAGCTGGATACGCGCGACGTGGTGTCATCCTCGATCATCCGGGAATGCGAGGAAGGACGCGGCATCCGCACCATGTCGGGGCGCGTCGGCGTTTGGCTGGATACTCCGCTTCTGGATGTCGAGCACGGGCCGGGAACGGTCGAGAAACATTTCCCCGCGATGATGCTGCAGTTCGAGCGGTTCGGGATCGACATCAGCAAGGATCCGGTCTTGATCTACCCCACGCTGCACTATCAGAACGGCGGCGTCAAAATCGATACCCATGCGGAAACCGACGTCAAAAATCTGTTCGTGGCGGGCGAAGCCTCCGGGGGCCTTCACGGTCGTAACCGGTTGATGGGCAACTCCCTGCTTGATCTCATGGTGTTCGGCAAGCGCTCAGGTCTGACGGCAGCGGCCCGGGCAGCTGCGATGAAGCATGGGAAACTCACACTCAAGCATTTGGAACGCTTCCGTGCTGAAGCCCGGAAGCACGGAAATCCGAGTGGCGTTATTTCCCCAATGATTCTTCCGGCCTATACCAGAAAAGTCAGTTAAGAGCCGGGAGTGGTCTGCTGGCAGCCTCTAAGGAGCGATATGAACGTTCATGAATTTCAGGCCAAGTCGTTGTTTGCCCAGTTTGGAGTTCCTGTTCCTCGAGGAAAAGAAATTACATCTCCCGAGGCAGCGACGGCATGGGCCAACGAATTGAATACCCCGGTCTTCGTCGTCAAAGCGCAGATTCATGCCGGAGGCCGAGGGAAGGCCGGCGGGGTCAAGATCACCAAGGACAAGACGGCTTGTGCCGGCCTCGCGAAGGAGCTCATTGGCAAGACGCTGGTCACCCATCAGACCGGCTCCAAGGGCCGCAAGGTGCACCGCCTGTTGATGGAGGAAGGCGCCAACATCGCGAAGGAACTGTACCTCTCCATTCTCGTCGATCGCGACACAGGCCGGCCGACGTTTATCGCGAGCACGGAAGGCGGAATGGAAATCGAAGAGGTGGCCGAAAAGACTCCGGAGAAGATCATCAAGGAAGCTATCGATCCGGCGGTCGGGTTCCAGGGGCACAACGGCCGCAATGTGGCGTTTGCCTTGGGCCTGCAGAATATTGAGCCTGCCGTGATCAATCCCTTCGTCCACATGTTGGGTAATCTGTATCGCTTGTTCATGGAGAAAAACGCGGCACTCGTCGAAATCAATCCGCTCATCATCACGAAAGAAAAGACGCTCGTGGCCCTGGACGGCAAGGTCTCGTTCGATGACAACGGTCTCTTCAAGCATGAAGACGTGCAGAAGATGCGCGACTTAAATGAGGAAGAGCCATTGGAAATCGAAGCCACCGCGAACAATCTCAACTACGTGAAGCTGGACGGCAACATCGGCTGCATGGTGAACGGGGCCGGCCTGGCCATGGCCACGATGGACGTCATCAAGCTGGCGGGGAGCGAACCCGCCAATTTCCTGGACGTCGGCGGGGGCGCGACCAAGGAGACGGTCGCGGCGGGATTCCGCATCCTTCTCAAGGATCCGAACGTGAAAGGCATCTTCATCAACATTTTCGGCGGCATCGTGCGATGTGAACGGATTGCCCACGGCGTCATCGAGGCGGCCAAAGAGGTCAAGATCACGGTCCCGTTAGTGGTGCGGTTGCAAGGCACCAACGCTCCGGAAGGGCGAAAGCTGCTGGCGGAATCCGGGCTGAAGCTCGAAGTGGCCGACGACTTGTGGGAAGCGGCACAGAAAATTGTGAAACTGACCGGAAAAGCAGTATGAAGAGCGGGTCCTGTCGCCGAGCAGCCCGAAGCGTGCTCGCACCCCCGCCCGGTGTGGGGACCCCCGCTCCGCGCGCTTGGGCGCCCGCTCGGCGCCACCCGCAAGAAGGCGTTTCACAATCGAAAAAGGGAAAGTAGAAAGAAAAGAGGTTAAATCGTGAGCATTCTCGTTAATAAGAATACGCGGGTGGTGGTGCAGGGCATTACGGGGAAAGAAGGCTCGTTCCATGCGACTCAGTGCAAGGCCTACGGAACGAAGGTTGTCGCCGGAGTCACGCCGGGAAAGGCCGGGCAGGAGGTGGAGGGCATCCCTGTGTTCAACACGGTCGCCGATGCCGTCAAAAAAACCGAGTGCGACACCTCCCTGATCTTCGTGCCGCCGCCGTTTTGCGCTGACGCGATTCTTGAAGCGGCTGATGCAGGAATCAAGCTGATCATCTGCATCACCGAGGGCATTCCCGTAAACGACATGGTCAAGGTCAAACGAGCGCTCGGTGGCCGCGACGTCCGGTTGATCGGACCCAACTGCCCGGGCGTGATCACCGTTGATGAAGCGAAGATCGGCATCATGCCGGGCTTCATCCACAAGAAGGGCATCGTCGGCGTCGTGTCGCGCAGCGGCACCCTCACCTATGAAGCCGTCCATCAACTCTCGACGCTGGGGTTAGGCGAAACGACGTGCGTCGGCATCGGTGGCGACCCAGTAAACGGCACGGGGTTCGTCGATGTGCTGCCTTTGTTCGAAAAGGATCCGGAGACCCAGGCGATCGTCATGATCGGCGAAATCGGTGGCGATGCGGAAGAAAAGGCCGCGGAGTTTATCAAGAAGCACGTGAAGAAGCCCGTCATCAGCTTTATCGCCGGCATCACGGCGCCTCCAGGCCGACGCATGGGTCATGCCGGGGCGATCATCTCGGGTGGCAAAGGCACTGCCAACGAAAAAATGAAGGCACTCGAGGCGGCCGGCGTGCGGGTCGTGAAAAACCCCGCCGAGATCGGCATCGCCGTGAAGAAAGCCTTGGGACATTAGGCGACACGCTCGTTGATCCGTTGAGTGCTTGTCAGCTCTCGCAATTTGTCCGCCCAGATCCAGGGCGAGCCTTCATCCTCGTGTTTGCAGTAGACGAAGCAACTCTTTCCTGCGCCGACCATCTTTCGAATCCTGCCGGCCCATTGCTCAAGATCGCCTTCACCATACTCGCTTCGACGCAAGCGCACATACCAGAAATTCGCGGTGTCACGGCATTCGGCGGGACTCTCATCGGTCTCCGCGGCGACCCATGATGCGTTGAACCGCCGAAGCAGCGTCTCGACGCTCTCTTCATGCCATGAATCGTGTCGAAACTCGATCGCCCATCGAACCGTCGCCGGCAACTGTCCGAGGAAACTTTCGAGCCGGGGCTCGTCGCGCTTCATGTTGGGCGGCAATTGGATGAGCAGTGGCCCAAGGCGCTCGGCGGATACCAGCGGCTTCATCCTACTCAGCATCACCTGGATGAAGTCATAACATTCCGGCTTGAGGCGGGCGCGATGCGTAATTTGACGATGGACTTTTGGTGCAAAGAGAAAGCGGGGCGGGGTGGAGGCGAGCCAGTCTGCGACCGCTTTTTCCGACGGCAGTCGATACCATACCCCGTCCAGCTCAACGGTGTCGTAACGAGTAGCATAGTAGCCGAGAAACTCGGCCTGCTTGAGCGTCGGCGGGTAAAACCTATCCGCCCCTTGCCACGGCTTGTACGAATAGCCCGAGAGCCCTATATGTATCTCTGCCATAGGTCACGCCACGATGTGGGCCTATCATAGCCGGGCCACTGCGTGCTTCTTACAGGGCGATGCCCCAGAGACGCTTGGCAAACACCCCTATCCCATAGGTGACGCTGACGGCGATGGTGATAATGGCCATATTGAGAAGGATGCGCCTGATGACGGCCATACCGGACAAGAACGACAGAATGGTGGAGACGAAGATCACCATCAGGCCTGCGGTGAGAACGGAGAACAGGGCGTTTGTCGCTCCAAAGAAGACAGGTAATACAGGGATCATCGCGCCGGCAATGTATGCCGATCCCACGACGACTGCCGAACCAATGGGCGATTCTTCCATCGGCACGACCTCCGACGCTTCTCCCAGGAAGATTTTCTTGGCGATCTCCGTCGTTTTCACTTCTTTCTCGCTATTCAACGCGAGGAAGGCGCCCGCAGCCATCGAAAGGGCTCCGGCAACGGCGGTGGTCGATGCCGCAATGAGCACCATGCTGGCTTCGCCGAAGGCGCCGAAAAAGCCGCTGACGGCGCCAAGGATTTCCACGAGGCCATCGTTCAATCCTAGAAAAATGTTGCGGATCTTCTCTGCATTGATTTTGCGCTCGGTCAACGCCGTTACGAGGACGTCCTCGTGCTTGAATTCATCCATCAGGATGCCCTGCAAGGCTTCTCCAAGCGGTTGGCCTTGGTATTCGCGCCAGAGCGCGAGGTACTTCCTGATTCCATGCACTTCGATCGCCTCGAGGACCAAATGCACGGCGGTCGAGCCAAATACCTTGCAGACGAATATGAGAAGGGAGAGCTTGAGCCGCCGGCCCGAATTGAGTTCCTCCATCGGAAGATCGAAAAAGCGCTTCCAAAATGCCAAATGGGCCGTTTCGACCGCGATCAGCTCATCTAAGGTGTGATGGACATCGGGGCGAGTGACCTGCCTGAGAGCTTTGTACAGAGAGAGATCAAAGAGCTCATCGAGAACGAGTGTTTTGGCGAGCTGAGGATCATGCAGCGAGGTGGGCTTCATCTGAACAGTTGCCGGTGGTCATGAATCCGGAATGATCGGGATTATAGCAGAGGCAGAACATTTACCGGCGATCCGCAGCCATGGACGAGGGCCCGTGCACCAGATGCACTGGATCTATTTCAATACGTCAGGAGTACCTGGATCGATTCAGGATGGTAAGAAACACCCTACAGCTATCTCTCTATCACGACCATTAAGCCATTGATCCACCGAGTGTTAGGGGTCAAGTCCTGACCCAAGATCCAGTGGCGTTTGCGGGTACACTTCATGCTTAGCCGTCAGGTGGAGGCGTCTACCCATGTCTGGCTCTGAGCTTCCAATGCTTCCCTCCTATGATGCTCAGAGTTTACTCAACGCCCAGCCAGTGATGGTCGCGGTCATCGATCCAGCCACCTACGCGATTCAATTTCAAAACGAAACGGGGCTTCAGAAGCTGGGGGATCTCTCTGGACGAAGCTGCTATGAAGCGATTGCCGGATGTCCGGCGCCTTGTGCGTTCTGTAAGATGCCTCAGGCTCTAAGCACGGGGGAAGTGACGGTGAACGAGGTATGCCTGCCGAACAAGCAGCATCTGCTCGTCCAGTGGTCAAAAGCCGCCACCCACGATGGACGCACTCACATTATCGAAACCATCACAGACGTGACGGAGCACAAACGCCTGGAAGAAGCGGCTCAGAAGGCCGAAAAAATGGAAGCCTTGAGCCGACTGGCCGGAGGCATGGCCCATGACATTAACAATCTGCTCACCGTGATTCTCTGCGCGAGCGAGCACATTGCCCACGGGCTGAAGAGTTCAACATCCACAGTTGATCCGGTCGGTCAGATCCAAGGCGCGGTGGATCGGGCCGCGGAGCTGACGAGGCGACTGGTCGCGTTCAGTCATCATCAGATGGTGCAACCTTGCCAGCTGGACCTCAATGTGGCCCTCGATGAGCTGAACCCCCAGATTCGTTCATTGGTACGAAAAGGCGTTTCTCTGCAGATGGCCCTCGATAGCAAGCCGGCGCCGGTCTTGGTCGATCGTCAGCAGATTGAACACATCGTCACCGTGTTGGTTTCTAACGCTCGTGACGCAATGCCAAACGGAGGGTGTCTCACACTGTCCACAAGCGCTGCTACCGTGCAGGAAGAACTGGCAAGAGAGCACGCCGTGAAGCCCGGCCCTTATGTACACCTTATTGTTCGAGACACTGGATGCGGCATTGCTCCGGAGGTGCAAGCGCACCTCTTCGAGCCGTTCTTCATACGAAAGGGAGAAGAAACAGGCCGCGGGTTGGGACTACCCAGTGTCTATGGGATGGTCAGACAAAACGGCGGCTTCATCACGGTGAAGAGTGATCGGAATGCAGGAACAGAGTTCACAGTCGCCCTTCCTCGTTCCGAGCTGGTTCAACAAGCCTGGGTTCCTCCTTCTGCGGTCTCTGTGTCTGGTGGCGGCGAAACGATCTTATTGGTCGAAGATGACGAAGACGTTCGGATGGCGGTCAGTGATATGTTGAAGATTGCAGGCTATACGGTTCAAGAAGCCTGTGATGGGATGGACGCCCTACAACGTTTGGAGACCATGGCCTCGCCGCCCAGCCTTGTCTTGACCGACGTCATGATGCCTCGAATGACAGGCCCTCAGCTCGCGAAACAGATTTATTCCATCATGCCGGCGGTCTCGATCCTGTACATGTCCGGTTACACCGATCGTATTCTGGAGCCGGTAGGAGACCGGCCACTTGCGTTCATTCGCAAGCCCTTTACTGCGAAAGAACTGACTCGGAAGGTCTCTGAAAGTATGAAGGCATAACTGCGGAACGCCTTGTCGAGCACGCACACCCCTCTCTCGACCCAAATCGGTCGGTTCTGGCTGACTCTTCCCGCCGGTTCGTGGTCTAGCCTACGAGGAAATAGGCGCCCAACCCGATCGCCGCGAGCAACGCGACGCTGAGCATCGCCTTTTCATGCCCGCACATTCCGGTTTGAGCCTTGCAGGCTGCCAGGGAACACATGACCGACATCGTGTGTGTTCTCCTTTCTGACGGTGGACAGTACGCCGGTTCGAATGCCGAGTCAACAATGGTCATCGAGGGCGCCGTCTGCAAGAAGCTGAAGGTGCCGATTATCGGAGGATCGCCTGCTTCGTTTCATCCAGATGTTTTTGGAGGTAAGCCATGAACGGAGTGCCACCGGTTCCGACGGTCGTGGGATTGCTTTCGTGAGACTGGTGTTGACGATGGATGTAGCTGTCGGCATAGCCGACATGGATCTCGCGGAACTGGGCAAGCAGATCCACGCAGGCACAATAGGCGGTCCAGAGAGCTGAGCTGATGGCTTTTCGGTCTCGAATGTACCCGGAAAGCAGCGGCCGGCCGCGGTCGTCAAGGGCTTGTTCAAGTGTCTGCAGAAAGGCCCGATGACGAGGCGGCATGTAGTCTCGCATTTCCTGCAGATAGAGAATAAGAGGGTCGGGAGTATGCGCGATGCCGAGCCCGGCATCGAGGCAAGGCACGATCGCGCTTTGGGCGCCGGTTTCGCCCCGGAATAACTGCGGCCGTCCTGCATAGGGTGTGACGCCTTCATACAGGAGACCTTCGGGCAGGGAGGGGCTGTTCTTCCAGCCGTGGATAAACGGACGGACCCTGGTGTAGTAGACATACGGATCGCAGCGTTCCTTCATGCGCAATAGAGAATCCCGCATCTCCGTTTGGGCCAGGGCCAACGCCCGTAAACCTGCGAGCACGTCGGCTTCACGCTCGAGCGAAGCGCCGTTCAGGGCCTGAATCAATCCTGCCAGCCCGGCGCCAGCCTGCCGCTCGATCTGCACGTGAACCAGCACAAACCATTCTTCGTCCAGGCCGCCCAAAAAGTTTTGCAAGAGGACGATATTGTCGAGCGCAATCGGCTTAGAGGCGTCAAGACGTCGCCAGTTGTCGAGCGCGTACGACGCATAAGACAGGACTGGCGGCCGTCCTACCCGCTGGGCGATGTGATACCAGGGCATTGCTAATTGCGGTGGCAGTGAGGTGGCCGGAGCATCCGGTGACTCCCAGACATAGGCATGACCGGCAAAGGACAATATCCGCATCGCGGCGCGGTAGTCTTGTTCATGCCAGGAGGATGGAACGGAAGAGACGAGTGCGGGTTGCCTGTCGATGAACGCCCTGACCCTCCGAGCACTCAACAACTTCGGCAGCTCGTGTCCCAGCTCGTTTAATGGCGCGCAGTCGGGGACATGCTCACGAGGATCTTCCGGTAGAAAACCCCGTTCAGCTGAAATGTCGAATTCCGACAGCCGCGGCGGGTGAAAGGTCGACCTCATAGGAGGCTCCGGGCAAGCAGGACTGCGGCACTTCACCTCACTGTAGCACAGTTGATGACTGGTGAGGCCCGCCTACCGGCAGTTGGGTGGAGGACTATTGCCGAAGACCTGCTTGAGATTCGTCCATCGTTCGAACTCGGAAGGGGAAAGGTCCCTGGCGCCGATGCTGCTCGATTTTGTGGACAGTTTGACCCATTCGTCGTACATCGCGCACTCTTCGGCTGAGGCGGCAGGAAGCTTCGCTTGGCCGTCTTTGATCATCTTGCCGCCTTCGCCGCTTGGGACCGGAGACTTTGAATTGAATTCGGGCGCTTCCGGAATCGTGCTGAAGCCTTCCTTTCCTGATTCCTGAAGGGGTCTGCATCCTGGACGGGGTACGTCCGTGTAGACCTCTCCTGGGCATACGTACATCGCGGCGGCAACGAGAATAATGTCGAGCATGGCGAACCCTCCCATAGTGAAGCTGACGGGACCACAGTAGCACGTGTCCGTTCATCCGGAAAGAAAACTGAAAATCTTTGTCCGATACCCGCTTATCTCTTGTGGTCTTGCGACCGGGTCGGGAGCAATCTTCTTTCGCTTTTTTCACTTCTCGGTGGGGCGGGTGGTGAATCTCGGGTTACTGTACTCGCCAAAAAAACAAAGGCCGCCCGAAGTCAGGGCGGCCTTCCTCTTTCGCTCTACGAGCAGACTAGGTAAAGGGTTCTAGTCGGAGTCGGGCGTTGGGCTGTGAGTCTCTTCGCGCGGGTGGTGACGATCAATCGCTCGCCCGCAGCGGGGCCCCACACCGGGCGGGGGGCGAGGCCGAGCGATGATCGTCGACAGGACCCGCGCGAAGCGCGCACGTCATCGATCAGCCTGTGATTAGGTGCCCATTTCCCAGGATGCGAGATATTTTTTTTGCTCCGGCGTCAGCGTATCGATGGCAACACCCATCCCGGCGAGCTTCAGACGGGCGATTTCTTTATCGATCGTCGGCGGGACCGGGTACACCTTCTTCTCGAGATGCTTGTAGTTCTTGACGATGTACTCGGCGCCGAGCGCCTGATTGGCAAAGCTCATATCCATCACACTCGAGGGATGGCCTTCCGCGGTGGCGAGATTCACGAGCCGGCCCTCGCCCAAAAGGCTGACGCGGTGACCATTCTTGCGTAGCGTAAACTCTTCCACACCGGTGCGAACGATCCGGCGTTTTCTGGCCTGTTTCTCCAGGGCGGGTATGTCGAGCTCGACGTTGAAGTGTCCGCTGTTGCAGACAATCGCGCCGTCCTTCATGACCGCGAAATGCTCCCCTCTGATCACGTGAATGTTACCGGTCACGGTTACAAAAAAATCGCCGATGGGAGCGGCTTGCTCCATCGGCATGACCCGAAAGCCATCCATCACGGCCTCGAGACCTTTCAACGGATCGATTTCAGTCACGATCACATCCGCGCCCATGCCTTTGGCCCGCATGGCGATTCCGCGGCCGCACCAGCCGTAACCGACCACGACGACCACGGATCCGCAGACAAGGCGGTTCGTTGCACGCACGATGCCGTCCATCGTCGATTGTCCTGTGCCATAGCGGTTGTCGAACATGTGCTTGGTGTCGGCGTCGTTGACGGAAATGACCGGGAACCGCAGCACCTTTTTTTCCGCCATGCTCCGCAGACGAATGACGCCGGTGGTCGTCTCTTCGGTTCCGCCGATGACGTTCTTGAGCAGGTCCTTCCGCTTCGAGTGTAAGTGGGAGACAACGTCGGCTCCATCGTCCATGGAGACGTGTGGACGATGCGCGATGGCGGATTCAATATGCCGGTAGTACGTCGCGTTGTCCTCGCCCTTGATGGCAAAGGTCGGAATGCCCTCGTGCTGCACGAGGGCCGCGGCAACGTCATCCTGCGTGCTGAGCGGATTGGAAGCGCACAGCCGAACGTCGGCGCCGCCCGCCTTCAGTGTAATCGCCAGATTGGCGGTCTCAGTTGTCACGTGCAAGCAGGCCGTTACGCGCACGCCCTTGAGCGGCTCTTGACGTTTGAACCGTTTCCGGATCAGTCGCAGCACAGGCATGGTGGCTTCCGCCCATTCGATCTTGAGTTTTCCCTGATCGGCCAGCTTGATATCCCTCACGTCGTAATCCACAAATACCTCCCGTACGATGAACAATGAGACGCAGTGACCCGAGCCGGCGAGTTGTCAGAAAAAAGGGGACGGGCTCGGTCCGTCCCCTCGGTTCGTTCTTCACGATTCCAGAGCAGTTAGAGGCCCGCTTCCTTCCGCAAGATCTTCGCCTTGTCGATTTTTTCCCAGGTAAACTCGGGTTCATTCCGGCCGAAATGGCCATAGGCCGCGGTCTTTTTGAAGATGGGGCGGCGGAGCTTGAGGTGCTCAATGATGCCGCGGGGAGTCATCGGGAAATGCTTGCGCACGAGCTTATCCAGATTGTCCACGGACACTTTTTCTGTATTTTTCGTATCGACCAGGACGGAGACGGGATCCGCGACGCCGATCGCATAGGCCAGCTGCACTTCACATTTGTCGGCCAAGCCGGCTGCGACGATGTTTTTTGCGATGTAGCGAGCCATGTACGACGCCGAGCGATCGACCTTTGTGGGATCCTTGCCAGAGAAGGCGCCTCCGCCATGGCTGCCGTGCCCGCCATACGTGTCGACGATGATTTTCCGGCCGGTGAGGCCCGTATCGCCCATCGGGCCGCCGACCACGAACCGTCCGGTCGGGTTGATGTGGTGCTTCACGCTGGTCGGATCATAGAGCCCCTTCGGCATGACCGGTTTAATGACCTTTTCCATGATGCCGCGTTCGATTTGCTTGTTGGTGACGTCGGGGCTGTGTTGTGTGGAGACGACGATGGTATCGATTCGGATGGGCTTCCCGTTCCTGTATTCGACGGTCACCTGCGACTTGCCGTCCGGACGGACCCAGGGCAGGATGTTTTTCTTGCGCACTTCAGCCAGCCGCCGTGTCAGTCTGTGTGCAAGGACAATCGGCATCGGCATGAGTTCGGCGGTCTCGTTCGTGGCATAGCCAAACATGAGGCCCTGATCGCCCGCGCCGCCCGAATCCACGCCCATGGCAATGTCGCCCGACTGTTGATGGATCGACGTCAGGACCGAGCACGTGTGGAAATCGAACCCCCATGAGGCGTCGCAATAGCCGACATCTTTGATCACGTCCCGAATGATGTCGGGAATCTCGACGTAAGCTTTGGTAGAAATCTCGCCGGCGACAAAGGCAATGCCGGTGGTGAGGATGGTCTCACAGGCCACGCGGCTGTATTTGTCCTGGGCAATGATGGCGTCCAGGATGCCGTCTGAAATCTGGTCGGCGATCTTATCGGGATGCCCTTCCGTGACGGATTCGGAAGTGAACAGATAATTGTTTCGCATTGATGCTCCTCAAAAAAGTTCAGGGGGCGATAGTTGCTCGATCTCAGTAGGGGGACGGCCCTGTGTGAGAAGGAAGCGCCGATGTGGAAACCGGGCAGATCATAGCGATAATCGTCTGAATTGTCTATAACTTCTAAGGTAGGGGTGACGGTCTCGGCCGCGTTCTCCGTTGCTTGACAGCCGTTTTCCAGCGCTTGTAAGATGCGTTGCTTTTGAGGAAATTCCTCCCGATCTGCGGCCGGGACCGCGTACTGTCCGGATAAGGGAATCGCCTTCCAGCGCACGACCCGACCCTCGCCCAACTGCCGTGTCCCTGGCCGTAAGGGTTGTGTGTCTTATGGAACGCAAAACGTCACCGATGAGCAGCCGGCCTGAAACATTGACCGAACAGGATACTCCCCGTACCCCAGCCCCCGGAGTGGGATGGGAGGAATTCTCTCGTGAACTGGTCGAATTCTTCGCCTCGATCAAGCTGGCCATGTTCCTGTTTCTCTTCATCGCAATCACCGCGACGATCGGGACGGTCATACAACAGGGCGAGCGGCCTGAAACCTACATTCAGGAATACGGGGAAGACGCCTACCGGTGGTTCCTCCGTCTCGGGTTCACGGACGTCTATCACACGTGGTGGTTTACGAGCCTTCTGGGCCTTCTCTGCATCAACTCGCTGACCTGCTTCTACAAGCGGTTCCCGGCGGTCTGGCGGTCGATGAAGCAAGACAAGGTGAGCGTGTCGCTGGGCTTCATCAAGGGGCTCAAGCAACATGCTGAAGTGACCGTGCCTGGATCCAAGGAATCCATGGCGCAGCAATTGGCGCAGCATTATGTCGCGAAGGGCTATCGTGTCCTGGCCAAGAACGAGGGCGGTGAAGTGACGCTCTACGCCTCCAAGGGCGTGATGGGACGGGTCGGCGCACACATGGCGCATTTGAGCGCGACGGTGATCGTGCTGGGCGGATTACTCGGCAGCTACTACGGATTCCAAGAATTCGGTGTCTGCCTGGAAGGGCAGACCTACCACATCCCGCGCGGAAACTTCGATCTCAAGGTGGAAAAGTTTTGGATCGATTATCACGAGAACGGCGCCGTGAAGAGCTATAACAGCACGCTGACGGTTCTGGAGGGTGGCGACTCCAAATTGACGAAGACCATCACGGTCAACGATCCTCTGGTCTACAAAGGCATTTGGTTCTACCAGTCGAGCTATGGCGATGCGTGGGATCAGATCGAAGTGGCGCGCCTCAACATCAAGGACAAGGAGACGGACAAGGTCGTCAAGACCATCGACCTCGAGTGGCAGAAGGAGCAAACCCTGTCCGATTTGAATCTCAAACTCGCCATTACGGACTTTGTCGCCGATTTCGCATTCAATTCGACGGAGAAAAAGGTCTATTCAAAGACGATCGAGCATGCAAATCCGGCGATCAAACTGACCGTCAACGAGCGGAGCACCGTGCAGGCGACTCCATGGATTTTTTACCAATTTCCAGATTTGTTCGAAATTAAAGACTCCAAATATCAATTTGAATTGGTTGGGTACAAGCCGAAAAAGTATACGGGTCTTCAGATTGCGAAGAATCCGGGAATCAACATCGTCTGGATCGGTTCGACGATGATCGTCGTGGGCATCACCCTCTCTTCCTTCATCTACCACCGGCGGTTATGGACAAAGATCATTCCATCGGCCGAAGGGGTCACGGTGCATGTGGGAGGCACCACGCACAAGAGCCAGATTGATTTTCAAAAGGAATTCCGCAAGCTCACAGAGAAAATACGAACATTCTCGGCGTAATTCGGGCGGTTCAAGAAAGTCACCAGTTTCACCCGCCCCCGCGCGCCGAGGCGTGCGTTTCACAGGGGTGGCACAGCCCTCCAGTGGCCAAAAGAGACCGGTCTTAGGTATGATACACGGGTCTGACGAAGACCCTCAGCGCGATCGACGGAGGATATGATGGCCCGCTCACTGTTTCTCTTCGACATGACGTTTTGGCTCTACCTCGCTTCCCTCACTCTCTATGTCGCCTACTTGTTCGCCCGTCGACCTGCCATGACCTTGGCGCCGGCCGGACACCCGGTAGAGGACTATGAGGAACGCGATGGGGCCTGGGCCACGCAATTAGGCCAGGTGGCCACGCTGGTGACGGTGTTCGGTTGGTTGGTCAATACGGCGGCCCTGTTGACGCGCGCGTTCGAGCGGCTCGAGCATTCGGGGACCTTCGCTCCTTGGTCCAACCAGTTCGAAGCGATGGCCTATGTGTCCTGGGCAATTATCCTCGGATATGTGCTGCTCGAGTTTCGGTACAGGATCAAAGCGATCGGCGCATTCGTCGTCGGGATCGGATTCATCGCGATGGGTGCCGCCTCCCTTCTTCCGTACCGCTACCAGACGGCGGAGCCGCTGGTGCCCGCACTCAATAGCTATTGGATCTATATTCACGTTTCGGTCACATTGACCAGCTACGCCGCTTTCGCGATGGCCGGCGGCCTGGGGCTCATGTACCTCTTCAAGGAGCGGGCGGAGCAGCGGGGCAGCCGCTCACGGTTCTATGCCGCCTTCCCCGATCTGGAGACAATCGATGAACTGGGGTACAAGGCCATCATGATTGGATTTCCCTTACTCGCGTTCGGCATCATTCTTGGGGCCATGTGGGCGAACTACGCCTGGGGGGGCTACTGGAGCTGGGATCCCAAGGAAACGTGGTCACTGATCGTCTGGTTGATTTACGGCGCGTACATTCACGCGCGGATGACTCGCGGCTGGGAAGGCCGGCGCGCGGCCATCTATGCCGTCTTTGGTTTTTTGATGGTCATCTTCTGTTTCTGGGGGGTGAACTTCTTACTGTCCGGTCTGCATGCCTATGCCTAGTCGGATGCTGAAAACAGTCTCCAACTTCGTTCTCGGTCGCTCGCTCCCCTCAGCCTCCGAAGCAAGCTTACTGGAGGCAAAGTAACTCTCCGCTCGCCTTTGATCGAAGCGAGCGGCTCAAGCGAAGCTTGGTATGTACCTCCTCGGGCTCTCACTCACTGCGGCCTTCACGGTGAACGACGCGTCTCGGCGCGTCGGGGTGGGCGGGTGACGATAGTGAACGACGCGTCTCGGGCAATCGATTGCAGAGCAATCGGTGGGACGGGAGGGTGCAGAAGAATCGCCGGGGCGGGGGGTGAGATACTCGACCGTTTTGAGCATACGACAAGACAGTAGCGGAGAATCGTTCATGACAGAGCATTCAATTCCAGTCTCAGTTCCTGCACAAGGCAAATCGCGCCTGCTAATTCTCGCTGTCGGCACGGCGATTCTCATCGCCGTCTTCACGATCGTGTGGCTGCAAAGTGCCAAGTACGAACCGCTAGTCGTCGGCAAACCGGCGCCTGACTTTGCGCTCTCTGATCTGAACGACAAGCCGTACCGTTTGTCGGATTTTCGCGGAAAAGTGGTCTTTCTGAACTTTTGGGCGACTTGGTGCAAGCCCTGCCGCGAAGAAATGCCTTCCATGGAAATTCTGAACAAGAATTTCGAGAAGGACGGGCTGGTGATTCTGGCAGTCAGCATCGACCGTGTCACGACCACCAAGGATATTCCGCCGTTTGTCAAAGGCATGAACCTCACGTTTCCTGTTCTCGTCGATTCGTGGGGAAAGACGGATAAGCCGTATAAGCGAATGGGGGTCCCGGAAACTTTTATCATCGATCAAGAAGGCATCATCCGCGAAATCGTCATTGGCCCGCGAGACTGGACGAGGCTGGATAGCCTGCAGGTATTGACCAAACTTCTCAACGTGACGCCCAAGACCGCCGAGCGTCCTCTCTCAGTCAGCTGAACTATGGCATGATGAGAGAGGATCTGAGGGTACCACAAGGATGAGGGGGCCTCTCGTGACAGCCGGATTGTTGTCGCTGCTTCTGGGGACGGCGGTGTTCGTTGCGGGCAATGGGGACACCGTCGTGTCGATTGCGCAGCGCGGGGTCGTCAAGCCCGGGGAGCCGGCTCCTAACTTTCAGCTACGGGACATGAATGGACGCATGGTCTCGCTGACGGATCTGCGCGGGAAGGTCGTGCTCTTGAATTTTTGGGCGACCTGGTGCGGGCCTTGCCGGATCGAGATGCCGGCCATGGAACAGCTCTATCGTGCGTACGATCGCAAAGATTTCGAAATTCTCGCGGTCTCGACCGATGCTCAAGGGGTCGCGGTGACAAGACCGTTTCAGCAGGAAAACAAGCTGACTTTTCCGATTCTCCATGACGCGGATTTCCGGGTTGGCTTGTCCTATGGCGCACGCACGCTTCCAATGACGTTCATGGTGGACCGGCAAGGGATCGTGCGCCACCATATCTTCGGCGCCCGCGATTGGGAAGCTCCCGAAGCGCACCAACTGATCGAGATGTTGATGAAATCCTAGTCGTGTAGAGGCGAGTCTCGTGTCCCAATCCCTGACTCAAATTTCACTGATCGCGGCGTTTTCGGCCGGCCTGCTCTCGTTCGTCTCACCTTGCGTGCTGCCGTTGGTTCCCTCGTATATCTCCTACATTACGGGCCTGTCGATTGAACAACTGACGGACGCCAACGCGCGCTCCCGATTCAGGATGGCGATCGTCACCAATGCCCTGCTGTTCATCGCCGGCTTTTCGGTGGTCTTCATCGCCTTCGGCGCATCGGCGAGTGTGATCGGCCAGTTGCTCATTACCTATCAGGATCACATTCGGCGTATCGGAGGGGTCCTCATCGTCATCTTTGGGTTGTATCTGCTGGGAATTCTCAACATCAACTTTCTGCAGATGGAACACCGATTTCAGTTTCGCAATCGTCCCGTCGGCTATCTCGGCTCGTTTTTGATCGGCATTGCTTTTGCGGCCGGATGGACGCCCTGCGTGGGTCCAGTTCTCGGGACCATCCTGCTCTATGCCAGCACAACGGATTCCTTGCTCGATGGCGTGCTATTGTTGACCAGTTATTCTCTCGGATTGGGCCTGCCGCTCTTTCTCACCGCGCTGGGCGTGGACCGTTTCTTGGCCTATTTCAAACAGGCTCGCGCCTATCTGTGGGGCGTCTCCACGGTCAGCGGAGTACTTCTGGTCATCGTCGGAGTCATGATCTACGCCAATTCGCTGACGATGATCACAAGCTTTTTGGAGAGGTATGGCATCGGCTGGTACCTGGGCCAGTAGCAGAACGTTGAAAACGACCGCCAGCGGCGTTCTCGCTTCGTTCAGTCCTTCGACATACCAAAACCGTATGCCTCGGTCCTTCTCTTGCTGCGGCCTGGCTGAACGGTCGTTTTGAACGTTCTGCGGATATACGGCCGCCAGCATCGTCTCAAAAAGCCTTCCCAGCAAAGCTCGAAGCGCCACACGTTCAGGCTGATCAAATCAGTTGCTGGCTAGGCCGCAGCGAGCGAGGGGCCGAAGCGTACGTTGTTTGGTACGTTGAGGGTCCGAGCGATGTGAGAACGACGCCAGCAGCTGATTTCATCAGCCTGTGGTTAGCACCAGGCGCCGAGCCGGCAGGTCACAAACCCCTGTTCCATGACAGCTGCGGAAGGGAGACGCATGAGCCCGTTGGCCACTTGGGGGGTAATGCCTCCTCCAGGTGCCGAACGCTGAGTCTCGACGCCGGAGGTAGGTGCGGAAGCGCCCGTAGTCGGCTCCGATTTCTTTGCCACCACGACGGCGGGCTGGTTCTTTCCGATCTTCGCGAGCAGTTTTGCGCCGTCGCCGGAATGCGCCGTGTTCGGATATTTCTCAGCCAGTAACGTCAATTGTTCACTGGCCCAGTCATCCGCGCCCAGATCGTGATAACTGAGTGCCAAAAAGTACAGCGCATCGGGTGCGACGGACTTGTCGGGATAGATCTTCATGATCTGCTCGAAGCGGTGGGCGGCGGCGAGGTAGGATCCACGCCGATAGTAAAATTGCCCGACGAAGAGATGCATCTGGGCCAACAGATCATGGCATTCCTGGATCTTTTCCGCAGCCTGGCCGTCGTACCGGCTCCCCGGATAATCTCTCCGCAGCCGTTCAAATGAATCGATCGCTTTCTGGATGGGTTCCGGATCGCGTTCTATGCCCTTGGCGCGTTTCATGTGGCTTTCGCCAATCCTGAAAGCTGCATAGGAGGCGAGCATGTGATTGCGGTGAAGATCGAGGAAATGGTTGTACTCAACGATCGCTTCCGCGAATTCCTCCTTTTCGAAGAAGGCTTCGCCGCGCTTCATGATGACATTGGGATCGTAATTTTTCTCGATCGTATCGCCGAGAAAGATCGACTCGTCGGTTCCGCTCAATGCTTTCTTGGAGGTCGGATCGCCGTTCTTGGGCGTACTCGAGCAACCCAGCAGCAAGCAGAGGCTGGCAGCACTCATGGCGAAGGCCACCCTCTGTGGGCGCATGGGGAACAGCATCCGTAACTGGTTGATGTTCAACATCTCTCCCCAAAACTAGCAGGAGAGCACTCCAAATGCAATCTTTCCAATGGTTGGGTTGACCCCCGCAGGCGTGAGACCTATAATCCCGCGGTTTGGTGCAACCCATTGGCATTTCAGTAATGGTTCGATCGAGAATCATCGGAACCGGGTCCTATGTCCCCCAACGAGTGGTCTCCAATCGCGAGGCGGGGGCTTTATTAGAGGTCGATCCTGCCACGATCAGTCGGCTCACCGGCATACAAGAACGGCGTTGGGCAGGGACCGATCAGGCCTCTTCCGATTTGGCTGTCGAGGCGGCTCGCACTGCGCTCCAGGCCGCAGGTCTCCACGCGAGGGCGGTGGACGCCATTGTCGTTTCGACCACCTCTCCCGACATGGCCTTTCCTTCAACGGCTTGCCACGTCCAACGGAAGTTGGCCTGCGCGGGAGTGCCGGCGTTCGATGTTGCGGCCTCTTGTTCCGGCTTTCTCTATGGGCTCTCGATGGCCGACGCCATGATCCGAAGCGGGCAGATCAAGACATGCCTCGTCGCTGCGGCCGAAATCAAATCCCGCACCCTCGATCCACACGACATGGATACAGCCTTTTTGTTTGGCGACGGGGCCGGTGCCGTCATCGTGCAGGGAGAGTGGGAGGAGAGCCAACCCAGCCGCGGCCTGCTCGGCATTCGTCTCGCCGCAGACGGATCCAGGCATGATTTGATTCGAATTGACGCGGGCGGCTCACGCCGGCCTTCCAACCTTGCGACCTTGAAGGCCAGCAGTCATACGTTGCGGATGCAAGGCGCGCCGCTGTTTCGTCTCGCGGTCAAGCGTCTCGAACAGGCGATACGGAACATTGTGAAAGAATTCGGCATCGAGCTGCGGGACGTAGCGCAATTCGTCGTCCACCAGGCGAACGGAAGAATTCTTTCTCAACTGGCTTCACGCCTGAGCATCCCGCCGGATCGGATCTGTTCCGTGATCGAACGGTATGGAAATACCTCCTCGGCCTCGTTGCCAATTGCATTGGATCATGCCGTGAAAGCCGGCAAGGTAAAGCCGCACGACCTGATGGTGCTCGGCAGTTTTGGCGGGGGACTGACCTGGGCTTCCGGTCTCGTTCGCTGGTGAAAGGTCGGCTGCAAATAGGCAAACGGCATGCATAGAGAGGGCTGATGATGTTTGGCTTGATTCCAAAAGAAGAGTCCTTCTTTGAATTGTTCAAGAACGCGGCACATAACATGATCGAAGGCAGCCGTCTGCTGAAGGACATGATGGAGCATTACCAGTCTGCCACCGACCAGGCAAAGCGCATCAAAGAAGTCGAGCACGTGGGAGACGGCATCACGCATGACATTGCTCTCCGACTCAACCAGACCTTTATTACGCCGATCGATCGCGAGGACATCCACGATTTGGCGAGCGCCTTGGACGATATCCTCGACGTCGCCGAGGCGATCGCCGACCGCTTCGTGCTTTACAAAATCACGAAGCCGACGCCGCGAGCGGTGAAACTGGCCGACGTCCTGTATCAGGCGTCCGTCGCCGTCGGGGCCGGCGTCGACCGCCTGGGAATGGCGCACCCCGATGTTAAAGAGTGCAGCGTGCAAGTGAACAGTCTCGAGAATGAAGCCGACCGGATTTCCCGCGATGCCATTTCCGAACTGTTCGACAAAGAGACCGACCCCATGGCGGTCATCAAATGGAAAGAGATTTACGAGGGATTCGAAGCCGGGACCGACCGCTGCGAAGACGTGGCCAACATCTTGGAACGCATCGCCCTGAAACACCACTAGTCTAAAGATGCGAGAGGCACGTCCCCTTGCCCCTAGCCCCTCACCGCTAGCTCACAACAATGCCTGAATTCACCGGAATGCTCATACTCGTCATTGTGCTTGCGCTGTTGTTCGATTTTTCGAACGGATGGCACGACAGTGCCAACGCGATCGCCACCGTGGTGTCGACGCGCGTGATCAGTCCGTTTGTGGCCGTCATCGGCGCGGGCGTGCTCAACATCGCCGGCGCCTTTATGTCCACGGCGGTGGCCAAGATGGTCGGCTCCGGGATTGTTGATCCGGCCGGCGTGACGCAGCACATGGTGGCGGCTGCTCTGGCCGGGGCCATCTGTTGGAACCTCTTTACGCTCTTGCTGGGATTACCGACCAGTTCCTCGCACGCCCTCATCGGAGGGCTTGTGGGAGCGGCCCTGACGCACGGGGGGTGGGACACCGTCAAATTGAACGGGCTGCGAGCCGTCTTAGAGGCGATGGTGCTCTCGCCGTTCTTCGGCTTCGCAATCGGACTGAGTTTCATGGTGCTCATCAGCTGGCTGTTCTTTCGCGTCACGCGCGCGGTGGCGACTCGCCTCTTCAAGCGGCTGCAGCTGGTCTCGGCCTGTTTCATGGCGTTCAGTCACGGCGCCAATGATGCTCAAAAAGCCATGGGCATCATCACGTTGGCGTTGGTGTCGGGCGGCCACATTCCCTCAGCCGAGGTGCCGACGTGGGTCATCGGCGCCTGTGCGGTGGCGATGGGATTAGGAACGGCCGCCGGTGGTTGGCGGATCGTCCGCACGCTTGGGATGAAGATTGTCAAGCTCGAGCCGGTTCACGGATTTGCCGCTGAGACCGGCGCCGCAACCGTCCTCATGTTTACGGCCCATATCGGGTTGCCGGTGAGCACCACCCATACGATCACTTCGTCCGTGATGGGTGTCGGTGCGATCAAACGGTTTTCTGCAGTGCGCTGGGGTGTGACGCGGCGCATTCTCTATGCGTGGCTCTTTACTTTGCCGGGCGCCGGGATTCTTTCGACGCTCATCTATCTCATCATGTCGGCCTTCGTCTAGGCTCGCGCGTCAATTTCAGCCGGTAACCGGACCACAAAACGGCTGCCGGTCGGCACGTTGCCTTCTACGCGAATCTGTCCTCCGTGTCCTTCCACGATGTGCTTCACGATCGCAAGGCCGAGACCGGTCCCTCCCAATTCTCTCGAGCGTGCCTTATCCACGCGGTAAAATCGCTCGAAGACCCTCGGGCGATCCTTCTCCGGGATGCCGATGCCGGTGTCCGTAACGGTCAATTCGACGCCCTCGCGCAGTCCGTCCTCTGTGCGGTGGCCGCGAACCGGGATGCGGCGGGCCGCCACGGTGATCTGGCCTCCCTCCGGTGTGTACTTAATCGCGTTGTCGAGGAGGTTGGCGAGCACTTGCACGAGCCGCTCCTGATCACCGTTGATCAAGGGCAGGTCGGCGTCGACCGCAGCGCGAAGTTGATGCTGTTTCTTGTCCGCAAGCGGCTTGATCATCGCGATGGTCCGATCCACGACCGAACCGATGTGCAAGGGCTCCTGCTTGAATTGGACCTGTCCCGATTCGATCTTCGAGAGCTGAAGCAGATCCTCGAGGATCAAATTGAGCCGGTCGCTTTGCTTCAGAATGATGTCGAGAAAGCGCACGCTCGTTTGCGGATCATCCTTGCCGCCGTCCAAGAGCGCTTCGACGTACCCTTTGATCGAAGTCAAGGGCGTGCGCAGCTCATGCGAGACATTGGCGACGAAATCTTTCCTAATGTGTTCCAACCGGCGCAACTCGGTGATGTCGTGAAAGACGAGGACCGCGCAAGCTTCGTTGTCCTGCTCCCCGCCGGCCACGGACGCCTCCACGTTGAGACAACGGCCGTTGGTCAAGAGGATTTCGGCCTCTTGTCCGGCTCTGGAGGCCAGAACGGCTGAGATCAAGGCGTTCAGGTTGGAATGCGCGAACACCTCGGATGACTGACGTCCACGCGCCTCGGCTCGAGTCACGCCGAACATGCGCTCCCAGGCGGGATTGACCTGTAAGATGCGACCTCTTGAATCCAGCACCATCACGCCTTCAACCATCGAGGTGAGCATGGCCAACAGTTGCGAGCGGTCCTCGGATAGCTCCTCGATCTTCGAGCGTAACTCCTGTGTCATATGATTTAACGTGTGGGCCAGAAGCCCGACTTCATCGTGTGCGGAGGTCTCGACGTGAACCGTCAGGTTTCCGGCAGCGAGCTGCCGCGCGGCCGTGGCCATGTCGGAAAGGGGTTTCGTGAGGCTTCGCGCCAACCAGATACTCAGTCCGACGGCGATCAGGAATGCGCTGCCAAAGGCCAGCGTAAGGTTGCGTTTGAGCGTGGACAGTTCCTGCTCCAGCGCGGTCATCGGTAAACCGAGCCTCAAGTAGAGCGAGGTCGATTCGTTCCCCTCGGTCGTGAGACGAACGGCCCGGTAGAGGGTGCGTTCTCCGGTCGTATGGCTGGAGCGAAGGTCGGTGCCGGCGCCGGTGGCAATGGCCTGTGCGATTTCCGGTCTCGAGCGATGATTTTCGATGCTGGTCAAGTCGGCGTCCCGTACGGCACTGTCCGCCAGCACCCGACCTGAGGCATCGACGAGCGTCACACGCGCATTTGCCCGGTCGCTCAATTCACGAACGATGACTTGGAGACGCGCGGTCGGCGGCAGAGGGGACGTCGTGACCAGCGGACGGAGATCAAAGGCAATCACATTGGTCGAGACTTCCAGAGCCCGTCCGGATTGCAGCAATTCCTGCTCCGCCAGCGAGCGGGCCGCCAGCACCCCCGCGAGAACGAATCCACACATGAGAGCGAAGAGTATCGCGAGAGTGACTTTCCAGCGGATCGAAAGCGTCATCGGTTTCAGCGAGGTGTGATCTGTGATGAGTGATGAGTAAAGCGGCCGCATGAGCGCGGATGCTTCGGCGTGCATCTCATCACTGCTCACCCATCACTGATCACGGTTCCTTGAGTTTGTAGCCCAGAGACTTCACGGATACGATCGCATCGTCAAGGAGAGGAATTTTTTGCTTCAGCCTGCGGACATGCACGTCGACGGTTCGAGTCGTTCCAAAATAGTCGTACCCCCACACCTGGTTCAGGAGCACCTCTCTGGTCAAAACCCGGCCGGGATGGCGCAGGAGATGCTCGAGCAGGCCGAACTCTTTTGCCGTGAGGGGCACATCCTTTCCTTGGACCGTGACCTCGTGACGATTCAGGTCCATCGTGAGTTTCCCGTACTGATAGGACTGCTGGGTGTCCTGGCGGCTGCGCTCGACTCGGCGCATGAGGGCTTTGACACGGGCCACGAGCGCCTTGGGACTGAAAGGTTTCGTCACATAATCGTCGGCGCCGAGCTCCAGACCGATGACCTGGTCCGTTTCTTCCGCTTTGGCCGTCAACATGATGATTGGCAGCATGGCGGTCTCCTGCGCAGACCGAAGGCGCTTGCACACTTCAAGGCCGTCGATTTCCGGCAGCATCAAATCGAGGACAATGAGGTCGGGCTTGTGCTGTTTTGCGCTGTCCAACCCTTCGGTCCCCGTGGTGGCCGTGACCGTGCGGTAGCCTTCTTTCTCCAGATACAGCTTGACCAACTGAAGAATATCCTTCTCGTCTTCGATGATCAGGATTTTCTTGGCGGCGCCACTGGCCATGGAGGGTGGGACCCAGCCTACGGGGCAAGACAAGCGCTGTCAAGCGCGCATGTCGTTGAAAATGCACGGGGATGCGGGCAGACGGCCGCGGCTATTTTATTGACTGCGCCTTATGAACTCACGTAAGGTGTGGCAGAAAGGGGTTGTCATGAAGATTTATCTCGCCAATCCACGCGGGTTTTGCGCCGGTGTCGACCGGGCCATCGACATTGTCGATCTCTCTCTCGGCAAGTACGGAGCACCGATCTATGTCCGCCATGAAATTGTGCATAGCCGCCACGTGGTGAACTCCTTGCGACAGAAGGGGGCGGTGTTCGTCGAAGAACTGAACGAGGTGCCCGAGGGGTCGGTCGTCATTTTCAGTGCGCACGGGGTCGCCAAATCCGTGTGGGAGGAAGCCAATCGCCGCCGGCTGCACGTCATCGACGCGACCTGTCCGCTGGTGATCAAAGTCCATAACGAGGTGAATCGAGATTACACCCAGGGATACGAACTCATTCTCATCGGTCATGCAGGGCATCCAGAAGTGATCGGCACCTTGGGGCAAGTGCCGGACAAGTTTCACCTGGTCTCTTCCGTGGAAGACGTCGAGCAATTGCATGTCGAAAACACCACCAACTTGTCCTACGTGACGCAGACCACGCTCAGCGTCGATGAATGTCGTGACATCGTCGGAGCGCTGCACCGGCGGTTCCCTCACATTAAGGGGCCGCACCAGGAAGATATCTGTTATGCGACGCAAAATCGCCAGAATGCCGTCAAGGAACTGTCGAAGTTGGTCGACGTCATTCTCGTCATTGGATCGCCGAACAGCTCGAACTCCAACCGTCTCCGCGAGTTGGGCGAACATTGCGGCATCAACTCGTACTTGATCGATTCGGCTGCCGATATCAATCCCGCCTGGTTGCAGGGCGTCAACGCCATCGGGATCACGGCGGGCGCGTCGGCGCCGGAAGTGTTGGTCGAGGAAGTGGTCGCCTATTTGAAAACGTATGGGACGGCCGAAGTCGAAGATCTGACCGTCATCGAGGAGGATGTCGAATTTCTGCTTCCCAAGGAGTTGATCTCGATCGCACCTCCAAATAAGTCCGCCGCCACCCCCGCGCGATAACCCGGCGTGCATCCCCAAATGTTGTAGCTGGCCTCTCCCTTAGCCACTACCTGCGGTATTTTTCTTTGATTTCTCTCCGGTGCTGTGCTACAAAACCCACTCGTGATCTCGCCTCGTCGCGTCGCCATCCGATCAACCAGCAAAGGAGCAGGGCATGTATCTCAAGTCGCTTGAGATGGTGGGGTTTAAGTCATTCGCCGAAGCGCGTATCGAATTTCCCAACGGCGTGACAGCCATTGTTGGTCCCAATGGAAGCGGCAAGAGCAACGTCGTGGATGCCATTCTCTGGGTCCTGGGTGAACAGAGCACCAAGACCCTGCGCAGCGAGAAGATGGAGGACGTCATCTTCAACGGCACGGAATTACGCAAGCCGTTGGGCATGGCGGAAGTATCGTTGATCATCAGCGGACTCGACCAGGTGAAGGTTGGAAGTGAAAGCGGACTGCCGACCCAATTATCGGAATATCAGGATCTCATGATCACCCGCCGCCTTTACCGCAATGGCGACAGCGAATATCTCATCAATAAGACGCAGTGCCGATTGAAGGACGTCCGCAGCATCCTCCTCGACACCAGAGCCGGAACCAAAGGGCACACGGTCATTGCGCAAGGGCAGATCGACCAGATTCTCAACGCATCGCCTCAAGACCGCCGCGAGTTGATCGAAGAAACCGCCGGCATCGTGCGCTACAAGAAGCAGAAAGCAGAAGCGCTGCGAAAGTTGGATGCCACGCAACAGAATCTGCTGCGTGTCCGCGACATCATCGCCGAAGTCAAAAAGCAGCTAAATTCGTTGGAGCGTCAAGCACGCCAGGCCCGGTCCTATCAAGTGCTCCAGCACGAGGCACGGACACTTGAAGTGCAATTGCTGACCAATGAATTCCGCCGATTGCGCGCAACGATCATGGATCTCGAGCGAGAGCTCGAGGTGTTGGCAGGACAGGAAACCGAGCAGGCGGCTCATCAAGCGAGACTCCATGCGGAGCTCGAACGCATTCGATTGGCGATCGCGGACGCCAGTCTTGGGATCAACGCGCGTCGAGAGGAACTGTCGCGGGTCGAACAGCAACAGGCACAGGCGCTGACCGCTGCCGAGGTCGAGCGGAACAAGAGCGAACTCTACGAGCAGCAGCAGCAGCAGAGCCAGGACGACCGTCAGCAGCTGCTAGGCGAGCACTCACAGGCCAAAGACGCTGAGGCGGCGTTGCTGACCGAGCTCGCACGTCTCGAGCAGGCGTGTATCGAACGGGAGCAAGCGCTGGCGGCCCTCGACCACGACATGAAAACTTTGCAGCAGCAGCGGTCCGCGACGCTTCAAGAAGAAGAGCGCGGCCGAACGGATGTGCTCAATCTTGCCGTGTTGGTGGCGAACGCCGAGCAAGGGCTGGCGCAATTGAACGCGCGTGCGGAAGAGGTCGCGGCGCGTGACGGGCGGCTGGCTCGTGAACGGGAGGACGTCCAATCTCAGCACGACAGCGCGCTGGAGAGGCAGCACCAACTCCAAGAGGCTTGTCACGCCGCCGAGCACATTGTGCTGGATCTTCGCCGTCGGCATGAGGAAGCGGAACAACGCTCCCTGAACATCGCAGGCGAGTTGACGACTGTTGAACAGGCCTTGTCCGCGCAATCGGAGGAACTGGCGGCGGTGGATTCGCATCTTCGCGCGCTTGCAGGCGTGTTGCGCGAAGACATGGGCTACGGCCGGCCGGGCGAGGAAGAGGCGACGGCACTCAAAACGTGTCAGGGTGTACACGATGCGGTGGCCGAATGGTTGATCGTGCCGCCGGGATTGGATCGGGCCGTCGAAGCGCTTCTTGGCGAACGGCTTCGCGGATGGTGTGTGGAAGGGCCGCAATCGGCTGCCGGAGCCATTGCCTTCTTGCTGGAAAAAGATCTGGGGCGGGGCACGTTCATTCCGGAAACACCGCGATGGAACGTGAACGGCCGACCGAACGAGTGGTGGACTGCTCTGGTTGGCCTGCCGGGTGTCATCGGACGAGCCGTCGATCTCATCGAGGTCAATGGCCCGCGCGCCGCCGCGCGCGACTACTGGTTCGACGGCGTGGTGTTCGTCGAAACCTTGCACGATGCCATGGCCCTCTGGGAGGAGCGGCAATGGGGCGAGCATGCCGGGCCAACGTTCGTCACACGTGCCGGAGAGATTCTGGATCCGGCCGGAGTCGTGACCGGCGGTCAGGTAGGTGCGACCGGGGGATTGTTGCAGCGTCGCCGCGAAGTCATGCAATTGGAGGAACGGCGGACGACGTTGGCGACCTCCGTCGAGCAGGCTCGCCAGCAACGAGAAGCTTTGCAGGCGCAGAGCCAATCCTTGCGCGACGAGGGACGGCGTCTTGCCGAGATGCTGCGCGAGGAGGAGATGAAGGCCCTTTCGCTGCACAAGGATGCGTCGAGCTTGGAACTGTTCCTGGGCGATCTTACCCAGCGGATCGAAACGTTGATGAGTGATGCGCAACGCGGCTCCCTGGAAACCAAGCGGCTGGAGCAGGAAGGGCGGTCGGCTCAAGCCCAGCTAGCACAATGGATTGCAGAAAAATCCGGCCAGGAAGGGGCACTGCAGGCCGTGCGCACTCGCACGACGCAGCTCGATCAGGCGATGCATGAGCTGCAGCAACGGGTCACAGAGGCGCAGTTGCACGTCCACGGCTCGCGTAACACCCGTGAACACCGCCAGGCCGATCTCGAGCGTGTCCGCCAAGAGCAGTTGGAAACATCCGGTCGGATTGAGACGTTGAATCAGCACTTGGAAGCGCTTGCGGCAGCACTGGCGCAGAGTCGCGCGGAGCGTGAGCGGCAGGAGGCCTTGTGCCGTGACATTGGACGCTCGATGGACCACCTGAAGGCGCAGTTGATCGAGATGCAGGAGCGCCAGGTGCAGGACATGGCGCAGGCTCGTGAAACGGAGTCCAACCTGGACGACGTCCGCAAGATGGTCTCCAGCCTTCAGGAAGCCCGTCTTACCATCGAAGTGAAACGGGCCGAGGTGCGGACGCAACTAGCGACCGTCGAATCAACGCTCTCAGGAACTTATCAGGTGGATCCAACTTCGATCGAAGAACCCGGCAGGTCCGAGCTCTTGTCCGAGAAGGCGCCGTCGAGCTCGGTCCCGGCCGAAGACGAGCTGCGCCAACAGCTCCAGAAGATCCGTGAGCGGCTGGACCGGATGGGGCCGATCAATTTGGCCGCGATCAATGAACATCAGGAACTGGAGGAACGCTACAAATTCTTGTCGACGCAGGAGCAGGACCTCTCCAATTCCATCGCGTCTCTCAAGGAGATCATTCAACGGATCAACCGGACGACGAAGGACATGTTCGCTTCCACCTTTGCCGAACTGCAGGAAAAGTTCGGCGAAGTATTCACGAAATTCTTTCGTGGCGGACGTGCGGAGCTGCAACTGGTAGAGGTGGCTCCGGAAGAGGATAGTGAGCAAAAGGGGCCGCAGGAGCCGGGCGTCGAGATCGTGGCTCAGCCTCCGGGAAAGCGTTTGAAAAACATCACCATGCTGTCAGGCGGGGAGAAGACGCTCACTGCGATGGCGCTGCTGTTCGCCAGCTTTTTGATCCGCCCCACGCCCTTCTGTATTCTCGACGAAATCGACGCGCCGCTCGACGAAGAGAACATCGGCCGATTTACGAGCGTGCTCTGCGACCTCGCCCAGGGGGCCCAATTCATGGTGATCACCCATAACAAACGGACGATGGGAATTGCCGATTCGCTGTTCGGCGTGACGATGGAGGAACCTGGAATCTCCAAACTCGTTTCCGTCCGTTTGAGCGACCTGCAGCCAGCCTGAGACGGCTAATCTAGCAAAACCCCTCGTAGTTCAACGACTTCCGAGTTCCTTTGCTTGACTTCAGCCAGACCGTCTGTTATATCCCTCGAACGGGAACCGGAAGTGGGTGGTGGTCCACACGTCTTGCTGTGCCACGGGGCCGGAGACAACCATCTGAGGTCTCGGGTTCTCGCGACGGCGGTGTGTGGCCTTCCAAAAGCCCATGAATCTGATCCGAACCATCCTCGACCGCCTGTCCGATAGTTTTTTTATTTCAGTTCCAGACAGGGTCACCGAGCCACTCTCACCGCCGTCGTTGCGTCTGGTGTCCGATAAGTCGGCCGCATCCGTCGAGACGCCGTTCCGGCGCGCCATGTCCCAACCGGGCAGCCAGCTCGATGCGATCGACGACGCAGTCCGCCGGAGCCAAGCCTGGTTTCTATCCCGACAACATGCAGAAGGGTACTGGGTCGCGGAGCTCGAGGCCGATACGACCTTGACCGCCGAATACCTCATGCTCCGTCGGCTCATGGATCGAGTCGATCCTGAACGGGAGCGCAAAGCCGTCCGTTATTTACGTGCCACGCAATTGCCGGACGGAGGCTGGCCGATCTATTACGGCGGACCTTCGGAAATCAGTGCGTCGGTGAAAGCGTATTTCGCGCTCAAGCTGAGCGGCATTTCCGGGGACGAACCGTTCATGCAGCGTGCGCGAAATTGCATCCGCCAGAAAGGCGGTGTCGTTCAGGCGAATGTGTTCACGAAGATCACGCTGGCCCTGTTCGATCAATACGATTGGGAAGGCATTCCGCACATGCCGGTGGAACTCATGTTCCTTCCCAAGTGGTTCTACTTCAACATTTACGCCATTTCTTATTGGTCGCGCACCGTCTTGATTCCATTACTGATCGTGTTCGCTCACCGTCCCGTCTGTCGTATTCCAAAAGAGCAGGGGATCGAGGAATTGTATTCCGTTCCAAGAACGGAGCTACGGTACTGGAAATATCCGCCGTTCAACAAAGACCAAAAGTGGTTGACGCCGCACAACATCTTCGTCGCGCTGGATGCGATGCTCAAGCTCTATGACCACATGCCGCTCATGTGGTTGCGTGAAAAGGCGTTGCACCGTGCGGCGACCTGGATGCTGGAACATATCAAGGGCAGCGGCGGCCTGGGGGCGATCTATCCCGCCATGGCCAATTCGATCATGGCGCTCCAATGTCTGGGCTACCACGCCGACGATCCGTTAGTCCGCAAAGCGCTGAGGGAAATCGAAGAACTCGAGATCTACGATACCGTCTCTGTCGGAGATCAACGGGTCGACGCCCTGCATTTGCAACCATGCCATTCACCGATTTGGGACACGTCGCTCCTGATGAACGCATTGATCGAGACCGGCATGCCCCAGGATCATCCGGCCCTGCAACGCGGGGCGGCCTATCTCATGTCCCGCCAAACGCAGAGTATCGGCGACTGGATTGTGTCGGCACCGCAGGCTGAACCCGGCGGCTGGTACTTTCAGCACGAAAACGAGCTCTATCCCGATGTCGACGATTCGGCGGTGGTCTTGATGGCGCTCGCCAAAGTGAAGATGCCCGAGCCGGCGGATCTTCAGGACTCGATTCGACGTGGCGCCGCCTGGGTGATGGCGATGCAGGGCTCCGATGGCGGATGGGGCGCGTACGACAAAGACAACAACCGCATCGTCTTCAACTACATCCCGTTTGCCGATCACCACGCGTTGCTCGATCCCAGCACGGCCGACCTCACGGGACGGTGTCTCGAAATGCTGGCAGCACTCGGGTACGACCGGAAGCATCCGGCGGTGGCGCCGGCGTTGGCGTTTTTGAAGCACGAGCAGGAGCCTGACGGCAGCTGGTACGGGCGGTGGGGCGTGAACTATATCTACGGCACCTGGTCCGTGCTCGCAGGCCTTCGCGCGATCGGCGAGGATCTATCGCAGCCGTACATTCGACGTGCAGTGGCTTGGCTCGAATCCAGACAGAATCCGGACGGCGGATGGGGCGAGTCGTGCCTGTCCTATGGCGATCCTGCCTCTGCCGGCAAGGGCGAGAGCGCTCCCTCGCAGACAGCCTGGGCGCTGCTTGGTCTGATGTCGGCTGGCATGTCGGATTCATTCAGTGTGGCGAGAGGCATCCAATACCTGCTTCGCCATCAGATGAAAGACGGTTCTTGGGAAGAGGTTCGGCATACCGGCACTGGGTTCCCGCGCGTGTTCTATCTCCGCTATCACTGGTACTGCCAGTATTTCCCTCTATGGGCACTCGCCATGTATCGTAATCTGAGAACGCGCAACAAAATGAGAGCCGACGAAGTGCGGGATCAGATGCTGACCACCGGGTGCTATCGGTTCGATCGTTGAGCCCAGGCCGGCCGACGTCATTTAGTGGTGCACCACTCTTCGGTGAATCCTCTTCCAATCCCGTCGTCCTGTTCGTCGCGACACGGTGGGAGCTGGCGGCTCTCCGGCGTGCCATGCCCGTCGAGCGACGGATCAAGCTCGACGGTGTGAGTTGTTTCACCGGCCGACGCGCCGGTCGAGTCTATTGGCTCGTGGCTACAGGCATTGGACCCGAGGCAGCGAATAAGGTGGCGAGCACGGTCCTCGATCGGCAAGAGACAGCGCTGGCTGTCTCCACCGGATTTGCCGGCGCACTTGCGCCGGAGGCCGGTGTCGGAGATGTGGTCGTGGCGACCAGCGTGATGTCGGGAACATTCGACGGGGGATGGCAGGGCAGCGCACGCCTCGACTGCGACGACAACCTGCTTCGCGGCCCACAGGTCGCTTCTGCCAGCATCGGGGTCGCGGTCAAAAGAGGCGTAATGGTGTCGCTGCCGACAGTGCTGGGCCGTGCGGCGGACAAGCAGCATCTCGGACGTGTGACCGGTGCCATCGCCGTGGATATGGAAAGTGCGGCCATCGGGCTTGTGGCCAAGAGGCATGACGTACCCTTTGTGGTTGTCCGTGCAATATCGGATGTGGCCGGCGAAAATCTTCCTCTGGATTTCAATGTGTTTCTCAAACCGTGGGGCTGGCTGCGGGCGATTGGCGACGTGATCAGGGCACCGTCGAGTGTCGTCGGACTGAATCGCCTTCGTCGTCAGAGCCGGCTTGCGGCGGACCGCCTCGCGGTGCTGTACGACGCTTGGGCCGCCGACGAATTCGGGCTGTGACGAATCTTGCAGCCAGGAAAGGCATAATGGTCGAACGTCTGGGTGCATGGGGTCTCTCGATGATTCAGGAAATGGGACGAATGCTGCTCTTCGTCCTTTCCTCCTTTGCGTGGCTCACGAGGCCGCCGCTGCGGTTTGTGCAAATCGTCAAACAACTGCACTTCATCGGCTATAAGTCCACCTTCGTCGTCGTCCTTACGGCGGGCTTTACGGGCATGGTCCTCGCCCTTCAAGGCTATTACACGTTGCGCAAATTCGGCTCCGAAGGCCTGCTTGGCTCAGCGGTCGCATTGAGCATGATCCGGGAGTTGGGGCCGGTGCTGGCGGCATTGATGGTCACGGCACGGGCCGGATCCGCAATGACGGCGGAAATCGGCATCATGCGCATTACGGAGCAGATTGATGCGCTCGATACGATGGCCATCAACCCTCTGCAATACCTGATCGCTCCGAAACTCGTGGCGGGGTTGATCGGAGTACCGCTGCTGGTCGCAATTTTCGATGTCGTCGGGATTTACGGCGGCTATTTGGTCGGCGTCGAGCTGTTGGGCGGCAATGGAGGCGCCTATTGGAACTCCATCGAATCAGCCGTGGAATGGAAGGACGTCTACGGCGGCATTCTCAAATCCATCAGTTTCGGTCTCATCGTCAGCTGGATCTGCTGTTATAAAGGATTTTATACGAGGCACAGCGCCGAGGGGTTGGGCACCGCGACAACCGAAGCGGTGGTCTTGTCTTCAGTGTTGATTCTCGTCTGGGACTATTTCCTGACCTCCGTCTTACTTTGAAAAGGGTGAACGGAAACTACATGATTAAACTGGTTGGAGTTGAAAAAACTCTGGGTGGTCAACACGTCCTGCAGGGCGTCGACATCGCTATCCCCGCCGGCCAGCTCACCACGATCATCGGCAAGAGCGGCGAAGGGAAAAGCGTTCTGTTGAAGCACATGATCGGCCTCTTGCAGCCGGACCGCGGCGAAGTGTGGGTCGGCGGGGTGGAAATCAGTCGACTCAGAGGCAAGGCTCTCAATGACGTCCGCAAACGGTTTGCGATGCTGTTTCAAGGGGCGGCCCTCTTCGATTCGTTGACGGTCTTCGAGAACGTGGCGTTTCCCTTGCGGGAGAAACTGCGGATGAAGGACCCCGAGGTATCCAGCCGGGTCGACGAGAAGCTCGAACAGGTGGGATTGGCCGGTATGGGACACAAGTTTCCGGCCGAATTGAGTGGCGGCATGAAAAAGCGGGCTGGCCTGGCGCGCGCATTGGTCATGGAGCCGGAAATCATTCTGTTCGACGAGCCAACAACCGGGTTGGACCCCTTGATGGCCAAGTCGATTCACGACTTGATCGTGGCCATGCACCAACGGTTTAAGTTCACGGCGGTGATGGTCAGCCATGAAATCCCCGAGATTTTCGGCATCAGCGACTGGGTGGCCATGTTGCGCAAAGGTAAGATCGCGCTGATGGCGCCCGCGGCCGAATTCGTCAAGACGAAGGACCCGGAAATTCACGAGTTTATTTCCGTCAGCGGGCCGGTCACGCTCAACCAAGCGGCCCGCTAAGACGACAAGGAGCGGACCAATGGAAAAGACGAAACTGGAGTTCATCGTGGGCGTGTTCGTGCTGGTCGGCATTGTCTGTCTCGGCTATCTGTCGATCAAGCTCGGGAAACTTGAGCTCATAGGCGGAAATGTCTACGAAGTGGTCGCTCAGTTCAACACTGCTTCGGGATTGAAGGCGGGATCGTCGGTCGAAATTGCCGGCGTGGAAGTCGGACGCGTTCGGGCGATTACGTTGCAGGAAGATCGCGCCGCAGTCGTGCTCGCGGTCGACAGCCACGTGAAGCTGTACACCGACACGATTGCATCGATCAAGACACGGGGGATCATCGGCGAGAAGTTTCTGGCCTTATCGCCGGGAGGAGGCGGTGATCCGTTGAAGCCCGGCGATACGATCCGCGACACGGAGTCGGGTCTCGATCTCGAGGAGTTGGTGAGTCAGTACGTCCATGGTAATGTGAGCAAATGATCGGACGACTGTCGCAGGAAATCTCGGCAGAGGTGAATGAGGAGATCACTATGAAGACGGGTGTGTGCTTGCCATGGATGACCGTTCGTGCGGTGCTTAAAGGCCTCGTCGTGGTGGCAACCGTCATCCTTGCGGGACTTGTGGCGGACCGCGCCTGCGCGGGAGAAGCGACCGACGCCATGAGAGGGACGATCGACGAAGTCCTGAGGATTCTGGCGGACAAAGAGCTCAAGCAGCCGTCCAAAGGCAACGAACGGCGGCAACTCTTGGAAAAAGTTGTGGGAGAGCGATTCGATTATCAGGAGATGTCGCGCCGGTCTTTGGGAGCGCCTTGGAACAATCTGTCCGAGAAGGACAAACAGGAATTCGTGTCCCTCTTTCAGACCCTCCTCGTCAATACCTACGCTGACAAGATCGAATCGTATACCGGTGACGGCGTCGTGTACGTCAACGAGCGGACGGAAAAAGAATATGCCGAGGTTCGAACCAAAGTGCTGACCGGGAAGACCGAGATCCCGCTCGATTATCGGCTGCTCAATAAAGGGGCCTGGCGCGTCTATGACGTGGTCGTGGACGGTGTCAGTCTTGTGAACAATTATCGCGGACAATTCAGCAAGATTCTCCGCAATAGCAGCTATGCCGATCTCGTCGAACAACTCCGCAAAAAATCGGATAAGATCAAGTCTCCATCTCCATAGCCGGGTTCCCATCGATCGCTCATGACGATCCTGCGCGGCATCGCCGTCTTTCTTGTATGCCTGCTCGCAGGGATAGGCCCGCTGCTTGCCGGCCTTGTGTGGGCGGATACACAGGTATTTCCTATTCCGTCCGCCTCGACGTCGAAAAACGATGGCAGCGACGCCGGACTCATCGTGCCGATTCTCATTACGGACCCGGACGGCGAGCTGAAATATCTCATGGCGCCGATGCTCATCAAGAATTCGATCGTCGGGACCAGAGGCACGTTCAATCTCTTTCGCTATGACGCCGGCGGCCGTCAGATGCAATTCATTGCATCTCTCACCGAAAAGATCGAACGGAAGCTGCTCTTTAACTATGTCGACCCTGCTTTTTCCAATGGCCGCTACTTTCTGAACTTTGGCGGAACGTTTTTCAAAAATGCGACGTCCCGGTTCTTTGGCCTTGGTCAGACGACCCTGGAAGCCGGTGAAACGAACTATACCGCCCGTGAGGCCCGCGCAAACTGGCGCTTCGGCGTGTACGCCAACGAGGTAACGCAGATCGCGGTGGGACAGCGCGTCCGTCAGGTGCATCTGCAGAGAGGCGCCACCGACCTGCCGTTTACGGGCGATGTCTACCCGACGGTTGACGGGGTTCAGGGAGAAACCATCATCGTCGGAACCCGCGCAACTTTCTACTACGACACGAGGAATAACCTGATTTCACCGACCGACGGGATGGCTGTCACCGCCTATGCGGAGCTCAACCAAAATGTCCGCAATAGTGACTTTCCGATCTATTCACGCTACGAGCTTGAAATCAAGAAGCTGTTCCCGAGCGAATCCAAGCGGGCCATCCTTATTATCCGTGCAGACCTTCAGGCCACGCTTGGCGACCAGGTGCCATTTTTTGAACAAAGTTCACTGGGAGGACAGAACAATCTGAGGGGATACGGTGTGGACCGGTTTATCGACAAGCACTTGATTGCAGCGAGCGTCGAGGAACGAATACATCTTGCCAGAGCCAAGATTGCAGGCGTTGCAGCGGATTTTGAAATGGCAGCGTTCCTGGATACGGGCCAGGTGTTCAACAGTTTCAAGGACGTCAGTTTCAAGGACTACCGCATGACGCCGGGCATCGGCTTTCGCGGCATCGTTCGGCCGAACGTGGTTGGCCGAATTGACTATGGATACAGCAAGGAGGGAGGGGCGATCTTCGCCGGCCTGGACTTTCCGTACTGACATGGCGCCATACGATGACGGACAATGGTCGAAGGTGCGTTGGACGTTGGGGGCGGGCCTAGCCGCCATCCTGTGTCTGCCTTCGGCACGGGCTCATGCCGAAGGCTTCGGGCCTTTTCCCGTCAGGAACTTCAATCCGCTCCAACAGTTGGTGCTGAATATGCCCGGAGACCGTGCAGCCGTGGTCAGCCCGGGCACACTCGACGTCCGTTTGGAACTGGCCGAAACCGCGGCGGTGTACTCCGAAATGCCGATGAACGCCAGCGCGCAAGTGAAGTTTGAAACACTGCGTAACGGCCTCTTTCTCCGATACGGGGCCACCTCCCGGCTGGAGGTGGGCCTGGAAGTTCCGCTGCTGTATCGGTACACGGGCTTCATGTCCGGCATGATCGAAGCCGTCGAACGGGCCACAACGGGTCTCTCGCCGGCGCGCGCGGCGCTCAGCAATGTCAACTATGTCTATAACATCACGCGCAACGGCCAACAGATTGTCAGTGGATCAAACGGTGCACTGGGATTCGGCGACACCATGATCCAGGTCAAATATCAGGTCCTCAAGGAATCCTCCGTCATGCCAGCCGTGTCGCTTCGCACCGCGATCAAACTGCCCACGGGCGACGAAGACGAGTTCTTTGGGAGCGGTAGTCCGGATTTTGGAGTTGGAATGGCGGCAGAAAAGGCGCTAGGGAGTCGATGGGTACTGCATGGCAATCTGAACGGCGTATTCCCGACAGGGCGGGTGGCTGGATTGCCGTTGCACCCGACGGTCACAGGGATCGCAGCCGTGGAATACCTCTGGTCGGAAAACCTGTCGCTCACCCTGCAGTTCGACTATTACACGACCCCGTTCCGTCATGTGGGTCTCGAGGTCTTCGACAAAGGGGTGACGGAAGTCGTGGGCGGCTTTAGCTATCGCTTTGCGGAAAACTGGTTGTGGCAAGTCTATGCCATCGAGAACATTGACTTTATTACTGGTGGTGCGGCGGATTTCACCATGAGCGTCCTCTTCACCTATCGATTCCAGGGATTACCCCATTATACGAGGTCGTAAACGGCCTCTCGCTTGACAGTCATGGAGGGTTGTGTGAGACTGTGCGGGCCAGCATGCAGACCGCATAGCCCTTCGCCAACCCTTTCTGGACTCAGCCCTGTTACTGGGCGCATGAACTCTCGCAAAGGAGTTTCGTCATGTCGATTTTGAAGACCATCCACAGCCCCGCGGATCTCAAGCGGCTCAAGCCCGCCCAATTTCCTAAACTCTGCCAAGAGCTTAGGGAGCAGATCATCGGCGCGGTATCCAGTGTCGGAGGCCACCTGGCCTCAAACCTGGGCGTGGTCGAATTGACGGTCGCCCTCCACTACCTCTTGGACACCCCGCAAGACAAGATCGTCTGGGATACCAGCAATCAGGCGTACGCGCATAAGTTGCTGACCGGGCGCCGCGAGCAGTTCCATACGCTTCGGCAATACGGCGGGTTGAGTGGATTCTGCAAGCGCGAAGAAAGCGTCTATGACACCTTCAATGCGGGCCATGCTGGGACCGGCGTCTCGGCCGCGTACGGGATGGTTGAGGCCCGGGATCAACAGGGTCAGAAGCACAAGGTGGTTTGCGTGGTCGGCGATGGGGCAATGACCGCGGGTTTGACTCTGGAGGGGTTACATCATGCCGGCGGCCTTGGTAAGGACTTCCTCGTCATCCTCAACGACAATCAGATGTCGATCTCCAAGAATGTTGGCGCCATTTCCTCCTATCTCAACCGAACGTTTACCGGCGAATTTTATACGAAGATGCGCGAAGAAACCGGCCAATTACTGAGGAAAATCCCCCACATCGGGTATGATGTCGAGAAGTTGGCGCGGCGTGCGGAAGAATTGGCCAAAGGCGCCATTTTGCCTGGACTGCTCTTCGAAGAACTGGGGTTCCGCTATGCCGGTCCAATTGACGGCCACAATTTTGAGCATCTGCTTCCGACGCTAGAAAATGTACTCAAGATGAAGGGACCGGTGTTGCTCCATGTGATCACCAAGAAAGGATTGGGCTACGAGCCGGCCGAGAAGAATCCGGTGTGGTTTCATGCCTGTCCGCCGTTTGTTCGCGAAACCGGCGCGCCGGCGAAGAAGGCGGCGAGACCGTCGTACACACAGATCGCCGTTGACTCCTTGATCCGGTTGGCTCGTGAAGACAAGCGCGTGGTGGCCATCACGGCGGCAATGTGCGAGGGCACGGGCCTCAACGCTTTCGAAAAAGAATTCCCCGATCGGCTGTATGACGTCGGGATTGCCGAACAGCATGCGGTGACTTTTGCGGCTGGCTTGGCGACACAGGGCATGCGGCCGGTGGTGGCGATGTACGCCACCTTTCTCCAACGCGCCTACGACCAGGTCGTGCACGACGTCGCCACTCAGAATCTGCCCGTCACCTTCTGCATCGACCGAGGCGGCTTGGTCGCGGAAGACGGCACCACGCATCATGGCGCGTTCGATTACGCCTATTTGCGGCACATGCCCAACATGGTCATCATGGCGCCGAAAGATGAGAACGAATTGCAGCACATGCTCAAGACGGGCCTGCGGTACGAGGGACCTGCTTCCGTCCGGTATCCGCGTGGCGTCAGCATGGGCGTGCCGATGGATCGTGAACTGCAAGAGCTCCCGATCGGAAAGGGCGAGCTGTTGCACGATGGGAGCGATGTGGCGATCATCGCGATCGGCGTGTCCGTATGGCCGGCGGTGAAGGCCGCGGAGCAGCTCAGCCAAGAAGGGCTATCGACTGCGGTCATCAACGCCCGGTTTGTGAAGCCGTTGGACGAGGAGCTGATTGTGAGCGTGGCGAAGCGAGCTCGCTATGTCCTCACGGTCGAGGAAGGCTGTAAAATGGGAGGATTCGGCTCGGCGGTCCTGGAAACCTTGTCGGACGCGGGGGTGACTGGGGTCAGGACCAAGATCGTGGGCTTGCCGGACTGGTACATCGAACAGGGACCGCAAGATTTGTTGCGGGAACGATATGGTTTGACGACCGATGGCATCTATCGCAGTGTCAAAGAGTTGGTCACCAAGAGCCCGATCACGCGGGAGGAAGCATTTTTCACCGCAGCGGCCGATCATCTGCCGCACGGTGACGAGCAGGGAAGCTAGGGGAGAAGACAGAGCCTGAAGTTGGCGATGTTCAAAGGCGTCGCCAGCAAGGCCGCAGTGAGCGAAATCCGAGGCGTGCGCCTTTGGCACGTTGAGGGTTGAGCGAAACGAGAGCGAAGCTGGGGACCGCTTTCAACATCGACTACTATGCATATCACCAGACGTCCCACCAGGCAGATTCAAGTTGGCAAGGTTAAAATCGGCGGCGAGGCGCCCGTTTCCGTCCAGTCGATGTGTTCGACCGACACGAGGGATGTGGCGGCCACGGTCGAGCAGATCAGGCAGCTTGAAGCGGTTGGGTGTGAATTGATCCGTGTCGCCGTCCCCGACTCGGAAGCCGCTGCGGCCCTTCCGCGGATCAAAGCGGCGATGACGGTGCCCCTCATTGCGGATATCCATTTCGACCATCGCCTGGCGCTCAAGGCCGCTGAAATTGTGGATTGCGTCCGCATCAACCCCGGAAACATCGGAGCCTGGTGGAAGGTCGAAGAAGTCATCAAGGCGGTCAACGCACGCGGCATTCCGCTTCGCGTCGGGGTGAACGGCGGATCGTTGGAGCGGCCCCTGCTCGACAAATACGGTTGGCCGTCGCCCGAAGCGCTCTCTGAATCGGCCCTGAATGCGGTGCATGCCTTGGAGGACGTCGGCTTTACCAACATGAAGGTCTCGCTGAAGGCCTCCGATGTGCATCATGCGATCGATGCGTACTGGCTCTTTGCCCATCAATCCAATTACCCGCTGCACATCGGCATCACGGAGGCAGGCACGGCGATGACCGGTGCCGTAAAGTCGGCGATGGGGTTGGGGTACCTGCTCTCACAAGGGATTGGTGACACGCTGCGAGTTTCACTTGCCGCGGATCCCGTTGAAGAGGTGAAGGTCGGATTCGAGATTCTCAAGTCGCTCGAGCTGCGCCATCGCGGCATCAACGTGATTGCCTGTCCCACCTGCGGCCGTGTCGAAATCGATGTCGTGCGGATGGCCAATGAGTTGGAAAAGAAGCTCGGGCACATCAAGACGCCGCTCAATGTCTCGGTCCTTGGCTGCGTCGTCAACGGGATCGGCGAGGGCAAAGAAGCCGACATCGGCATTGCCGGCGGCGAAGGCAAAGGCATCCTCTTCAAGAAGGGAAAACTCGTCCGGAAGGTACCGATGGATGAGCTGATGGACACGCTGATCCACGAGGTGGAATTGCTCGCCAAGGAAAAAGAGGCAGAGGCGAGCGGTGAGACCTCGGCGGTCCCGTCCAATCAAGGGTGGGAGGCGTTGCCTGGCCCAGATCAAGCCACCGGTCGTGGCAAAGAGATTCACGTCCTTTCCAATAAGTCCTAAGCGGGTTGCTTTCTCTCTAGCCTCCTGCGCCATCCCCAGACTATAATGCGGTTTTCCTAGGGGCGCCGTACCCAAGTGGCTAAGGGAGCAGTCTGCAAAACTGCGATGCAGCGGTTCGAACCCGCTCGGCGCCTCCAAACAGAGCTTGCTCGTTCCGCTGCGTTCGATTACATCGCAGCGGATAGGTACCTTTTGTGAAGCGTGTATCTCGGCATCGAGAAATTGACGGCCGAATGACAGGGATGTTAGTATTCTCAACGTTTACAACCAGCTAAGCCCACCGGTGGTTCGCCGCCGCCATTGACTTCATCTGGAATCGGAGCTCGAGAATGGCCGTACCTGTTTCGCAGATGTATAGGGTCGCCAGCTATGTACTGACTCAGAAACTCAAAGGGGTGAAGCGTTACCCCCTTGTCCTGATGCTTGAGCCTCTCTTTCGCTGCAACCTGGCCTGCGCCGGCTGCGGAAAGATCCAGTATCCCGACCATGTGCTCGATAAGCGGCTGACCCCCGAGCAATGTTGGGCCGCCGCAGAGGAGTGCGGCGCGCCGATCGTGAGTATCCCCGGCGGGGAGCCGTTGATCCATCCCGAAATGGCGAAAATCGTGCAAGGCCTTATCGCCCAAAAGCGATACGTCTATCTGTGCACCAACGCTATTCTGCTCGAACGCAAGCTTGACGAGTACCAACCGTCCAAGTACTTGACGTTCAGCATTCACATGGATGGCTTGAAAGACGAGCACGATTTGGCCGTGTGCCGGGACGGGGTCTATGACGTGGCGGTGCGCGCGATCAAAGCCGCGCTCAAGCGTGGGCACCGGGTGACGACGAACACGACCTTGTTTGACGATGCGAATCCCGAGCGTGTGAGGAAATTCTTCGACGAGATGATGGCACTCGGCGTCGAAGGCATGATGATCTCCCCTGGGTATAGCTATCAAAAAGCCCCGGACCAACAGCATTTTCTCAAGCGGGCCCGTACCAAAGAGTTGTTTTCGAAGATTCTCGGCAGTCCGAAGCGTGGCTGGCAGTTCAACCAGTCGCCGCTCTTCCTGGACTTTCTCATGGGACGCCGCGAGTACCACTGCACGCCGTGGGGAAATCCCACCTATAACGTGTTCGGCTGGCAACGGCCCTGTTATCTCCTGCAAGAAGGCTATGCCAAGAACTTCCGTGATTTGATGGAAACGACGCCGTGGCAGAATTACGGCTCGAGCAAGAATGAAAAATGCGCCGACTGCATGGTGCATTGCGGGTACGAGGCGTCGGCTGTCGAAGATACCTTCGGCACGCTCTCAGGCTTCGCCCGGACGGCCAAACTCACGCTCCTGCCGACTTCGCGATAACTCACCCCCGCCGTGCCATGACCGACACGAAGAATCACACCGTCGCCGGAGCCGGATCGCTGGAGGGGCGACTGTTTCGCCCGGCCTCACGAGCCGAACTGGCCGAAGCTGTGGAACTCGCATTCGATTACCGCGGCGACGTGACGCTTGAGTTGTCCGGAGAGACGGTGGTCGGCTACCTATTCAATCGCGATGCCGGGGATCCCCATCCATGGATCGAGGTCTTTCCCGCCGGAGATCCAGCGCCCCGTCGGATCGCCTACCAAGACATCTTGTCCATCGCCTTTACGGGTGAGGACACGGCCAATGGGAAGTCCTGGGAGGCCTGGGTCTCCAAAAAGGAATCCGAACGCCGGATGGAAGCCGCTCGTGTCGAAGCGGACGCCCGCACCCGCGGGCATCTGTAGCCCACCTGTGGGTCCCCATTTTCCCACGTCACTCTTGACGCCTGACGCCGGAACGATGACATCTCCGGTCCAGTTCCGTCGTTGACAACCAGGGGGGCCTGTGCTAGATACATCCGCCTCAAAACTGGGGAAGCCTGTCGTGGCGAGGCGTTTTGTTGTTTGAAACCACTGCGCGAGCGACAGGAACGGGCTTCGGTTTGCGGCAACGGCAAGGACTCTCGGTCGCATTCGTCGCACTCTGTCTGAGCGTTGTCTTTCCATCGACGACCTCGGCAACGCACGAAGCCGATCATCGCTTCACGGTTGAAGGGTTCGTGTGCGGGACGGATGGCAAGGGGATAGCCGATACGGACGTTCTTGTCAAAGACACCAAGATCTCCTACGGACAGGTCGTTAAGACAGACGGAGATGGGTACTATAGGGCGACCTTTCACCTGCACAATGAGAATTTAGGCGATCCGCTCCTGGTCGAGGCCAAGGGGGAACAGCAAAATCATAAAGTTCAGTTCGATCCGAAAGACCTGGAGAGCGAACGCAAAGTTCAAATTCATTTTGGAAGCGGCTGCGTTCATGACGTGAGTAGCCCTCCCGCTTGGTTGTGGTGGGGTATAGGAGGAACGGCAGCGGTCATCGCGGGCGCTGTCGGAGTAAAACGGATCGTCAAGGCGCGGCGAAAACAGGGGCAGAAGCGAGGGAAGGCGCAGGGAAAACGAAAGCATTAACACCGATGGCGGTCCGTGGGGCTACGGCACCTCGCTGGATCGGTGAAGGAATGTTGCGAGGGTCAGTGCGCGTGGCTTCCGGAATCCCGTGGTATCGGCGCTTTAGCAGGAGTGCAATCGCTCCCGCAAAGCGTCTTTTTTTCGTCTGAAATCTTATAAGGAGCGAGGAACGGTTATGAATCAATGGAGAATGCTGCAAGTGGGCGTGTTAGTGGGGCTTGGAATGGTTATGGCCGCTTGCGGAGAAAGCGGTGAAGGGCCGATCGTACCACCGCCGCCGGCGCCTGCGGAGTACGCCGACAAGCACATGCCGGCGGATTGGTGGAGTGATGCTGCCAAAGCAGAAGAAGGGCGCAAACTCTTCATTGGAGAAACGAATCCGGACGTGAACTGCGCCAGCTGCCATGGGAAGGATGGGAAACCCGTCAAGGCCGGCGCTCGCGATTTCCGCAACGGCGAACGGATGAAACTCTATTCCGACTCCGTATGGTTCTGGCGGATTTCCGAAGGTGTGCCCAACACGAAGATGAAGGCCTGGAAGAGCAAGTTGTCAGAGGAAGATCGCTGGAAACTCGTGCTCTTCGAGCGGAATTTCGGATTGTCCGGGAAAAAGTGGGACGACGGCAAGAAGGACTGGGCGGATGCCGGCAACATCGCGGTGGCCCAGGCTGGGGCAGGCAAATAAGTTCCGTCGGCATCACCGGATCCATCGAGGAGGGCGGCGAGATACTATGAAAACATGGCAGCGCGGTCTGTTCACGTTGTGTGCGCTTCTGGCGCTGTTCGGGGGAACGGCCCTTGCCCAGGCCCCCGGCGCACCGCCGGTTGAGTTTCCTTATACGGGCAACCGGACCGCCGTCTGGATCGTGGCCCAGCTTCATATCTTGTTTGCCGCCTTCATCCTCGGGGCTCCCATCTTCGTGGTGATCTCTGAATGGCTTGGCTATCGGAAGCAGGATCCTCGCTACGATCGCCTGGCCAAAGAGGTCATGAAGGTGACGGTCATTCTATACAGCATGACCGCACTGACCGGAGGCCTCTTCATCTTTGTCCTCCTGGCGACGTATCCGCAGTTCACCACGTGGCTGATCAACCACTTCTTCCTGATTTTTGCGGTCATTTATCCACTGCTCTTCATCGGTGAAACGATTCTCCTCTACATGTATTTCTATTCCTGGGACGCATGGAAGGGAGACAAGAAAGCCCGGCACATTGCCCTGGGCGTGGTGCTGAACCTGATCGGCACCATCACGCTGTTCGTGATCGACGGCCCCACGGCGTTCATGAATACGCCGGTCAAGGCCGAGGGCGTTTCGCCGGCTGAGTTCCTGGCCACCGCAACACTCTGGGACAAGATCTATAACTACAGCTGGATGCCCATGAACCTTCACCGGCTCGTGGGGAACGTCACGTTCGGCGGTTTCATTACCGGCCTTGTGGCGGCCTACATGTACATGGCGTCGAAGAAGGAAGAAGAGCGGTCGTACTACGATTGGATGGGATTTGTCGGCAATTTGATCGGGGTCGGCGCCCTCTTGTTCCTGCCTTTCATGGGCTATCTGCTCGCCTACGAGTTGTGCGATTACGATGCGTCGATCTGTCCCTATATGATGGCGGACCAGCTCTCGATGTTCTTCGAGATGCAGGGTGCCATGGTCGGTCTGATCTTCCTCGCCAGTAATTATTACATCTGGTTGAGCATGAAGCGGATCGAAGGAGTGGAACGGGTCAGGATGACGATCTTCGCGCCGATCGTGATGGTGGCGCTACCCTTCGTCATGACCTGGGCCTGGACGATGTTTCCCGTCCCCGACCCGAAGTCGCTCGCCATTCTCGTTCCGCTGGCCTTGCTGCCGGTCGTGCTTGGTCGTTTCATCCCGCTGACCGTGTCCTCGCGGACCGTCATCAAGATCGGGTTCTTGATGGTCGTGATCGGGGATGCCATCTGGTTGACGCCACATGGGTTCGTGCCCACGGGCGCGAAGCTCGTGGCCGATCTCGAGCTGCCGTCGGATTGGAATTTCCTGGCGCTGATGCCGGCCAAGAATTCGGCGGCCTTCACGCTGGTCTTCGTCACCGTCGTCAATTACATCATTTATAACCGTGCGATCAGTCAGGGGACGATCGTGTGGGGCAAGATCGACTTCGCCTCGCAATTCGTCCTCGTGTTTCTCGCGTTCAGCGCCATCTGGACAATGGGTCTGATGGGGGCCGTCCGGTCACTCTTACGAAAATATTTCCATACGTACAATCTGCTGCCGGACTTCACCTCTGAATCCTTCACCCCGACCCTGTCCTATTCGGCCTGGTGGATTACCGCCATCACGGTCGCGTTTTACGTCGTGGTCAGCTTTGCGATTTTTGTCACGCTTAGACCGACGGAAGCGAAAGCGCATGCACCCGAGGGCAGTCCTGCCCCGGCCGGCGCCAAGTAGGTCAGTTCGAACCCTCGTGCGAGGAAAAGGAACGTTATGGGGAATGTGATCAAGAAGGTCGTCATCGGGTTGATCGTCGGCGCGGCGCTCTGGGGTATCACGGCAGCGCTGGAGTTTCCGACGGTGTTTCAGATGATGTTCTTTGCCTATGCCGTCCTCGGCACCGCGGTGTTCATCCTGTTGGATGCGCCGTCCATGAAGCCAGTCGGTGGTGTCAAAGCCGTGGGTGTGATGGTGGTGTTCTACGTCGTGCTCTGCGTGGTCTACATCGCGGGAGCATCGCTGTGGCCCCAGTACGATCCCGAAGACGAAAAAGGCAAGATCGAAAAGATTCTGAAGCCCAAACGGGCGGCAACGGAGCAGGGGAAGGCCGAGGAGTTGATCGCGCGCGCGAAGGCGCTCGATGAGCAAGCCAAGGCGCTGGCCGCCCGGATCAAGGCGTTGGGCGGCGATCAGGCTCCCGGAGCGCAGGCTTCCGGAGGAGCCGGGGCGCCGCCGTCAACAACCGGTGCCTCCGGCGGAGACATTCTCAAAGTCGGCGAGGACCAGTGGCAACTGCAAGAATGCTACAACTGCCACAAGCTTAGGGGCGAAGGGGGCAAAAAGCGCGGTCCCGAGCTCGACAATATCGGCAGCTACATGACAGTCGACGACATAAAAGAAAAGATCCTTGATCCTCGCAGCTGGATGGCAGAGGGGTTCGAAAAGGAATACGAAAAGAAGAAGATGCCGGACAAATACAAGGACCTGATGGAGGAGAGAGACGTCATTGCCCTTGCCACCTGGCTGGTCACGTTCAAGAACACGTCGGTCAATACGCCCAAACCCATCAAGAAGAAGTAAGCAATGCAACCGCAGCTGAAGTCAAAGGTTCGCTGTACGGACCGTGAAATCGGCGAAGTGACGAAGGTCATCGTCGACCCGTTCTCGCGCGAGATCAGTCATATCGTCGTTTCCATGAACGGGAGCGGCGAGCGTCAAGTGTCCATGGCGCTGGTCCAGGCCGTCACGGACGGCGGAGTCCAACTGCGAAACGCCTCCTCCGAAGTCGCGGCCTTGCCGCCGTTCCAGCGCGACGAATACCTCAGCACCCACGACGTCGAGATCGCTCATCTGGAGGACAATCTGCACGTCACGCCGGGCGAAGTGCTCGTTCCGTTCCCCGAATTGGAAAAGAACGTCAAGCGTCGCACCTTCTTCATGAATTTCACGCACGCGATCGGGTTCCTGATCGGCCTGCCCATCGCGTTCCCCATCCTCCGTTATCTGATGAAGCCCATGTATGTGCCCTTCGACAACGGCTGGCTCAAGATCGGGAACGTCGGCAAAATCAAGTCGGACGATATCGGAGTGCAGTTCAAGTATAGGAAAAAGGTCAAGGAAGCGTATCTGCCCGAAGCCGAGATCGAGAAGAACGTCTGGATCCTGAAGGCCACTCCGGCGGTGCTCGAGAAGGTGTATCAAGGCAAAGACATGGAATTTCGCGATGCCGCGGGGAAATCCGTGTGGACCAACAAGAAAGAGATTCCTTACATCGCGTTTTCCGGGAAGTGCCCACACTTGGGCTGCGGCTACAAGTGGCGGCAACACAAACTGCTCGGCCAGGTCTTTCTTTGCCCGTGCCATCTGAGTATCTACGACGCGTCCGGCAAGGTGCTCGATGGGCCGGCACCCCGGCCGCTCGACGCGTTGCCGATCAGGGTGTCGGCCAGCGGCGACGTGGAGATCATCGACATGGAATTCAAGGCAGGGACGAAGTCGCAAATCCGGATTATTTAGATGGACCATTCATCACTCCCCAGCACCCAGCCTACGGTGATCGAGAAAGTCTTCGCCTTCGTCGACGAGCGCGTCGGCCTCAAGCAGATGCAGGCGAAGATGCTCAACGAACCGGTGCCTGGCGGTTCCCGTTGGGCCTACGTGTTCGGCTCGGTGCTCCTGTTCATCTTCATCATGCAGGCGGTGACCGGAATATTATTGATGTTCTATTACGTGCCGACGGCCGACCATGCGTACGCCAGCACCCAATACATCATTCACGACGTCGACTACGGCTGGTTCCTGTTGAGCTATCACTTCTGGGGGTCGACGGCGATGGTCGTCTGCGTGTTTGCGCACATGTCCCAGGTCTTTCTCTGGGGCGCGTACAAGCCTCCACGGGAAATGATCTGGCTCGTCGGCCTGGCGCTGTTCGGCATCGTGATGGGCTTCGGCTTCACCGGGTACCTCTTGCCATGGGATCAACGCGCCTATTGGGCCACCACGGTCGGGGTCGAGATCATGGACAAGACGCCGGTGGTCGGCGATTTCATGGCGCGGTTTCTCAAGGGGGGTCCCACGCCGGGGCAGATGACGTTAAGCCGGTTCTTTGTCATCCATGTCATGATCCTTCCCGCGGCGTTGATGGGTCTCGCCGGTCTGCACTTGTTCCTGTTCCGCTCCGCGGGACCAGCCGGTCCGTTTCGAGGGACTCCGGAAGAAATCAAGGCCAAGACCGATTTCTTTTTCCCGCGTCAAGTCTGGAAGGACATCGTGGGCATGGCGGTGGTTTTCGCAAGCATTTGTGCGCTGGCCTTCTGGGAACCGGTGGTCCTCCTCGAAGAAGCCACCCCCGATCCGGGCGACTATCATCCCGAGCCCGAATGGTATTTTCTCTTCTTGTTCCAATTGCTGCGTCTAAAGATCTTTGCGGGCGAGTTTGGACAATTCCTCGGCGCCATCGCTCTCCCGGGTGCATTCATGGCGCTACTGGCGGCGCTCCCGTTCATCGACCGGGATCCCGAACGGAATATCTTCAAGCGACCGGTCGCCTTGATCGGGTGGATTGTCGTGATGGTAGCGATTTTGTTGTTTACGGTCTCGGCAATCATTAACCGCGAGTTCTTGGATTAGCGTCGCGCGAACCGGCCCTACCACCTATGAGTGACGAACGCGAATCACTGTCTCCCACAAGAATCGGATTGGGCGTTCTTTGGCCCGCGTTTTGGACCGGCCTTCCGTTCAAGCTGGCCTTTGCGCTGGTCTTCTTCGCGATGGATCTCATGCATTTCGAAAACCGATTGGGGCTGGCCTTTGCGATGTTGCTGTCCAGTCCTGTGACCGTCTTTGCGTTGCCGATCATTTCGATGGGTTTGGAGTCGCACATTGGTGAAGGGGTGGGCATCGCCTTCTTGTTCCTGCTCTCCATCCCCATCGATATCTGGGCGCTGAACCTCGTCGGGCGCACCTACTTCCTCGAAAAGTTCCGCAAAGAGCCGCCGGAAGGACTTGGCGTCACACTCTGGTGGAAATGCGCCGTCGTCGGCGCGGTCTTTCTCCCTCTCCTCTGGCTCATTGTCGGGACGGTGACGTCGACGGCGATCACCATGGCGCATGAGCTGTTTGACATGGAACTGTTCAAGGGCATCCCCGTCGCTGAGCGCATCGGCATAGAACTGACCCTGTGGGGCGGCGTTTCGGCGGGAGTGTTGATCGTGCTGTTACTGATCGGTGTGTCGCTATTGGGCCGGATCATTCGAAGCACCGCGGAAACGGCGCGCCCGGTGTCGGACAGCTATCAGCGCGTGGTGACCAGGTGGGACTTGATGCGGGTGCCGGCCGATCAGGGCTTGATGCTCACGGCGCTCACGCTCGGGGGGGCCGTTCTTTCGGTGCTGTTTTGGGCCGCGTTGCCCGTCACGACTCCGCATCCTCACGAGTGCTGTAAGAAACCGGAAGCCAAAGTCCAGCCGCCGTTCAAGCCGCTCGAGGCGCTGAACAAAGACGAAAAGATGATCGCACAATTGGAAGTGCAGGTGGACGCGTTGGAAAAGCAGAAGGCCGAGGCCGAAAAGGACAAAGGCAAAGGAAAAAAGGCCGGCGGCGCGGTGGCGGCACCCGCACCCAAGAAACCGTAATCGTGCCCGACTGGATGAGGTGAGTGCCATGAAACACCAGGGCGGAAAGCTCCATCAAATACTCCGGACCCTACGCGGGCACGGAGGGTGGCTCTCGGTGTGGTTGCTGGCTTTGGGATGGCTGGCGGTGCCTTCATTGGGTTTTGCCGCAGAGGGGGCTCCGGCCGGTCCGGTCGAGTATCGCGATATTCCCGGCATCGGCAGCCGCAACATCGTGTGGGTCATCGCGCAGTTGCACCTGCTGCTCGCCGGTTTCGTCTTGGGCGTACCGATCTTCGCCTGGGTCTGCGAAATCGTCGGCTGGAAGAGCGGAGAAAAGCGCTACGACAAGCTGGCCAAAGAGTTCACGAAGCTCCTGACGTCGTCTTACGCGACGACGGCGCTCTTCGGCGGGATTCTCTTGTTCCTGCTCATCGGCTTTTACCCGAAGCTGATGAACTACCTGACGGACATCTTCTTCCCCTCGTTCGTCTTCTACTGCATTCTCTTCCTGCTCGAGACCGCCACGCTCTACCTCTACTGGTATGGGTGGGACGCGATGTCGGAAGGCGGAGCGAAGACGTTCCACATTTTCCTCGGGTTCCTGCTGAACCTGTTCGCGTTCTTCATCATGATCGTGCCAAACTCTTGGGCGACGTTCCAGGCAAGTCCGGTCGTGATTGCAGAAGGCACGGATCTGCAGCGGGCCTGGGCTGCAACCTGGAATCCAACGTGGTGGCCCGTTAACATCCACCGATTGATAGCGAACGTCGTGCTGGGTGGATTTATGTGCGGGGCTTACGCCGGTATTCGCTATCTCGCTGCAGAAACGCCTGAAGAACGAGACCATTATGACTGGATGGGGTACGTCGGGAACTTTATCGGCGTGTTCGGAATGCTGCCTCTGCCCTTCGCCGGGTACTGGTTGATGCGGGAGGTATATCAATACAATCAGCAAATGGGTATTACGCTGATGGGAGGCTTTCTCTCCTGGCTGTTCATTCTTCAGGCCATGCTGATCGGGGTGCTCTTCCTCGGCGCGAACTACTATTTCTGGCTGGGAATCACTTACCGGATTCCCGGTTCCGAGATGAGCTATCGGAAGCCGATCATGGCGATGCTCATCATCCTGTTGGTCTGTCTAGGTGTCTGGATGACGCCGCACTCCTTGGTCGCCAGTCTGGAGGAGGCCCGCAAGATGGGTGGTACACACCATCCGCTCCTCGGCGTCTTCGGCGTCATGTCCGCTAAGATGACAGTCGCCAACCTCATGATTCTCGTCACGTTCATGAGCTTCATCATGTATTGGCGCGCGGGGAAACGGGAAACAGCAACATGGGCCAAGGTGGCCAGGGCCTTTATGGCCGGTGTGCTCGGCGCGGCGGCTATTGTTGTGATCGTATTGGGTGTGTGGGGATATTTCGTGCCGGCCATCGTCCGGATTAACTATTTCTCTGTCGCTCAAGTTCTGATCGTGCTCTTCGTGATGGTGACCATTACACCGCTCACGGCGGTTCTGTTGAAAAGTGCCAAGACCACCACGGAAATGGTTTGGGGTCGTATGCCGCCTCGTGCCGGCTATGCGCTGGTGCTCAATGCCGTGATGGTGATCTTGCTCATGACCCTGATGGGATATGCTCGTTCGTCGTCACGCGTCCATTGGCACATTTACGGCGTCATGCGGGACTCGTCGCAATATGCGTTCTCGCCGGCCTTGGGATATGCGGCGGCTTTTATGGCGCTCAATACGTTCTTGTTTTGCATGCTCGTGGCGTTTATTTTCTGGGTCGCTACGATGGGAGACAAGGGAAAGGCCGCCGGCTACGGAGAGAAGGGTAAATTGCCGCAGGGAGTCCCAGCGATGGCGGGCGGATCACCCACGCCGGGCCACGAGCAATAAAGGAATGGGAGAGGGGCAACATTTCTCATTTGCGCATTGAAGGAAGCATATGGATGAAGTCACCAAGCTGCAGTTGATCGGGCTGACGGTCGTCGGAACGGGCATCGTCATTCTGCTCTTCATTCGGGCCCAGTTCGCCCGGGTCATCGGATTCGTCGCCATCGTGCTGGGCCTTTTCTCACTCGTGGCGCTTTCGGTGCCGCAGATGGCCTCGCTGCCGCCGGCGGAAGAGAAATTCGACATTGCCACCGTCAAGACCCCGACCGACATGGCGGCCATAGGGCAGAAAATCTTTTTCAGCAAGGGGCAATGCGCGCTCTGCCATTCCATCGGACCGAGCGAATCGGCACGTTGCCCGGACCTGAAAGGTATCGGCGCCAAGCTCAGTCGCGAGTTCATTTTCGAAAGCTTGACGCAGCCGCAGGCCTATATCTACCTGGATTACCGGCACGAAGGGCCGCCCAAGGAATATCCGGCCCGTATGCCCTACATCAACAAGAACCCCATCGGCCTGACGAAGAATGAAATTTTGTCCGTGATTGCGTTCCTGCAGCAGATGAGCGGGGAGCCGATCTCAGTCACTCCGTCTGAGCTCGAAGTGCCGGGGCAGGCGCCATCGGCGCCGGTCAAGGCGGAAGACTCCGGACCCGTCGCCGTCGCACAGGCACGTTGAGGAGGCACCCATGGGCTCGTTGACCAAACCCATCATTCTCATGGTCGTTATCTATCTCTTGTTGAAGTTCGTCGTGCCGAATATTCCAGGCTCGGCGCCGCTGCCGTCCAGTCTCATCTTTCTTTATCTCATGTTGGCGCTTTCTGGTATCGTCATCTACTTCACGATGAGCGGCGAATCGAAGGACGCCTTCTGGGGCCCGATTCAACGCTTTCTCACCGGCGAGAACATCGGTGCCCTGCAGACCGCACGCTACGCCGTGCTGATCCTCTTCCCGCTGCTGGTCGGCTGGCAGACGTACGGGAGCACCGCGGTGAGTGATGCGCCGCCTGCGGAGAATCGCACGATTCATCCAGCGCCTCCAGGCGAATACACGGGCCTTTCAAATCCGGTCGCCAAAACACCAGAAAACATCATGCAGGGCAAGGGCTTCTATGCCGCGTTCTGCTCGCCTTGCCACGGCGGAAGCTTCGACGGCAAAGGCCCTGCGGCCCGCGGTTTCAATCCGCCGCCTGCCAATTTCTCGGACCCGACCACGATCGCCATGCTGCAGGAAAGCTATCTCTTTTGGCGCATCAAGAAGGGCGGAGTAGGCCTGCCGATCGAAGGCATGCCGTGGAAATCGGCCATGCCGCGCTGGGAAGTCGAGCTGCCCGATGAATGGATCTGGAAGATCATCCTCGGCGAGTACGACGGCGCCCACCAATCTCCCCGCACTTGGGAGTAACACTGAGGTTTGACGAGGCATCTATGAGATCGGTGACACAGCAACATTCAATTCTAGCGGTGGCGGGCGCGACCTTCGCGGTGCTGCTTGCAGCAAGCCTTCCTGTTTTGGCCCAGGAAAGCGTCGCGGTCCGTGCCGTCATGACCAAGGGGCCGATTCCCGTCGACGATCCCAATGCGGCTGCCTGGAGCAGTGCCCCTCAAGCCCAGTTCCCGATGTCCCCGCAAGTGCATTGGCAGAATCGCATCCAGGAAGTGACGGTGAAGGATTTGAAAGTGCGCGCCCTGAACGATGGCCAGCACGTTGCGGTGCTGCTCGAATATGCGGATCCGACCGAAGACGCGGCCGATGCCGCTGCGCTGGAATTCATGGTCGGCGACAAAAAAGCGCATTTTGCGCATGGACAGCCCATGGCGCAGGTGGAAGGCGGGCCGGTGAACATCTGGTTTTGGCGCAACAAAGACGGTAAAGGCGTCGACATGAGCGCCAAGGGCTTCGGCACGCTGAAAGCACAAACGCATCAGGATGTCACGGCGAAAGGCGCCTACGCCAACGGGATCTGGAAGGTGGTCTTTTCCCGCGCAATGACGACCGAGCATCCCGACGAGGACATGCAACTGAAGCCGGGAGAATTCATCAACATCGCATTTGCCGTCTGGGACGGACGGAAGGACGCGGCCGGGGACCTCGTCGAAAAGGGATCGCAGAAGGCCGTGTCCTCCTGGTGGTATTTCCGAGCCGAAGCGCCTCCCGACTATTCCGGCTACATCTATGCGGCGCTGGCCATGGGCTTGGCGTTGGCGTTTCAGTTCGTGTTGATCCGCAAACTGAAGAAAGGGCAGTCAGCATGAAGGCCGCAAACCTACGGGTAATGGGAGCCGTGCTGGGCCTAGCCGGAATTTGGGCCCTCGTTGGTGGAGGCTGCGCGAACGAACAGCAGAAACGCGGCAAGGAGTTGTACGCCCATTACTGCATGCATTGCCACGGTGAGAACGGCCGTCAGAACGAGGGCTTCAACTGGTCATCGATGCCTGATCCGAAGCCGAAAGACTTGTCCAACAAGTCCGAGATGAGCACGTTCAAGGACGAAGAGATCTTCAACACGATTTCCCGCGACATGAAGGACACGAGTCCGGGCGGAGATAAGATCGGCGACGACGAGTTTGCCGTGCCCACCATGCCGACGTTCAAGTACACGCTCGCGGAAGAAGAGATTTGGGCGATCGTCGGCTATGTGCGCTCCCTGCACGGTATGAAAATGGAATTCAAGGTCGAGGAACGCAAGAAAGAACTGGCCGAAGCGGTTCAAAAAGCCCAGACGAAGTTCGATGAATCCAAACAGGCCTATGAGGCGGCTGAGAAGCGGGCCAATGAGGAAGCAGAAAAGAAAAGCGCCGCGCTGAAAAAGGACGTAGACGTCGATGAGTCCGCCTACGCGAAAGAGCAGGCGGCCATGACGCAGGCGAAGAAAGAACTCGACACGGCGCAAGCTGCACAGACCTATTTCACCACCCGGCCGGGCAAGGGCGTCAGCGTCGCCAGACCGGATTTGACCGTGAAAGCCGATCAGTCTGCGGCCCTCGCTGAGCTGGGAAAGAGGCTGTATTCAAACAAGTACGGCTGCAACGGTTGTCATAGTCTTGGCAGCGAGGGAGGCAAGGTGGGGCCCGCGTTGGACCGCGCGGGGTTCCGGCTGAACGGCACGTGGGTGTATCGCTGGGTGAAGAACCCGCAAGCGATGAAGCCGGAAACCAGGATGCCGGCGCTGGGCTTGAGCGATGCCGATGCGAAGGCCGTGACGATGTACCTCGCGACGCTCAGAGCCCCGAAGGCCGAAGAGGCGCCTACCGTCAAGCCGGCGAGCTGACCTCGGCGTTTCTACCAGAACCCCAGGACGAGTCCAAAGAGAATCGCCATGCCGGCCCACACGTGCTGATGAAACAGTTCAAACGCCCGCGCGGGAACAACCGGTTCCCTGAGTTCGTTCACCTGTTTGGCAAAAAAGATTCCCACGACCGTGAGCACGGCATAGGCCGTCCCACCGATCCCGACCATCCCGGCGCCGATTCCGAGTAGCAACAACATGAGGGCAGCGGCCATTCCCACGGCAAGCCAGGCGTGGGGACCAAAGTACAACGCCGAGGATTTGACGCCGATGCGACGATCATCCTCCGTGTCTTGCAGCGCATAAATCGTATCGTACGCGATCGCCCAGCAAATGGTCGCGGCAAACGTCAGCCACGCCGTTGTTTCGATGGTGCCCCTCGAGGCGCTCCACGCCATGATCGTTCCCCATCCGAACGCGATGCCCAACACCGCCTGAGGAAGATGAACCAGTCGCTTGGCAAAAGGATACAGCGCCGCCAACACGATGGCGACAGGACTCAGCACGACGGTCAGCGTGTTGAGTTGCAGCACGAGGATGGCGGCGAGCGTCAGGAGTACGGTCAACACGAGGAGGGCATGTCGAGCCGTCAGCTCGCCCGAGGCCAGCGGCCGCTGACGCGTTCTTGTCACATGACGATCGAAGGATCGATCCGCCAAATCGTTGAGGACGACGCCGGCGCTTCGCATGAGGAAAGAGCCGAGCATGAAGATCATGAGTAATCGCCAGGGCGGGAGGCCTCTCGACGCGAGGACGAGCGCCCACAGGGTAGGGAGCAGGAGCAACCAGGTGCCTGTTTGGCTGGGCAGACGAATGAGCCGGCTGACGTTGGACCAGGTCAGGCGTGAGACCGTCTCCGCGCTGGATGCCGCCATGCACGCACCCTAGCCGAGGGTGTGGACCCTGTCAATTAGAGGGGCCGAATGGCTCGGTTGAGTCGCGCCGAGTGATTTGGGTATAAGGATGATTGTGCGGTTACATCTTCCAGCCCTCTCCGGGCGCGGCCAGATCCTCTGGGGCTGTATCGGTCTCCTCTTATTGTCGCTGACGGGGTGCGGGCTCTTCAGCAGCCGTGACGGTGCACACATCGGGTATTACCTCCCGTTGACTGTCCAGCTGCGACAGGCGCCCACCATCGAGGCCGCCCAACTCACCTATCAGGACGCCTGCGGTCAACCCCAAACATTACCGTTCGGTCCGCAACTCGCCGAATCGATCGCCCGCAAATCCGGCCGCGTGTTCGAGAAGGTCGTGACGGCTCCTGCATCGGGTCAGACGGCGATTGACGGATATGAAGACGTGTCCGTCGGTCTGATCAACCTGGACCTGTACATTCCGCGAAAGGCGACCAGAAGCCATCCAGCGACGTTGGCCATCGGACTCGACTTTGCCTACACGGCGGCCGATGGAGAGGTGCTATTCAGCAAGAAACTGAAAGCTGTTGCCACCGGCGAAGTCGACATCAAGGATTCTTCGTGCGAGGTGAAAGGACTGGACAAAATCGTCAAAGAGGCCATCGCGAACATCACCGACGGCATGGCTGAGCAACTGGGCACTTCGGTGAAAATTCGCCAAGCGGCGGGAGCCGGCCATGCGCATGCGGCCGGGACCGGGAGCGTGCCGCCGCCTTCTCCCATTGCGCCCGGAGCATCCGCCGCACCGATTGTCCCCATGGTTCCCGCCGCCGTCCCCGTTCCGACGGTTCCGGCGCCAAGCGCCGGGGCCGAGGAGCCCTCCAGGCTGGTCTTTCGGGCCATCATTCGCGATGAGAACCGCAATCAGCTGCTTCACGAAGGAGAAAGCGTCTCGGTCGAAATCGAGGTCAAAAACGAAGGCCCGGGCACGGCAGGCGGCGTGGACGTCCTCGTGAGCGGCACCCCCCCACTCGTCGAGATGATTCCGGGTGTGCTCCCGATCGGCGATATCCCGGCCGGCGATGTCAAACGGGTCTCGGTGAATGGAAAAGTTGGTGCGGTTGTCGAGGAGACACAGGCCGAGTTGGTACTCGCCCTGCGCGCCAAGTCGCCGGCCGTTCAGCTACCCACGGTCAAGAAATTCATGGTCGCGATGAAGCCGGCCAATGCCCCGGACGCCATGACCATCCCGGTTGATGTGGACCAGTTGCCTCGACCATCAGGAAAACTCAAACAGCCGAAGGCGGTCGGCATTGCGATCGGCATCGGACAGTTTCGCGAAAGCGCCTTGCCGCGCGTGAAGTTCGCGCAGCAGGATGCCGACGTTCTCGCGAAGTATTGGACGGTCGTCGGTGGCATTCCGCCGGAACGGATTCGTCGCTTGCTCGATAGCCGGGCGCTCAAGAGTGATTTGGTCGAGACATTCGAAGAATGGTTGCCGAAACAGGTTGATGCCACGACGGTGGTCTATGTGTTTATCGCGGGGCGCGGTCTCGTGGATCCGGCCACCGGCGCCGTCTCGGTGATTCCCTTCGACGGGACGACGGCCTCGTCCGCGAGGTTATATAGCCTTAGGCGATTGCAAGAGTCGCTGAGCAAATTGCCGGTCCAGCGCATGATCGTCATGGTCGATCTCTCGCTCGAACACATGCGCGGCCAGGAGGAAGGCGGCCAGGCGGCGCCGGTGTGGCCCCAGGACGAGCAGAACAAAGATCGGATCATGTGGATGGTCGGCAATCGGGGACTGCAAGACTCCCATCACTTCGACTTGGGCCAGCACGGGCTGTTCGCCTACCAGATTCTGAAAGGCCTTGGCGGCGCAGCGGATGTCGACAGAGATGGGACCATCCTCGCCGGTGAGCTCTGCACCTATGCCAGAGGACAAGTCGCCAAAATGGCCCATGAACAATTCGGCAACGAACAAGATCCGTTGTGCGTACCGGGACCGGGGCAGGGCGCCATGGTCCGCCTCCAGCCGGTCGCGAAACTGAAGTGAATGACGAAGGAATTACCCTGCCACGACATTGCCGATAAAGTAGGGCGATGTTGACCGCTTCCTGCATGCCCTTATCGCGAAATATCTTCCAACAAAACGAAACCGCGTATAGCATCTCAAGGGATCCTTCTTAAGACGGACCTTCCCGGTCACCCGTGACTCGTGGAAGGAAAGCCACGTCTTCGGGTGGCTATGGCTTTCATTCCGGAGCCGGGATGGACGAACAGAGTGGTCCACAGAGACAGCTTGTGTGGACAAACGCGGAGGGCACACTGTTCACTACTGAGCAGGCCGATGTGCTGGAAGACCAGACACTTTGGACTGCGTTTGCGCAGGCGGCGACGGTCCAGACCTTCTGCCAACACTGGCTGACCTTGCAATGCCGCATGATCAGTGGCGTTCAAGCGGCCATGGTGCTCCTCGGCCCTGCCGATCGCGGCCCGTTTCGTCCCGTGGCGACCTGGCCGGAAGGCCGACACAATCTCAAACACCTGAGCAAAACAGCTGAAAAAACTCTGGCTGACCGCCGACGCATAGTGTCACGCGGATCTTTGGCCGACGGTGGCACGCCCAATGGCCATTATGAGATCGGCTACCCGATCGAAGCACGCGGGGCGCTGCACGGGGTGACGGTCCTTGAACTCGTTCCGAAATCAGAAGCCACCTTACAAGGGTCGATGCGGCAACTGCAGTGGGGAGCAGCTTGGCTGGAGTTGCTGTTCTCTCGTGAAGCCGTGGTGGGCGAACGGGAAGCTCGCGAACGGATGCAAACGGCGTTGGATCTGATGGCGACTGCCGTCGGCCAAGAGCGCTTTTACGCTTCGGCAATGGCCGTCGTCACGACCTTAGCGACACGATTGCATTGCGACCGTGTGAGTGTCGGTTTCCTGCAGCGCGGGCATGCATGCGTGACGGCAGTGTCCCACAGTGCAGAATTCAAACAGCATGCGAACGTCATTCAGGGGCTAGCCGATGCCATGGACGAAGCGATCGATCAGCGCGAGGCGATCGTCTATCCACCGCCAGAAGAGGGTCTCTCGGCCGTCGTACTGGCTCACGAGCACTTTGCCGAAGAGTATGGGACCAGCTCGATCCTCACGGTGCCCTTCGAATCGGGAGGGCAGACAGTCGGGGCATTGCTGCTTGAGCGCGCGGCAGGCCATCCGTTCGATCATAAGACCGTCGACCTATGTCGATCGGTGGGAGCGCTCGTCGGGCCGCTGCTGGATGTGCAGCGGCGCGAGGATCGCTGGCTTGTCACAAAGGCGTGGGAATCGCTCGGCCGATTCGTCCGCAACCTGTTCGGGGCAAGCCATGTGGCGATGAAGCTGACCACGATGGCGATCCTTGGCTTGCTGGCGTTCTGTCTCTTTGCCGAAGGCGACTATCGCGTCTCGGCCAAAACGGTGCTCGAGCCGATCGTGCAGCGGGCGGCAGCGGCACCATTCGACGGCTACATTCGCGAAGCACCGCTCCGGGCGGGTGACCTGGTGCATGTCAACGACGTCTTGTGCACCCTCGACGACCGCCAGCTCAGGCTGGAACGCCTGAAGGCGTTGAGCAAATTCGAGGAATACAAAAAAGAATATCACAAGGCAATGGCGGAACGAGAAGCCGCCAAGGTCGAGATCTTAACCGCGCAAATGAAACAGGTGCAGTCGGAGCTCGATCTCCTCGACGATCAACTGGCACATACGCGTGTCCTCTCGCCATTCGAGGGTATTGTGGTGAGCGGAGACTTGAGTCAGTCCCTGGGATCGCCGGTCGAAAAAGGCAAGGTGCTGTTCGAGATCGCCCCGCTCGACAGCTACCGGGTCGTGCTTGAAGTGGACGAACGCGATATCGCCCATGTGCGGGTGGGGCAACGCGGAAATGTCTTACTGTCAGCGTTTCCCTCCGACCCCGTTGGAGTGACCATTCAGAAGGTGACGCCGGTCTCGACGGCGAAGGAAGGTCGCAACTTCTTCCGTGTTGAAGCCGCGCTGGCGGAATCTCATGACCGTCTACGGCCTGCCATGGAGGGAGCGGGAAAGATTGATATCGATCGCCGGTCGCTGGTGTGGATCTGGACACATCAAGTGGTGGATTGGATTCGGCTGGCTGTCTGGTCATGGCTTCCCTGAGAGGACGGCCTAGCGATGGGCGAAGCGCTGTTTAGTCCTTCCTGGTACCGCGTGGCTTCCCTGACACCGCGTTTGCGCAACCACGCCAACTTGCATCGCCATCGATATCGTGGACAACTCTGGTACGTGCTCCACGATCGTTCGAATGAACGGTTCCATCGATTTTCTCCCGCGGCGTTTGCATTTATTGGCCTAATGGATGGGCGTCGGTCCGTGCAGGAAATTTGGGAGCTGGCTTCGACCCGCCTTGGCGATGAGGCGCCGACCCAGCCGGAAGTGGTCCTGCTCCTGAGTCAATTACACGCCTCGGACGTGCTGCAATGCGATATCCCTCCCGATACCACGGAATTGCTGGAGCGCTACGAAAAACAGCAACAGCGGAAATGGCAGCGTCGATTGGTGAACTTCTTCGCCTGGCAATTCCCGTTGATCGACCCTGAACGGTTCCTGCAGCAGTTTGTGCCGCTCGTCCGCCCGTTCTTCTCATGGTGGGGCACAGTGCTGTGGTGCCTGATCGTTTGGCCTGCGTTATTTGTCGGCACTGCACATTGGACAGATTTAACGGCTAATTTGGTCGATCGGCTTACGGCGCCGAACAATCTCGTGCTCTTGTGGCTTCTCTTCCCTGTGATCAAGGTCTTACACGAATTCGGGCATGCATTCGCGGTGAAAGCCTTCGGAGGGGAAGTGCACGAGATGGGTCTCATGCTCCTCGTGTTGTCTCCCGTGCCCTATGTGGATGCGTCGGCCTCGACGGCGTTTCCGAATAAGTGGCAGCGGACGATTGTCGGGGGGGCCGGGATGGTGGTGGAATTATTCATTGCCGCCATTGCCCTGTACATCTGGGTCAGTGTCGAACCTGGCACCGTACGGACGCTGGCCTATAATACGATTCTCATCGCCAGCATCTCCACTGTCGTCTTCAACGCGAATCCGCTTTTGCGGTTTGACGGCTATTACATCCTTGCCGACTTTCTGGAAATTCCGAACTTGCGGCAACGGGCTAACACCTATTTGGGCTATCTGTGCGAGCGCTATCTCTTCGGAACTGCGGATGCGCACGCGCCCCACGCGCCCAATGGAGAGCGGATGTGGTGTGTCGCCTATGCCGTGTCTTCGTTCGTTTACCGTGTGCTGGTGGTAGTCGCAATTTTTCTGTATCTGACCGATCAACTGTTCTTGCTCGGCGTGGTATTTGGCGGCATGACCTTCTTTACCTGGTTTGCGCTGCCCCTGGGCAAAGGATTGAAGTATTTGTTCACAAGCCCAAGGCTTCGTCGGGTGCGCGGGCGCGCCGTGGCCGTGAGTACGGCAATGGCCGCAGTGGCGGTCGTGATGCTCGCGCTATTCCCAGTGCCCTTCCGCACCAGAGCGGAAGGGATCGTGTGGATTCCCGACGAGGCGTTCGTGCGGGCCGAAGTGGATGGCTTTGTGCAGAACGTTGTCGCGGAGCCAGGAGCGACGGTGAAACCGGGTGATCTGCTCATGGTCTGTCGTGACCCCGAAATCACGAAAGAGGTGAAGTTTCTCCAAGCGCAACTACAAGAAGTCCACGCCAGGATACGAGAACAGACGGTCGCTGACCTCGTGAAAGCGAAAATGCTGGAGGAGGAGCAGCGGTACATTGAAGAGCGGCTCGCGAGAGCACGAGAACGTGAAGCGGATCTTGTGATTCGCAGCAAGACGCATGGCACATTTGTGCTACCGAAGGCCGAAGACATCCCTGGACGTTTTATGAAGCGCGGCGAGCTCTTGGCGCATATCGTCGATGTCAACACGATCACCGTCAGAACCATTGTCGATCAAAACGACATTGATCTGATCCGACGTGAAATGCGGACGGTACAGGTTCGCCTGGCCGAGCGGCTGGCGGAACCGATGGAAGCGACACTGAAACGCCTCGTGCCGGCAGCGAGCGAAGAATTGCCCAGTCCCGCCTTGGGCAGTGAGGGCGGAGGGCAAGTGTCGCTTGATCCTCGAGACCCCAAAGGCCAGAAGGCGCTGAAGCGACTGTTCCAGCTTGATCTCGAATTGCCGGCGCAACATGGCCTGATCAACGTCGGCGGGCGAGTCTATGTTCGTTTTGATCACGGATGGGATTCCTTGCTTGCTCAGTGGTACCGACAGGGACGCCAGCTCTTTTTGGCGCGGTTCAATGTTTGATTTTGTCCGAGAACGGACCGCGCTCCACAGCGCCTACCCGGAACGTCAGACAGCAAAGCAAGGCTGGTTGGACCTCCAAGGACACCGTCTCTTTAGCCCGCTCATCCGATGGCAGCGGGTCAGACGATGTCTAGCCACCCAGGTGGTTGAGCGGGTAGGGGAACAGGGCCGGTTCTTAGCTCGTCTCTCGGACGGGCAACTTGGCCAACAGGCTGCGCAATTACGGGAAAGACTTCGTCGCGACGGGCTTTCGGAGGATCATGTATGTCGGGCGTTTTCTCTTGTTCGCGAGGTTGCCGACCGGACCATCGGACAGCGGCATTACGACGTTCAGATTCTTGGCGGATGGGTGCTGTTGAACGGCTGCATTGCCGAGATGGCGACAGGCGAAGGGAAAACGCTCACGGCGACCTTGGCCGCTGCCACGGCGGCCATGGCCGGTGTCCCGGTCCATATTATTACGGTGAATGATTACCTCACGGGGCGTGATGCAACGGAAATGAAACCGCTGTATGAGATGCTGGGGTTGACCGTGGGTGCCATTACCCATGACCTGGATCCCAGCGCCAGACGCCGCGCCTATGCCTGCGATATCACATATTGTTGCAACAAAGAACTGGCCTTTGATTATCTCCGCGACCGCCTGGCGGTGGGGCGACAGACCAATCGAGTCCAACTCCAGCTCGAACGTTTGTACGGTGATGCGACGAAGCTCAAACAGTTGGTGTTGCGCGGCCTGTGTTTCGGAATCGTCGATGAAGCCGACAGTGTCCTTATTGATGAAGCCCGAGTCCCTTTGATCATCTCGGGAGCCGCCGGGCAAGTACCGGAAAAACACATTTATGAGACGGCGCTACAGCTTGCGCGGCAACTACGGCGAGACCAGGATTTTTTACTCGACGTCCGTGAGCGGAGTATCCGATTGACGCCCGCTGGACAGGCCGCTTTGACGGCACGAGCGACAGCATTGAGA
>DATEEH010000115.1:0-13720 GCA_035281245.1 Nitrospira sp.
TGGAGGGCAACGATCGCTACCAAAGCGCCAACTTTTCCCAAGGTCATGGATACTTTTTCGGCGCCGGCCTGTTGCTGGACTTGGCCGGCAACGACGAATATCTGGCCGCCCGATATGGGCACGGATCGTCGGCTCATTATGGGGTGGGGTTCTTCAACGATCGTGATGGGACGGATCATTACAGTTCGACCGGACCGTTTTATAACGGCGGGGTCGCATGGGATCATGGCGTGTCGGTGATGATCGACACTGGGTTCGACAACGACCGTTATGCTCTTGCCGATTCAACCGGCCTCGGGAAGTCCGATTATTCAGGGTGGGCACTGTTTGTCGATGAAGGCGGTGACGATCTCTATCAATTGAAAGACGGCCTCGGGCATTCCACGGAACACGGCGTCGGGGCATATTTTGATCTCAAAGGGCAAGACACCTATGATCTGCGACCGCTTGCCGGCACTCAAGCAGAACATCGACCCTCCAATGGCAAAGCGATCGTCTATCCCGATGGCGGGCTGTTCGTCGATCGTTAGAGCATACTAATCTCCTCTCGTCGGGTCTTTCCTTGACTTCGCTTCCGAGAGAACCTATCTGTGCCGTACAACCCTTCATCAGCTGACATTTGAGCGGAGGTACGCACTCATGACGAGCCCCAATATTTCCGTTACCTTGCCCGTCCTCCCGATCAAGCGCACGGTCCTCTTCCCCGGGATCCTCATGCCCGTGACGGTGGGACGCGACCGGTCGGTTGCAGCCGTCAACGCCGCATTGAAAACCGAAGATAAAACGATTTTGGTGGTGGCCCAACGCGACCCGGCAAAAGAGAATCCGGGGCTCGACGACCTCTACACGATCGGTACCAAAGCCGTCGTGAAGCAGGTTGGTCGTACGGACGATGGCACCATTCAAGCCTTGATTCAGGGGCTCGAGCGCGTGGCACTGCTCAAGGTGGAGCAGTCGCTCCCCTATCTCACGGTTCAGGCGCGCAGGTTGGAGCTTCCCGAAGACAACGACCGCGAAGTGCAGGCACTACAACGGGCGATTCAGGAGCTGATGACCGATTTGCCGCGTCTGATTCAGGCGCCGGGAATCGAGGAGGCAGCCGCCGCATTTCGAAATGAGGAGAATCCCGCCACGCTGGCCTACCGCGTCGCGTCGCTCTTGAACCTGACCGTGAAGGAAGAGCAGACGCTGCTTGAGAGTTCATCGACGATCGAGTTGCTGCGCTCGCTCTATGCGTTTCTCTCCAAAGAAATTCAAATTTTACAGCTGCGCGAAAAAATCACGAGCGATACGCAGGCCAAGATCGGAAAGAATCAGCGCGAATACATTCTCCGTGAACAGTTAAAGGCGATTCAGCAGGAGCTGGGCGAAGGCGATTCGGACGAAAGCGAGGTGGCGCATCTCAAGAAACGCATCCAAGAGGCGGACCTGCCCGACCATGTGCGCAAGGAAGTCGAGCGTGAAATCGGGCGCCTCGCCAAAGTGCCGCCTTCTTCCCCGGACCACCAAGTGCTCAGGACCTATCTGGAATTGGTCTTGGAATTACCGTGGAACAAGGCCTCGGAGGAGCACATGGATCTGGGCAAGGTGCGCCAGGTCCTGGAAGAAGATCACTACGGCATCAAAGAGGTGAAAGAACGCATCGTCGAGCATTTGGCCGTGTTGAAACTGAATCCGGCCGCCAAGGCGCCGATCCTCTGCCTGGTTGGCCCGCCCGGTGTCGGCAAGACCAGCCTGGGGCAATCCATCGCCAGGGCGATGGGTCGAAGATTCGAGCGATTCAGTCTCGGCGGCGTGCACGACGAGGCGGAACTGCGGGGGCATCGACGCACGTATGTCGGCGCTCTCCCCGGCCGCATCATTCAAGCCATGCGCCGTGCAGGCGTCAACAATCCGGTCTTGATGTTGGACGAGGTCGATAAGATGGGGCGCGACTTTCGTGGGGATCCCGCGGCCGCCCTCCTGGAGGTCTTGGATCCGGCGCAGAATCATACGTTCCGGGACCACTACCTTGATTTGCCCTTCGACCTCTCGAAGGTGTTCTTCATCACGACCGCGAACACGCTCGACACGATCAGCCAACCACTGCTCGATCGAATGGAGATCATCCGGGTGCAAGGGTACAGCGAGAGGGAGAAGGCCGAAATTGCACGGCGCTACCTTTGGCCGCGGAGACTCAAGGAGGCCGGTCTGGAAGCCGACCAGGTCGAGCTGCCTGACGATGTCTTGGATCACATCATCAGCCGCTATACCCGAGAGGCAGGCGTTCGCCAGCTCGAGCAGATGCTGGGGCGCCTCACTCGTAAAGTGGCCTTGACGGTCGCCGAGCGACCCGAAGGTCAGGAGCGACAGAAAGTGAAGACCGGCACAACCGACCTTCCGGAATGGCTCGGCTCGGAACGATTCATGCCTGAGGAGGCGAGGAAAAATATCCCGGTTGGTGTGGCGACGGGTCTTGCGTGGACGCCGACCGGCGGAGACGTGCTCTACATCGAGACGACGCTCCTGCCGGGAAGCCATGAAGTGAGTCTGACCGGCCAGCTGGGCGAGGTCATGCAGGAGTCCGCTCGCGCCGCCCGAAGCTATCTGTGGTCGCACGCGGAAAGCATGGGCCTGGATATCTCGCGGTTCAAGAGAAACGGCGTGCACATCCATGTACCTTCCGGAGCAATTCCGAAAGACGGCCCTTCCGCCGGTGTGACGATGGCCACGGCGCTGGCTTCCTCCTATGTGGGGAAACCGGTGCGGAGCGATACGGCCATGACAGGCGAGATCAGTTTGAGCGGCCTGGTCCTGCCGGTCGGTGGGATCAAGGAAAAGGTGCTGGCTGCACATCGAGCCGGCATCAAACGAATCATCCTGCCGAAACCCAATGAGAAGGACCTGAAAGATGTCCCTCAGGAAGTGCGGGATGACCTCACCGTCATTCCGGTCGAGCGGATCGAGGAGGTGCTTCATTCGGCGTTCGATCATGAATTGACCCCCGCGGGGGCAGAAACATCAAGGTCGTTGTAACGGGGGCGCCCGGCTGTCCGTCTTGCCGAGGCCGCGTGCCCTGTGGCAGGATGGAGCGCACTAACGCGGAGTGTGGCTTATGGCTCAGAAAATCGAGATCGGGCCGATTACCAAAGTCGTCAAGACCGACGAGGAATGGAAGAAGCTGTTGCCTCCCGACGCCTATCAGGTCCTGCGACATGAGGCGACCGAGCGTGCCTTTACACATCCGTTGCACGACAACAAGGAGACCGGCGTATACCGCTGCGCAGGTTGCGATCTCCCCGTCTACTCCTCCGAACACAAATTTGACAGCGGAACCGGCTGGCCGAGCTTTTGGCAGCCGATTGATCCAAAAGTCGTCGAAACGAGTACTGATTTCAAATTGATTTTTCCTCGAACCGAAGTGCATTGTGCCCGCTGCGAGGGCCATCAGGGGCATGTCTTCAAGGATGGTCCCAAGCCGACCGGCCTGCGCTATTGCATCAATGGGGCAGCGTTGAAATTCGTGCCTGCATCCTGAGATGGCGCCCCCACGGCTCCTGATCCTCTCCGCTCTCACACTGCTTTTCAGCCTCGCGGCCTGCGAAGACCGGCGCGCCGACAAGTCCTACCTCCGCGGTGATTACGACAAGGCGGTTGTCGACATACAATTTCTCGCACATGGCGGTGAAGCCAGGGCCCAATACGATCTCGGCCTGATGTACGACAAGGGGCAAGGCGTGCCGCAGAGCGACGCGGAAGCGATGCGGTGGTACGAGCGCGCCGCCGAGCAGGGAGAGCCTCGGGCGCAGTACAACCTCGGTCTCATGCATCTCAACGGGCAGGGAGTCCCTCCGGACTTGATCAAAGCCTACTACTGGGTCAGTCTGTCCGCGAGTCGGGGAAATCAACACGCCTTGGACGCCAGAGACTACATCAGCGAGAAAATGACGGTGGAACAAATCGCTCAAGGGAAAAGGCTCGTGCAGGACTACGAAGATCAATTCGCCAAAAGAAATGCGTGCATCTTCTGCAGTCCTCCGAGCGGAAAAACCTACTGAAACGGTCCCTCCCGGACAGCCCACGCATCCTCTTCGGCACCTTCCTTCCTTGACGATCCCTGACTGATCGGTTATCACAAGCCCGAGCACGGATCTACGCCAGGAGAATCCACATGACACAGGTGGGGTTTGTCGGTGTCGGGCGCATGGGAGCAAATATGACTCGCCGGCTCCGGGACAGGGGCTATCGCATTGCCGCCATCCACGATCGCAGTTCTCAAGCCGCGGAAAAACTGGCGCATGAACTCGGGTGCGAGTGTGCGCCCGTACCGGCACGCGTCGCCGAGGTGTCGCAAATGATCGTCACAGTGGTGTCGGATGATGCGGCAATGCGCGAGATCTATGCTGCGGGCGAACGGTCCCTCCTGGCCTTTGCAAGAGACAGGCTGTTCCTCAATTGCGCCACGATTACCCCGTCAGTGCATGTCGAGGTTGAACAAGCGGTTGAACGATACGGTGGCAGCTGCCTTGAAGCCTGCATGGCCGGCAGCATCCCACAGGCGCGTCAAGGCACGCTCTATCTGATGTGCGGAGGCAAGCCTCATGTGTTCGCCCTCGCCGGACCGCTGTTGGAGAGCCTGGGGTCGACGATCCGATATATCGGGGGCGCGGGAGAGGCCGCCAAGGTCAAGGCTCTCGTCAACATGGTGATGAACTGCAACACGGCCGCCTTGGCCGAAGGCCTGGGCCTCGGTGCCGCCCTGGGGTTGGACCTTACAGTCCTGCGCGAAGTGTTCAGTCAAACCGGCGCCGCCTCCCGTGTCTTGGAAACAGATGGCGAGGACATGCAGGCTCGTGCGCACGAATGTTATTTTTCTTCGGCTCATGCCGCAAAGGATTCCGGCATTGCCCTCGCGCTGGCGCAGTCCGTCGGGTTGAGCCTGCCGCTGGCTCAGGCGACCTACGAACAGTACGAGCGTCTGGTGAAATTGGGCAGAGGGGAACTGGACAAATCCGCAATCGCGGAGTTGACCTTCAAAGGACGTTGTTAATGCTCGACGGAAAACTTCCCGATCGCTGAACAGTGCACACCGCGCCTTGGTGAATCACGGAAGGACCGCGATGATTCTGACCGGCCCGCCCGTGCCCCCCTTGATCTTGATGGGGAGCGACAGCAAGATGGCTCCTTTCGGCGGCAGTTTTTCCAAGTTGGCGACATTCTCGAGACCGTAGAGGTTGGCGCCATTGATGATCTGATGCACGACAAAATCCCGAGAAGGACCGTAATCAATGCTCGCCGTATCGATCCCGATGCCGTCGATATGCCGCTCTCTCACGAGAAACTCGGCCGCCTCTTTGGAGAAACCCGGGAAATGCAGCGTGGTGGGATCCGACGGGGTCGCACTTCCCAGATAGCGTGCCTTGTCAGGCCATCCCTGGCCCCAGCCCGTGAGCATGAGGACCACCGCTCCCTCTTGAATCGGACCATGCCGGCTTTCCCATTTCTCGAGATCTTGTCTTGACAAGCGATAGTCATGATTGTCGGCAGCCGACGGACGCACGTCGACGACCACGGCGGGAGCGATCAACTTCTGCAGCGGGATTTCATCCACTGAACGTCGGCCTTCACCGAAGTGAAGCGGGGCATCGATGTGCGTGCCTCCGTGCTCGGACATCGAGAATTCGGCCGACGCATACCAGTGACCTTGAGCCGTCTTCCCCCAAGCAGTCCTCTCCCAGGTGAATGGCCTGTTGGTGGGCCAAAACACCGTCTGTTCATCGAGCGGATAGCTCAGATCGACGAGTTTCGTTTCATCGATGCCCGCCGAGGCCGGGGTCGCGGCCGTCAAGAAAACAAAGGTGACGCATAGCATGGGCTGTAACATGGTCTTCCTCCGTAATGGCCCCATCTGGCTTTCGTTTCCTCCGCTGTGTTATCTGACCGCATGGGCCTGCCCACAGTCTTACTGCTGATCCCTCCGCTGACGCAACTCAATACCCCCTACCCTTCGACCGCCTATCTAACCGGTTTTCTCCGATCGAAACATGTCCGCTGTGAACAGGCGGACCTCGGAATCGAAATGGTGCTTCGTCTGTTCAACAGACAGGGGTTGACACAGGTGTTTGACGAACTGGAGCCAAGGAAGGATTCGCTCCCCATAGAAGCCCGGCGCATGGTGGCCAACCGGACGGCGATTGTGAACCGCATCGACCCCGTCGTGGCCTACTTGCAAGGAAAGGCGCCGGCGGCTGCTGGATGGTTATCCGACCGCGGATCCGTCCCCCGGGGTCCGCGGTTTCAGAACCGGCAACCAATGCCCCGGAACGCCTCCGCCGAGGATAGGGCCAAGCATACGGCGACCTTGTTTTTGGAAGATGTCGCCGATCTTGTTCAGGCGACGATTACGCCTCATTTTTCGCTCAGCCGTTATGGCGAACACCTTGCGCGATCCGCTTCGTCATTCGACGCGTTGATGGCTGCACTGGATGAACCGCCCAGTCTGACGGATCAATTCATGCTCGACGCATTGTGGAAAAATGTGGACCGTGTGAAACCCGGACTCATTGGCCTGTCGGTGCCCTTCCCGGGGAATGTCTACGGTGCCTTTCGTCTTGCGCGAGCGCTCAAAGAGCGATGCCCGCGCATCGTCGTCGCGCTCGGCGGCGGGTACGTCAACACCGAATTGAGGCGCCTGTCCGATCCACGCGTCTTCGACTATGTGGATTTCATCACCTTGGATGACGGCGAGCGTCCCTTGCTTGCCTTGGTCGAGCATCTGAGCGGCCGGCGGGCGCTCAACGAACTGTGTCGAACTTTTTACAGAGACAAGAGCCACGTGAAATTCTCCGACGATCGGACACTCGGAAACTTTTCCATGGGGGAAGCCGGTTGTCCGACCTATCAAGGACTGGCGCTCGATCGATACATTTCCATCCTCGATAGTACGAATCCGATGCATCGACTGTGGTCCGAGGGACATTGGAACAAATTGACCGTCGCACACGGATGCTATTGGAAACAATGTACGTTCTGCGACGTCGGTCTCGATTACATCAGTCGGTATGAAATCACCCCGACCGAGCATTTGGTCGGCCAGATCGAGAGGCTGATCCTCGAGACCGGACGGCATACGTTCCACTTCGTGGACGAAGCCGCACCGCCTTCGGCTTTGAAGGCGCTTGCCATTGCCTTGCTTGAGCGCGGGATGCGGATTTCGTGGTGGGGCAACATCCGTTTTGAAGAAGCCTTCACCCCAGACCTGTGTCGTCTGCTCGCGGCTTCGGGATGCCTCGCCGTCACCGCCGGACTGGAAGCGGCGTCCGATCGATTGCTCGCCAAAATGAAGAAAGGCATTACTGTTGATCAAACGGTGCGCGTTGCCGCAGCGTTCAGAGAGGCCGGTATCCTGGTGCATGCCTATTTGATGTATGGTTTTCCATCGGAAACGGTTCAAGAAACCATCGACTCCTTGGAGCGGGTCCGTCAGTTGTTTGCCGGCGATCTCGTGCAATCGGCGTTTTGGCATCGCTTTACGGCGACTGCCCACAGCCCGATCGGCATGAATCCAAGGGCAAACGGCCTTCGTGTTCTTGGGCCGGACTTTCTTGGCTTTGCCGAGAACGATCTCATTCATCTCGATCGACAGGGAAGCACACCTGAATGGGTCGGGAAAGGCTTACGTCGTTCCATGCTCAACTTTCTCGAAGGGAGGGGCCTGCGGATGGACGTGCGACGGTGGTTCGATCACAAGACCCCTCGTCCACGGGTGGCATCCAATTGGAGTTGCCGGGCACTCGCACAACGGAAACCACAGGACGACGCGTCTGCAGAGCGGCGCTGTGTCTGGATCGGCGGCTCGTCGGGGGTGAAAACTTTAGGGACGCGGGCGACGCTCTCTTTCGAGGCAATGGACCGGCAGACGACGGTGACTCTTCCGGCAACGCAGGCCGTCTGGCTCAAAGAACTGCTCGACGAGAGTCGTCTTCGGCACGAGCGGAGAACGGCTTATCCGCTGTGGCGAGAGGTCAGGACGACGTTTCCGGGGACATCAACCCAGTTCGCTGGGTTCTTGAAGCAGCGCTCTTGGAGACAGGTTCGAGCCGTTGGTCTCTTGCTGGTGTGAGGGGTAAGCAACGACGGTTCACCAGCCCTTGAGCGCGAGCTTGCCAATCATCGTGCCTGACTCGAGTTTCGCGTGTGCTTTTTTCAGATTTGCAGCATTGATCGGCTCGAGCGTCTCACGGAGGATCCCTTTGATCGTGCCGTTGTCGATCCAGTCGGCAATGCGATCGAGCAGCTTGTGCTGTTCAGTCATGTCCTCCGTCTGGTATTTGGATCGCGTGAACATGAGCTCCCACACATGTGTGACGCTCTTCAGCTTCATGACCTGTTGGTCGAGCGGCCCTTTATTCTCGACAATCGTGCAGATTTTGCCTTGAGGGACGATCAGATCAGCCATGGTGTCCCAGTACGCATCCGTATCGGCGCAGTTCAGAATATAATGAACGGTCTTGTACCCCGCGGCTTCCAGTTGAGGCCGCAAAGGCCGGCGATGGTCCAGGACATGATCGGCACCCAGGTGCTTGACCCACGCGGTCGATTCGGGCCGCGACGCGGTGGCGAGCACGGTCACGCCGGCCAGCTTTGCCAACTGGATCGTCATTGAGCCCACGCCGCCGGCGCCGGCAATCACCAGCAACGTCCGGCCGCGGGATTGCCCATCCACTTCGACCCCCAACCGATCAAAGAGCGCTTCATATGCCGTGATGGAGACCAGCGGGAAGGCCGCTGCCGCTTCGGCAGACAATGAGTGTGGTCTGTGTCCCGCAATCCGCTCATCCACGAGATGATATTCACTGTTGCTTCCCGGCCTTGTGATGTCGCCGGCATAGAAGACTTTGTCGCCGGGCGTGAACAACGAGACGGCCGGCCCTATCGCATCGACCACCCCCGCGGCGTCCCAACCGAGTACGAGCGGCGTCGTCCGCGCCGGCTTGCCCGGCGCACGGACCTTCGTATCGACCGGATTCATGGAGACCGCCTCGATGCGAACCAGCAGGTCATGACCGGCCGGCTCCGGCTTTGGGAGATCAAGATCCATGAGGCTGTCCGGTTTGTCGATCGGAAGGTGTTGATAGAGTCCAACGGCTCGCATGACAACGCTCCCCGCTCACACACAAAGGGCGGGAGAGGCAATGACCTTCCCGCCCTGTCCTACTTTTTCGATTACTTATTGGGCTGCGGAGTATACCGCAGATAGGGTTTTACGGTTTTAAACCCCTTCGGAAAGAGCGTCTTGGCTTCGTCGTTGCTCACCGCCGGCGTAATGATGCAGTCTTCGCCCTCTTTCCAGTTTGCCGGAGTGGCCACCTTGAATTTCGACGTGAGCTGGAGTGAATCGATGACTCTCAACAATTCGTCGAAGTTTCGTCCACATGACGCCGGATAGGTCAAGGTCAACTTGATCTTTTTATCCGGACCGATCACGAATACCGAGCGCACCGTCATGTTGTCCAGCGCATTCGGATGAATCATGTCGTAGAGCGTCGCCACCTTTTTATCGGGATCGGCGATGATCGGATAGTTCATCGTCGTGTGCTGGGTCTCGTTGATGTCATTGATCCAGCCCTTGTGAGAATCCAGCGGATCGACGCTGATGGCGATGACCTTGACTCCCCGCTTCTTGAAGTCCCCGGTGATCTTGGCGACCGTTCCGAGTTCGGTCGTGCACACCGGGGTGTAGTCCTTGGGATGCGAAAACAAGATTCCCCAGTTGTTGCCCAGCCATTCATGAAAGTTGATCGTGCCCTCGGTGGTCTCGGCTGTAAAATTCGGTGCATCGTCTCCCAATCGTAGAGCCATGACGAACCTCCTTGTTATCTAAAACGTATGAACATGACCGACCTACGATACTGTCTCTTTCAAAGCAAGTGCAAGAGGGAACTGGCCTACGAGCCGGCGGTAATATTCAGCCGACTTTGCACTTTGTCATGGTCGGAGGCGCTCAGATCGACATCGGTCAAAAACACGCGTTCCTCCGGCAGTTTGCCGTCGCCGACGAACAGGGCCTGCACTTGCTCCGCACGGGTACGTGCAAGGCCACGGAGCACGTCGTCCTCCACCGGAATCGAATCCACCAGTTGGCGTTTCATCTCTTCAATGGTCGGGGGTGGGGCATTCGGCTGTTTCGATTGTTCGGTCTGTTGGCTGCGCCATTGTTCGAACAGTCTCGTGATCAACCGTGCTTCTTCGTCGGGAGGAAGATCCTCTGATGGCCGACCTCCGTTTTCCTGTTTCCATTGGTTTTTCAGCGACTCTTGAAGCCGCTGGAGGGCGACCGCTGGACGGTCGCGCAGAGGATCGGCCGTACCGGTGATCTCAAGCCGCAATCCGGGGCGCTCTTCCAGCCCTTTCACCAGCGTATCGATCTTTTTTCTCTCACTGGGGGCAAGGGCCGACGATCCGGGCTCGAACGTCAGATGCTGCAACTCCTCCCCGTCGCCTCCACCGGGCACTAACTTGCCCATGAGGGTGAAAGGGGAGGAGACCATCTTGGTCAACAGATTGCTCAACGTCGACAGCACCACTTTGCCGTATCGGAAATCGGGATCCTTGAGATCGCCGCGAATTGGCAGGTCGATGTCGATCCGCCCGTGACGATCCTTCAGCAAGGCCACTGCCAGAAGGACTGGCAACGTGGTGGCATCGGGACTGTCGGTCTTGTCGCCGAACGTGAGTTGGTCGACCGCCACCTTGTTTTCAGCTTCCAGCTGCGTTTGAGAGATCTTGTAGGCCAAATCCAGGAACAACTTTCCCTTCCTGATGGGATAGCCGACATACTTGCCGGCATAGGGCGTGGACGGGGTGAGATCGACATTCTCGAATTTCACCGTCACGTCCGTGAAGGCATCCTCCGTCAGCGGGTTGATCATTCCCGCAATCTTCAGAGGAGCGACCTTGTCAATCTTTCCCGACAGGTCCACCTGCGCCCTGGCCAATTGTTTTGAGGAAAGGCCTTTGATCGTTCCCGTGAGATCGTGCAATCCGGACTCCATAGGCGGTGAGATCGAATCATCTCGAAAGGTGGCCGTTCCCCTGAGCACTTTGACCGTTTTGACGGCGACGGATGGCGGGGGTTCCTTTCTCGTGCGGCCTCCAGAACGTTCAGCCGCCGGCTGTGCGCCGGTCGTTTGAGCCGGGGGCAGCAATTTCTTCACATTTGCCACCCCGTCCCGATCGATGGCGAGATGCACTGTCGGTTGGTTGATGCCCACTTCCTCGATCGTGACGCTTGTGGGATCAAGCGTGAGCGAGATCTCGTTCAGTTGTACCTGCTTCCAGGAGACGACCGGCGTTCCTTCATCGCGAGCGGCAATGGCCAGGCTCTTGACGCCAAGTTGACCCTCGAAGGCAAGGAGCGGTCCTTTCGGATGCTCGCTCGAAAACCGGAGCGATCCGTCGAGGTCGATTGCTCCGCTGTCGACGGTGACGCGGGCAAACCGTTCGAAGTATGGCTCGAAAGGCGGGATGGCGATGTTCTTGAGCGCGAGCGCGAGCTCGGCCTGCAACGGTTGCACGAGGAGCTGTCCCTCGACTGACACCGTTCCGGTATCGTTGAGCCGATGGTCAAGCGTCAGTGGTATCGGTTCCTTGAAGGGAAACACCACGTCATGCGTGCGAACCGTCAAATCGGTGATGTTGATCTCCACCGGGGAATTCAGCGAGCGATCTTCGATCTCGATATCATGGTGCGTGAGGCTCGCCTCCTTGATTGAGACCGTCCACGCCGGGCCCTTCTTGGCAGGAGGCGAATCCTCACTTCCAGCGGCCTTCGCCGGCATGAAGAGACCGGGAACATTCAGGGATCCATCGGGATTGCGCCAGATGCGATGGCTGCCCTTGTTGAAGGAGATGCTCTCAATCTCGACTTTCTGCTGCCGCAGGTCGGCATGGATGCCATCGATGAAAAACGCGTGGAGCGCAACGACGGGAAGCACATCCCCTTTCTCGACGATGCCCACGTCGGTGAAGTGGAGCAGTGTGTCCGACACTTCCAGGTCGAGCGGCGAAGCTGTGAACCGATAGCGACCAACCGCTCGAAGGGCGCCCTCCGGAATATTGAACTGAAACTGATCCTGGACATACTGGAACAGAGTCGCGATTTTGACCCCGGTGAGCGACAGCGTGCCTTCGGATGCGATCGGCGCAAGCGACACCGTCCCCTTCCAGTCCAGAAACTCATCCTTTCCCACCTCGGCGGTGAAGGCATAGGTATTGTCACCGCCAGGCCTCGTATGGAAATCCTTGAGTATGAGATTAATCGGCACGACATCAATGGAAACAACGCTTGGCTTCGAGGCGTCCCGAAACTCGACAATACCCTGAGACAACTCGAAATGCTCGATTTCAATGGCGGGTACCTGGGCGGGCGCCTCAGGATTTGCCGGAGTATCAGGTGATGGAGGACTTGGCTGCTCTGAAGGGACGGATGGCTCGCCGGGAGGCACTAAATCGGTCAGATTGACATGGCCATCTTTGGCGATTTTGACGGAAACGTATGGAACCGCAAATCGAATCTCGTCGAACACATAGGCCCAGCGGAAGAGAGAAACGGTTTGAAAATTGACATAGAACTCTTGAAATCCAATCAGCGGGCTGTGGTCCTGATCCTGGATTTCGAACTCCGTCAGTTTCAGCGAGAGGACGAAAGGATTGAATGCGACCTCCTTGACCGTCACTGGCCGGCGCAATTGCTCCGACGCGGCGGGAATCACGTGGGACTGAATGATGTAAGGAATAAGGAAGAATCCCGCCAGAGTGTAGACCGACAGCAGCGCGAGGGCAGAGATGGCTAAGGGAATTGGGCGAAGAAACCTACGCATGGGGCATTGCACAGCAGCGACCGGATGAATGTTCGAAAGACCATCTTTTCATATTCGACGATCGTAATACCAGCCTGATCCCGCCTTCCGATTGCGCTTACAGTGACCTGCGAAAGCGGAACACTTTTTGTCACCTGAATCATCTCGGGGCTGTACGGTGTCCCCCTCGCTGGTGCACCTTTCTGATCGTCGGATCCCACCGGAGTTTTAATCTCCCTCAGAAGTGGTTGGATTTGTGAGCCGATGGGGCAGGATGCCCAGGTCCTATTTTTGCTCCAGTATGACGGACTGACAGAGATCACCACGGAGGACAAGGCATGGATACGCGAATGTCGGCACATGACTTGTATGAGCGCGGGCGGATGCTGCGAAAGGCCAAGATGTACGACCGCGCGCTGGCGGATTTCCGTTGCGCGACGCAGGATCCGTACTATGCGGGAAAAGCGCACACCCAGGTGGCTTTGTGCTTACGCGCCATGGGTCATCATCACGAAGCCGCCGCGGCACTCCAACAAGCGCTCGACACCTCAAGTCTATCCTCCAAAGAGCACCTGCATGTGCTCTATCTCTTGGGACAAACCCTTGAATCGCTCGGCCGCTATGCAGACGCCCTGCAGGCCTACAACTGGGTTCGACAGGAGGACGCGCGATTTTTAGACGTCGACAGCCGGATCAAGCAGCTGTGTGCGGTGGGGAGTGGCACATCCCCGAGTTTCTTGACCCGTCGATTTCGAACGGCCGACTTCTTGAAGCTTTGCCGTTATCTCCGACGCCGGAGCCTCTCCCTGTTGAATTGGAACGGGCAACCGGCGACCTCAACAATGGAAAAGGGAAAGCCGCGTCGCACGACCCATCAACCG
>DATEEH010000116.1:0-43217 GCA_035281245.1 Nitrospira sp.
GTCGGCGTAAATGCCGTCTGGTTCTTCACCTGGTTTTCACGCTCCTTCTTGAAATTGAAATAGAAGGCCGCATTCTTCGCTTTCTCCGCGTGCCCCCAGGCCTTGTCGCTGACGCTCACGAACGCCAGTCCGGGCGGCAGCATCAGCGCCTTCTGGGAACCGGTGATCACCACGTCGAGTCCCCAGGCATCGGTCTTGATGTCGAATACCCCGAGCGCGGTGATCGCATCGACCACGAGGATGGTCTGGTCATGCGCTTTGACGATTTCCCCCAACGCCTTCACATCATGTGAGACACCGGTCGAGGTCTCGCTGGCCTGGACATAGACGGCCTTGATGGCGGGATCCTTCTTCAGCGCATCCGCGACCACCTGGGGGTTCACGGCATGCCCCCATTCGACTTTGAGCTCAGTCACCTGCACGCCGAACGTCTTGCAGATCTTTCCCCACCGCTCCCCGAACTTCCCGCCGTTGATGCAGAGCGCCTTGTCGCCGGGCGAGAGAAAATTCGACACCGAGCCTTCCATCCCGCCCGTCCCGGAGGCGGCCAACATCAACACGTCGTTTCTGGTCTGGAACAGCCACTTCAACCCTTCACGGGCTTCGGCAAATATGGGGTCGAATTCGGGCGCCCGGTGATGAATCATCGGCCTCGCCATGGCCAGAAGGACTTCGGGGGGGACAGGTGTCGGACCGGGAGCTAGCAGGTACCGCTTGAGCATTGACGGATCCTCCTGGAATGGATAGGCACGAATGGGCTTGGAAGGGGCGACGATACCACCGCCCTCAGAAGAGTGTCAAGGCAACGCGCGTGCAGAATTCCCGCAATGTTGTGCGGTTACGACAGTGGAAAACGTTGAGGCGCGAGCGCAGTCGCGCGTCGTCTGCTACCAAAGAAGGAGTTCATCCCCCGTGCAATTTCTTGACAACTTTCCCGACCATAGATACTCTAACGTTACGGATCATGCGTAAGCAGTTTTACGCCATATGGCTGCCCTCGCCACGGATGCTCGTGGTGCTGTTGTTCTGTCTTGGGTCAGGGCAGGGAATTCCCCTGACGCTGGCCGAGACCGGCACACCCGGCCAAGTCGCCGAGGCGCCTAGTGTCAACCAATCCGAAGAGCCCGCCGCGGATCCCGCCGACGAACCCGACGCCAACCTGGTCCCCGTTGAAACCGAACTTCCCCCGGATATTCAATCGGCTTCCGGACCGCCGGAAAGCCGCGTGCCCAGAGCGGAAGAGCTTCTGACCGTCACACCTCCTCAGCAGACCCCGACGTCGCGATTCGCGGAGGCGTTCGACGTCCCCGCGGAAACGGCGCAGACGGTGCAGCCCGCCGGCGGTCTGACGGGCGCCGAAGAACTCTATAATGTCCCGATCGTCATGGACTCCTCGGTGCAGGGTCATATCCGCTACTTCAATACGTCCATCCGAAGCCGATTTGAGCAGTGGCTCATACGACTGAGCCGCTACCGGCCGCTGGTCGAAAACATTTTCGCAGAGTTCCATCTGCCGAGCGATCTCGTGTATCTGTCGCTCGTGGAGAGCGGATTCAATCCCTACGCGTATTCACGGGCCAAAGCCACCGGTCCCTGGCAATTCATGAAAGGCACGGCGAAACTCTACGGCCTGCGCGTGGATGCCTACGTCGATGAACGGCGCGACCCGATCAAGTCCACCGTGGCCGCGGCTCGCTATCTGCGGGATCTCTATGACTTGTTCGGCGCGTGGCCATTGGCGATGGCAGCCTACAATGCCGGCGAGGGCAAGGTGATGCGTGCACTGCACAAAGCGCAGGCGGAAAGCTTCACGGACATCTCCAAGACCCGGTTGATCCGCCGCGAGACCAAGGAATATGTTCCACGGTTCATGGCGGCGACCATCATTGCCAAGAATCCCGACCGCTACGGCTTTCCCCAAGAGGCCGGTGAGCCGCATCAGTTCGAGGAAGTGGTCGTGACGAGGCCGCTGCATTTCCATGCCATCGCGAACGCCACCGGCGTGCCCTACTCTGAGCTCCGCCTGCTCAATCCTGAGCTGCGCCGCGACGCCACACCGCCGGGTGACGACGCCTATCTCTTGAAGGTGCCCGTCGGCACGAAGGCCAAAGTCGAGCAGCTGCTCGACCGGATTCCCACGTACAAATTTCCACCGATGGCCAAACCGCAGTTCGCTTCGGACGGTGCTTCGCGCTGGTACAAGGTGCGGGTCGGCGATACCCTGGAAAAGGTCTCCCGCCGCTTCCGCATTCCGCTGAAGACCCTCAAGACGAGGAATAACCTGAGCGGTCCGACCATCAGAGCAGGCGATTTCCTGGTCATCAGCCGTTAACCTCACACCAATTGACTGTCGGTGCCTCGTCCCTGGCGTGGATGAGTGCCGCGTTACGGTTTTTTCGGCTCGTTTGCCGGAGGTGGCGGAGCCGGAGCCGCTGCGTCCTTGGATTTGACGTCGAGAACTTTCGTTCTGATGGTGGCTTCGCTTGTGAATGGAGAGGACGGATAAGTTCTGATCAGTTCCTGGTAATACGCCATCGCCCCTTCCGGCCGCGATTGCGCCTCTTCGAGCCGCGCTAACTCGAACAACGCCTGATCCTTCAACAACACACCGGGAGTGTTGACGATTTCGGTAAAGGCCTTGGCCGCCTGATCCCGGTCGCCCTTGAGAAGATAGGCATAGGCCAGACGCTGCCGGACAAGTCCTCCCAAAGCGGGATTCCCTCCGTACAGCACCAGGAAGCGTTGATAGGTATCGATCGCCGCCGCAACATCGTTGGCTTGCGCTTGCGCGTTGCCGAGCTGAAACATCGCCAATGGAGCGGCCGGCGTTCGCGGATACTGCTCCACGATCTCACGATACTTTTCTACGGCTTGCTTCAATAAGTTTTCGGCGTTTTTGGGATCGCCGGTCGAGCGGGCGGAGAGCAGATTCATGGCTTCGTGCTGGAGCGCTTCCGCCTTCATGGATGCTTGCCGGTCCATCCAAAACACTCCGCCGACCGCGACGGCCGCGACCAGCAGCACGGCAAAACCGACGAGCAACGGGCGACGATATTCCTGGAGCCGGTGGAGCTGATGCTCCAATCCGCTCAGGAAATGAGCCTCATCGACCTGAAGGGTCTTGGCGGGAACTTTGATGCGGTAACTCATGGGATAGCGGACACCCATTTCCTCGGGCTGTCCTCGCGCCTTATACTAAGATCGTTGCGAGCTTGTCAATGCAAACGCTCCGCGCACTCCGGCTGTCCGCCGTCTATGTTTGAACGCTACCTTGCCGAATTGGCCGCCAAGCATTTGACCCGACGTCTGCTGCCGTTGGAATCCGGTACCGGTCCGGTAGTCCGGATCGCAGGGCGCGATGTGGTGCTGCTCTCATCGAACGACTATCTGGGCCTGGCCAACCATCCGGACGTCGTCGCGGCCGCCGTCCGCGCGACGCAGACTTATGGGGCGGGATCGGGCGCGGCACGATTGGTGTCGGGATCACTGCCTCCGCATCTCGAGCTCGAGCACACGATCGCGCAATTTAAAGGCACTCAATCCGCCCTGACGTTCGGTTCCGGCTACCTCGCGAATATCGGCGCCATTCCCGCACTCATCGGCCGCGGCGGGTTGATCCTGGCGGATCGTCTCTGTCACGCAAGCTTGATTGACGGCTGCCGACTCAGCGGCGCCGATCTCCGTATCTACCGCCATAACGACATGGAGCATCTCAAGGCGCTGCTGGGCAAGCGACGAGCCGGTCGCCCGACATTGATCGTGACGGACGGCGTCTTCAGCATGGACGGCGATCTGTGTCCGCTTCCCGAATTGGTGACGCTCGCGGCATTCCACGAGGCCGATCTCTATGTGGATGACGCGCACGGCACCGGCGTCATGGGCAGGGAGGGACGTGGAACGGTCGAACATTACGGTCTCGAAGCGCGGGTGCCCTTGCAGATGGGGACACTCGGGAAGGCCCTGGGCAGCAGCGGCGCCTTCATCGCCGGTCCCGAGCAAACCATCCAGTATCTCCTCCACCGCTGCCGGTCGTTCATGTTCGCGACGGCACCTCCGCCGGCTTCCGCCGCCGCGGCCGTCACGGCGTTGCACATCGTGCAGCGCGAGCCCGAACGGCGTCACAGGCTGTGGAAAAACCGCGACCGACTGTTCACCGGTCTCCGCCGGCTGGGGTTTACGCTGCCTCCGACCGTCAGCCCGATCATGCCCTTGCTGATCGGTGGGGCGGAAACCGCCGTGCGTTTTTCCGAACATCTTCTCGCGAACGGCATCTTCGCTCCGGCCGTGCGTCCTCCCACAGTTCCCGCCAAGACCAGCCGCATCCGCGTCACGGTGACGTCCGAACACACACAGGTGCACCTCGAGCAAGCGCTCGCCGCCTTCGAACGAGTCGGACAGTTCACCGGCGTCCTCTGAGTCTCACGTCCGAAACCGAGATTTGATTGCTTTCTCCAATTCTTGTGGCATCATCACGACGATATTACCCAACACCTCCGAGTCTTCCCACTAAGGAGCTGTTTTCATGGATATTTCGAAGCTGCTGACGTTTTCGGCAAAGGAAGGCGCATCGGACTGCCACATCAGCGCCGGCGAACCGCCCATGATCCGCATCCATGGAGACCTCAAAAAGCTCGATCACCCCCCGCTGACCGCCGAAGAAACTCACGCGCTCGTCTACGATATGATGAGCGACGCCCAACGGAAGAACTTCGAAGAAAAGCGCGAGTGCGACTTTTCGTTTGAATTGGGCGACATCGCACGCTTCCGCGTCAACGTCTTCGTGCAGAACCGTGGTCTCGGCGCCGTCTTCCGGAACATCCCGACCGAGATCATCCCGATGGAAAAGCTCGGGCTCCCGCCGGTCGTGCGACAACTCTGCGACCGGGAGAAGGGGCTGATCCTCGTCACCGGCCCCACGGGCTCCGGCAAATCGACGACGCTCGCCGCCATGGTGGATTATCTCAACAACACCTTCGAAGGCCACATCATCACGATCGAAGACCCGATCGAATTCGTCCACAAGACCAAGAAATGCCTCGTGAATCAGCGCGAGCTCGGCGTGCACACGCTCTCGTTCGCCAATGCGTTGAAGTCCGCCCTCCGCGAGGATCCCGACATCATCCTCGTCGGCGAAATGCGCGATCTCGAAACGATTCAGCTCGCGTTGACGGCCGCAGAAACCGGCCACCTGGTATTCGGGACGCTGCACACGTCCAGTGCGCCCAAAACCATCGACCGTATCATCGACGCATTTCCTCCGGCGCAACAGGCTCAGATTCGCACCCAGCTGGCGGAAGCGCTGGAAGCCGTCATCACGCAAACGCTGCTCAAAAAGAAGGCGGGCGGCCGCGTGGCCGCCCTGGAAATCATGGTCGCCACGACGGCCGTCCGGAACCTGATCCGCGAAGGCAAACTTCACCAGATCCCGGGCATCATGCAGGCCAGCCAAAAAGACGGCATGCAGACGATGGACATGGCGCTCGTCGAGTTGGCGACACGGGGCGTTGTGACCAAGGCGGAGGCGCAATCACGCAGCATGACGCCGAATCTGTTCGGCGGTTCGGCCTTCACCGGCGCCGCGTAAGACAACGGAGACACGATGGACATTCGCACGTTGCTCAAGGTCATGGTGGACCAGGAAGCCTCGGACATGTATCTGACGGTGGATTCCCCGCCCGCCTACCGCATCCACGGGGCGACGCAGCCCGCCAACACGCCGCCCTTCACCAACGAGCAACTGGAAGCCCTGGCCCTCGCGCTGATGCGCGGCCAGCAGCGCGGAGAGTTCGAAGAGAAGATGGAGATGAATCTGGCGCTGTATTACAAGGAGCTGGGACGTTTCCGCGTCAACATCTTCCGCCAGCGCGGGAACGTGGGGCTGGTCTTCCGGCACATCAAGGCGGAAATCCAAACCGTCGAGGAACTGCGCCTCCCTACGATCATCAAAGACATTGCCATGACGAAGCGGGGGCTCGTGCTCGTCGTGGGCGCCACCGGCTCCGGTAAATCCACGACCCTCGCCGCCATGATCGACCATCGCAACTCCATCCATCAGGGCCACATCGTGACGGTTGAGGATCCGATTGAGTTCGTCCATAACCACAAGAAGTCGCTCATCACGCAACGGGAAGTGGGCTTCGACACCCTGTCCTTCCAGAACGCGCTCAAGAACACTCTCCGGCAGGCACCGGACGTGATCCTCATCGGCGAAGTCAGGGATACGGAAACCATGGAGGCGGCCATTACATTCGCGGAAACAGGCCACCTCTGTATCGGCACATTGCACTCGAACAATGCCAACCAGGCCATCGAGCGCATCATGAACTTCTTCCCGGTCGAACGTCATGCGCAAATCTATCTTCAGCTCTCGCTGAACTTGCGCGCCATCGTCTCTCAGCGGCTGGTGCCGTCCACAGACGGCAAGCGTGTCCCGGCGCTGGAGATCATGATGGATACCCCGCGCATCAAAGATCTCATCAAGAAAGCCGAGGTCGATACCCTGAAGGAAGCCATGGAACAGGGTGTCGAGGAAGGCTGCCAAACCTTCGATTACGTGCTGCTGCAGCTCTACAAGGAAGGAAAGATTTCGCTGGAACAGGCCCTCATCAACGCCGATAGCGCCAATAACCTGCGCCTGAAAATCAAACTGGAAGGCCTCAAAGGGGACGACGCGATCAATGCGCTCCTCGACAAGGGCCCGCACGCGACGGGCGAGACTCCCTTCAAGATACAAGGTGGTGCGGCCGGCAATGTCCGGCCGATCCGCAAGCCATAGGCGCGGGCCGCCGGCTCAGGGCTCTTTGACCTGCGTCGGATCCGCCGCCGTCTGACCCTCGAGATACGTCGCAATCTTCTCCAACGCCAGGGCACTCAATTTGGCTCCATACCAGTTCGGCATCGTTTCGGACGGATACCCCTGCACCACGAACACGCCGGGCTCGACGACCGACTCGACGATGTACTCGTGAATGGTCTTCGCCCTGCCCCGGTACGCAGGATCGCTGAGCCGTTGTGGCCCGGTGGTGCCGAGCAGCAGCGGAGGGCCGACACGCCCGTCGGCTCCAGCAATGCCGGGGATGCGGTGACAGACGGGGCAGCCCGCGCGCGTGAAGATCAGCGGGATCGATTCGTCGCCGGTGACCAACGGGACCATCTCGGGAACGACGATTGGCGGCGGCGATGTCTTTGCGACCGGAGTCTGCCTGAAGAAAAACGACCAGAGCAATCCCAGTGCGATGGCGCCAAGGACCAGCGCATTGACTCGTCGATCAGACATGGAGGGAATGCTCGGAACCGGCGAGTGGGGATTCGCTGACGATCATGTGCTCAGTGGCAGCGTAGAGGCTCGAGCTCGGTTCACTGGCCGGCGTTCATGGCACAACGAAAGCCGATGGTGCGGTCCTCGTAGTCGGGCTCGGCGGAGATTCTGGCGGTGACCCGCAGCGCCAGCGGCAGATCGGCCCAAGACCCGCCTCGCAACACCCGCTTTTCGCCCTGTGCCGGACCGGTCGGATTCTTCTTCGGACTGCTCTGATAATAATCGCGATCATACCAATCGGCCACCCATTCGGCGGCGTTTCCCGCCATATGGTTGAGGCCGTACGGGCTCTTGCCGCCCTCTTTCAATCCATGGCGCACGCTCATGCCTTCGAGGCCGCTCGTCACCGCGGCCAAGGTGATGGCTTCGCTGACCCAGAGACCGCGATTATAGTTGGCGATGTCGACGAAGGGCTGCATCGAGCCCCAAGGATACCGCCTGCCATCGGTGCCCCGGGCGGCCTTTTCCCACTCCGCTTCGGTCGGAAGCCGCTTTCCCGCCCACTTGCAATAGGCCTCTGCATCCGCCCACTTCATGCCGATCGCCGGCCGGTCGCCGACCGTCGTCGCCGCTTCATCGTCCCACGTGGGAGGCGACTCATGGTTGCTGGCTTCGAGGAATTTCCGGTAGAGGGCCAATGTCACTTCGTACTGATCAATGTAGTACGCGTCCAGTTCGACGAGATGTTCAGGACGTTCGTTGGGAAGGCCGTCGTTGGCGCCCATCGTGAATGGACCGGCGGGAATAAGGATCATGGAGGCGCCGTCCTTGCCTTTAATCGTCTCCACCGATGCTGTTTGCCCGTTCGTGGCCGGAGGCGGCGGAGCGGCGGCAAGCGTCACTGCACCCACGATCAGGAGAGCAAGCGACCAAGGAATCCGTCCAGCCTTTCCCATACTTCCTCCATTTCCTGAAATCTTATGAGATCCTGCAGGAACATCCGAAGGTAAGTCTACCCAGCTGAGAGGACAAACTCAATGGAAGCAAAACCCTTCTTCGTGCAGGACTGGGAGGAATGTCCGGGTGGCGCGTTCGTTGACGAAAGGAAAGAATGCTAATGGATGGCTGCCGACCGACGGTTGATCGATTCGATGATCTCGTCGCGGAGCTGCTCAACGGCGGCCTCTTTCGAGATGACTGTGGTGGCGCCGGCGGCGGTCATTGCCCGGCGCGTGTCATCATTCGCATACACCGACAACCCGACGACGACGATATGGGGATACACCCGCTTGATCAGCATCGTGGCTTTAATGCCGTCGAGCCGTGGCATGTTGATATCCATGACCACCACGGAAGGCTTCAACACCTGAACCGCTTCGAGCGCTTCCTCGCCATTGCAGGCTTCGCCGACGACCTCAAAGTTCGGATAGGTCGCCAGGATGGTGCGCAACGACTGCCGAACGCCTTCCACGTCGTCGACCAACAGCACTCTAATGACATCCGGCCGGCGTGGCGTGCGATGAAAACGACGCGTCACCTGAGACATTGAATGCCCCTCACACCCTTGATCGATCTCCGAAGACCTGGCCCCCAGTGCGGCTTATCCGTTGCCTGTCAGTGGAATTTATACCTCAGATGGCATCAGCAGAACCATCCGTAGTCTCATTGAAAACTCTGCTTGCGCCATCTAGGCAAACACCCAGAGCACCTTTGGCGAGAAGCCACGCTGGCAGACCGTATAACTGTGCCACCAGTTCATGAACTAGGGAGACCCCTAGGGTTCTGGTTTGGGAATCCAGGCAGTCAACTTGCTATCAATACATGGGGACGGCGAAAGGCAGTGTGGATGAGCACTCCAGAACAGGTTTTTGCATGAACCAGCAGTACAGAGGACACACCATTCAATTGATCCCGAGTGCGGAAGGCCTGATGTGGGCTTGTCAGTACGTCATCAGGAAATTCAATCGGACGGAAATCGCCGGTTTTCCAGATGGCAACACGTACGACACGCGAGAGGAAGCGGAAGCCGCTGCACTCACTAAAGCGAAATCCCTGATCGACGAATCTGCACTCAGCAAGACGCGCAGTGAAGACCCCTTAGGCACCGGTCTCTAGTCTCCGCGGCACTGACAGAAGACCGAGAACGATTGTCCCGTGTGTGACAAGACATCCCCGGCAGGCTGCCCTAGGAGGGACCCCGTGGTCCTCGATCCTCCGGCGCGCGTCGGAAGAAGTGCAAGGCGCTTCCCCAGTGGCAGCACCACACGGAAGGCGTATGGTGTGCAGAACTCACGTGCATGGCCGTTGAGCGCATATCATGCCTCTTGGACCTGATGTTCTCGTCTTCATCTCCGCGACACGAGCGCTGGTGCAATCGCTCCGCAGTCAGCCGTTGAACGACGAAGAGCGGGCCGAACTCGAGTGCTGCCTCCGAGAGCTCACTGCCTTGCTCCCCCCGCCTAATCACAAGCGACATGCCGCCTGACGGAGAGGGCCTACTCGACCAGGTGTTCGTCGACGGCATATCGAAGCAGATCCACAGATTACGCAGACCCAGTTTTTGAAGCAGTCTCGTTTTGTAGGTGCTCACGGTCTTTTCATTAATGTCGAGCCTGCGAGAGATCTCTTGACGGGTCATTCCCTTGGCCAACAAGGTCAGTACTTGAATTTCCCGATCGGAGAGGTTCGATTGGCACCTGAGGAAGTGCTGATGCTCAGGGAAGGGAACGCCCGTTGAAGCAGCTCCCTGATCCCCTCCCTGACAATCGGATGGTCGTCAACGATCAGCCCTCTTGCAACGCATCCCCGGAACGCTTGGAGCGAGTAGTGCGAGGAAGGCAGGTTGGCACGATGGTCAAGCCCCGGACATCCTTTTGATTTTGCTGGACGTATAAAGGATGTGTGCCGTTCGTCTATCAGCGTTCGCCTACAGCGCCCTAGACATGAAGGAGGAGCGATCACAGCTTGCGGCAAGCGGCATGGCCGGTTACGCGGCAGTCATCGGTCTGGGCGCTTTTTCGGGGTACCAGCGACGCCCGCAATTAAAGCACACATATTGAAGAATCACGATACCGGTTTGCAGATCAACCGCCGTTTCAGCCCGAAGGCTGCCTTGGCACCGTTGGCAACGTTGGATATTGGTGGTGCGTTCTGAAGCCATAGAGAATCTCTCTGTTTAGGCCATTGTGAAGCAGAACGCGGCAGCCGCCACACCAGGAAAAGTTCCTGACGCCGTGATCCTCTTCCCTGGTACCCACGGCGTTTTTCGTTGTCGGAGCTTATAGTGCGAACCGATGTCGCCTTCTACAAGGGTGTCCCCTAGTCGACTTAGGTCGTTCTCCCCATATGCTGTAGGGATTGCGAATGGGGGAGGACTCGCACATGCTGGAACGCTTACTGGGCACGTTTCCCGAGGTGATCCAATTGCTGCGTGACGACCATAAGCGGGTGCGGGCATTGTTCGCGCAGTATGCCGGGGCGAGCAACGGGGAAAAACCTCAGATCGCGCATCGCCTTATTCGGGAACTCACGATCCATTCCGCCATCGAAGAACGGGTCGTCTATCCGGCGTTTCGGGCCGTGTTTCGAGATCCCCATCTGATTTACGAAGCCGTCGAGGAACATCAGCTCGTGCAGGTCTTGCTCGAAAAATTGAATCGGTTCCGGCCGGGGCCAGGCTCCGCCACCTTCGATGCCAGGTTTAACGTGCTCAGAACATTGGTCAAGCATCATGTCGACGAAGAGGAAAGCCGAATCTTTCCGAAGGCCGAGGCTCACAAGCTTGACTGGAAGACGTTGTTTGAGAAAGCGCAACGGATGAAGCGGCAACCGCCGGAAAAGCGACCGCGAAAGACTCGTTCGAAGACGCTTTCTCCCCGAGCCGCCTGACCATCAGGCTTCGAGCGTCGAGCACTCAAAGAGGTAGAAGATGAAACGATGTGCAGTGCCGTTATGTACCTGCCAGATCTCGGAAGGAAAGGAATTTTGCAGCGACGAATGTCGTAACAGCGTTCCCTCGGGCCTCTGCCATTGTCCCCACAAAGAATGCCGAGGACATACGCCGAAGGCGTCCACTGGTGAATCGCCACAACGCTAGCTGGGTGAGATAGCCACCATGGCAGGAAGCGCGGAGGGTTACGCGCGAGGTTTGGGGCAGTCTCTCTCTTGACGGGCTTTGCAGAGTTGATACCGGCCGTTCTCCGCCCAGTACCGCAACGATTCATAGACGTCGGCCCAGGAGTTGAACGACTCCGCACTGAGCTTCTTTGCGCCGACCCGGCGGTCGACCCCCGCTCGTAATACGTCTCCGGTCTGTGAATCGCTCACCTTGGCTTCGATCACCGCCTCACCCTTGAACGCGGGCTTTCCCGTTGCCACGTTCTTGAGCATCGATCCGGCCGCGAGGACATTCATCGGTGCAGGAATCGTCGACACCACGTCCAACATCGGCCACGACTCTTCGAGATGCGTGATCGCCACCTGCGCCCGTAAGGTATCGGGACCGGGCTTGTCGACCATTTGGTAGTCCTTGGAGACTTCCTGATAGATCAACGCATAAAACGTATCGGCCATGAGCTGCGCTTGCTCCTGGGAGATGCCGCCCATTTTCGAGTGAGGCCCCCTGAACACGAGGACGGGGTCGAGCATGAATTTTTTGTAGGTGTTGGGCGGAATCTGCGCCACACGGGGATTTTTGTAGATGAGCAGCGACTCTCCCGCATCCTCGTTACCCTCGACCATTCTCGGATAATAGTCTTTGAGGAAGCCCAACCGCTCGACGGTCCGTGCCTGTTTGGTGGCGCCGCAGCCCGCGCTTGCGAGGATTGCTCCCGTCAGGACCGTGATGAGCAGCCGCACGGTCGTACGATGGCTTGACAGACGGCTTCCGGTTGACATTCCCATCATGCGGGCGATTGATTGGCTTTGACGGCATTCACGGCTTGTTGAATGGCCTGTTTCAAGTCCTGCGGCGAAGTGCTCTGCTTGAGCAAGCACGCCTGGGCGCCATTGTGCTTGGCCATCTCGAACAAATTCGGATGCGGCAAGTGCGTGAGGACGACCACTGCAACTGTCGGACGCTGCCGATCGGGAACCAGTTCCAACAGCACGCGGAACCCTGATTCCGGCATGTCCAGATCCAGCACGACGCAATCGACGGCACGGGACCGGCAGAGTTCGAGACCGTCTTCCGCGCTTGAAGATTCGAGCACCGTGAAGTGGGAAGCCGACTGTCTCAGAGAGTCGGACCAGTACTTGAGATCCTCTTCATTGTCATCGATGAGGAGCACGGTTGAGGGGACAATCGACGGCGACGGAGAAACACTGGCAGCCATACGTCTTTAGACCTTTCCCATTTGTCGCCGAATCGCGCTCCTCAACGGCGTTCGCCATAGTGAAAAAGGGGATGCATGCTCTCGCATCGAGAAGAGATTGTCAAGCCGCGAACCAAAAGGCGGCCAAATCAGCCCGTTTTTTCCTCCAAACCCTTCCTTGCAAGTCGGCAATACCTCTGATACATCTGCACGGCCAACGCGTGTGCCCACACAAGAGAGGGAGCTCATGAATCGCTATCTGATGTTATCCGTTTTCGCCTTCGGCATCATGGGATGTACGAGCGTTCACTACAATGAGGTCGACTGCGGCACACTTCCGAGCGATACGTTCTGGTCGGGGAATGTGGCGCTTCAATGTCAGGAATATCGAAGGCTGCAAGCGGAAACGGCCTACCGAGCCGAAGTGGCTCAATCACTGAAACACTACCGCGAGTGCGTGACCAAGCATGAGGGTGCCTTGACCGGCGCGAAGGAACAATGCTCGGTCTACATCCAAGGGCTTCGTGAATCGCCCGGCGCCTCCACACCCAAATAACTTCGCTCACGACGTTCCTGCCCCGAATGCAATCGTCCTTACAGAATGTATCTCTGTGGCCCGACCGGCGCAGGGTGGGTGTTGGCCCCGGCAGGGTCATGGCTCGCTTGGCCTTCGCCCTCACCTGTGGCACCACGATGCTGGCTGTAGGCTGCGCCACGACGTTGGAGTCTCGGCCTCAAGCTGAGCGCACGAGCGTGCAACTTCCGGCTCCGGAGGCCATCGATCTTACGACCTCTTTGGCGCAAGCGTTGGCTGCCGGCCCGCCCATCGAAGCGGCTTGCAGTCCTCAAGTCTGCCAAGATCCTCCACGCAACGCGCTCCTGGCTCACACCTTTCAGGACATCCAACTCAAGACTGACGTCCCGCTTCGAGCGCCCATCCGGCACACCTGGTTTCATCATGCGAAGCTGGCTCCGCTCGGGGATGATGTGGAATTCGATCTTCCGGATAACGACTTGCTTGCGCATCGCGGTCCGGGGTCCTTGGGAAACTTTCGCAACCCCTACGCCGGGCTTCGAGATCAAGCCATCCTGCATCGCGACACTTCTCGCGATCCGCTGACGCACTCGACCCTCTCGGAAGTCGGGCCTCCGCCGCCGCGGCACACCATCAAGACATTCGGCACCCTGACGGCCCTCAGCCTTATCGGAATCGGCGTCTATGCCTGGGCCCCGACATCATTTACGGGGGCGGATAAGGAGAACGCGTGGCCGGAAGCTCGCGACCACTTCAAAGAGGCGTGGACCAAGCCGCCTGTGTTTGACAAGGACAAGGCCGGCGTCAATTTCTTAGGACATCCCTACTTTGGGATGAATTTCTACCTCTCGCAAAGAAACTACGGCGAGAGCCCCTTATACTCCTTCCTCTTCTCAACCTTCACGTCCACCTGTTTCGAATATTTCATCGAAAGCTGGTCGGAACGGCCCAGCGTTCAAGACCTGCTCATTACCCCCATCGTCGGTTCGATCTTGGGCGAACTCGTCTATCGCGCGACCCAAGAAATGCGAAAGGACGGACTGACGACGGGCGAAAAGATTGTCTTGACGGTGATCAACCCGCTCTATGTCCTGCAAAACGGGTATAAATAGGGTGCGCCTAGGCCGCCGCCCTCTTGATGGAGTCATACAAGTCATCCACGGCCTTTTCCTTCGTCAATACCTTGGCCGCTCCCGCTTTCAGCATGGCATCGACCTGATAGCCTTGTCCGGTGACCGAGAGTCCCAGGACGGTCACATGCGAATGCTGACTTTTGAGAAGTCTGGTCGCAGCGACGCCGTCCATTTTCGGCATGCTGATGTCCATGACCACCACGGCCGGTTGGTGCGTGGCCACCTTCGATACAGCTTCTTCGCCGTCGCTCGCCTCGGCAATCACATCGATATCAGGGTACGATTGCAGCAGTGAACGCAGGCCTTGACGGAACATCAGATGGTCGTCGACGAGCAATACTTTGATGCGCTGTGCGGTGACCATAATGCTCTCCACGCGAAATGGAGACGGTTCGCCTAGGCCTGATGGTGTTTGAGACAGAGAGGATTGCTGATGGGAGGAACGGCTATCGCATCCACTGGTGATCAATCTCCTCCGAGGTGGGCCCACTCAATCGCCATTTCCACATTGAGCAGTACATGATCAGAAGCCGGCTTGGAGGTCTCGTTGGTCGACGATCGGTCGACGAAGCCTTTCTCATTCAACACTCCGGGATCGAAGGTGCGTTCCGTAGCTCCATTCGGTTGGCGCATGTGACGCCTCCTTTCTCGGGGAAATTGACGACAACGTAATGGAGAAGCCGCGGATTTGTAGCTGGGCGATCCCCTAGGAGCTGACCGTGGTTGAAAAATGTTCGTGTAGGAATTTTCCTAGAGGATAATGGTCCGGTGCTCGCAGGGGAACAACCGAGTGGATGAATCGAACGAAAGCCGTTCCGGCCGGACTTGAATTCACCTGCGGCCTCCAGTAGGGTCTCGCCTCGCCATGGTTGACGTGTCTCCTGCTCTCAGCGGCCCCTGGTGGCAATCCGCAGTCTTCTACCAAATCTATCCGTGGAGCTTCCAAGACTCCGATGGCGACGGCATCGGTGATCTCCGTGGGATCGAATCCCGGCTTGATTACCTCCGCGACGGAACGGCCGCCTCGCTTGGCGTCGATGCCATTTGGCTCTCTCCGATCTACCCTTCTCCCATGCACGATTTTGGATACGACGTCAGCGACTACTGCAATGTGGATCCACGCTTTGGCAGCCTCGGCGATTTCGATTCCCTGCTTCGACAGGCGCACCGCCGCGGACTCCGCGTCATCATGGACCTCGTCCTCAACCATACGTCCGACCGGCATCCCTGGTTTGTCGAATCCCGGTCCTCACGCCGTTCGCCCAAAGCGGACTGGTACTGCTGGGCGGACGGTAAGTCCTGTTTTCGCCGGCCCAGCAATTGGAACGCCCGCTTCGGCGGCTCGTCGTGGACGTGGGATGCCACGCGGAGTCAGTACTACCTGCATTCATTCTTAAAGGAACAACCCGATCTCAACTGGCAGCACCGCCCGGTGCGGGCAGCCATGTGGGACGTGGTCCGCTTCTGGCTCGAGCGCGGCGTGGATGGATTTCGACTGGACGCGATCAACTGGCTCGGGAAGGATCTGCGATGGTCCAACAATCCGTTTCGTTTTGGGTTGCGTGGCTACACCCGACAGGAACACCAGCACGACCGCGATCAACCGGTGACGCATGAAATCATGCAGGAGCTGCGGCAGATGCTCTCCGGCTACCCGGACGCCGTGTTGATCGGCGAAGCGGCAGCCGATACCCCAGGCGGGCCGTCGAGCTTTTACGGAACCGGTGAAGACGAGTTGCATCTCGTGTTTGATTTCCGCCTGATGAAATCCGCGTGGGGCATTGATTCGTTTCGACGGTTTCTCACCGATTATGTTCCTGCGATCCCCAAGGCGGGATGGCCCACGATCGTCTTCAGCAATCACGATCAGCCGCGGCACATCGATCGCTATGGGAAGGGTGGCGATGCGGAGGCACGGGCGAGAGCGGCGGCACTGATGTTGTTCACGCTGCCGGGGACCCCTTTCATCTACTATGGCGAGGAGTTGGGCATGCGCAATGCCAAGCTGCGCTATCGCGAGCTGCGCGATCCCTACACCAAGCGCTTCTGGCCTTTTCGACCGGGCCGCGATCCGGCCCGGACCCCGATGCAGTGGAATGGGACGGCTCAAGCCGGCTTCACCTCCGGACGGCCCTGGCTTCCCGTGGCTCCTGACTATGCCGAGCACAATGTGACGGAAGAAGCCGCAGATCCCTGCTCGCTGCTGTCGTTGTACAAACGCCTGATTGCCCTGCGGCGCATGTCTCCGGCGCTGATGCGAGGCGGGACTGCAGTGGTTCACACGGATGTGCGCGATTGCCTCCTGTACGAACGGATGGCCCCATCGGCGGACGGATCAATCGAACGGATGCTCACGATGGTGAATTTCTCCGAGCGCCGGATTGAGGTGAGCTTACCGGGGAGCGTGGCCAACGGACGAACTTTGCTCTCGACGGATCCCGCCGCCGCCGAGGCCGGACCGATGACTCGGCAGGTGCGACTGGGTCCGCACGAAGGCCGGCTCGTACGGCTCCTCGACTAGCCGCCGGTACTTTTGAAAAACAGCGCCGACAGCGCCGGCAACGTCAAGGTGAGCGAGTGATGACGCCCATGTAAGGGAACGGGAGCGGCCTCCGCACCGCCCAGGTTTCCCCATCCTCCTCCCCCATACAGCATGGCATCACTGTTGAGCAGTTCCTGCCAATAGCCGCCGCGCGGAACACCGATTCTGTAATTCGTGCGCGGGACGGGCGTGAAATTGCACACGACGAGCAGCAGATCGTGGGTCGTGGCGCCTTTCCGCAACAGGCTGATCACGCTGGACTCGGCGTCGTTGCAGTCCACCCATTCGAACCCGGCGGGATCAATGTCGTACTCATAGAGCGCCGGCTCTGACCGATACAACCGGTTGAGATCCGACACCCAGCGTTGCAGGCTGTTGTGAAGCGGCTGTTGGAGCAGGTCCCAGTCGAGACTCCGGTCGTGTGTCCATTCGTTCCATTGTCCGATTTCGCCCCCCATGAAGAGCAGTTTCTTGGCCGCCTGCGCGTACATGTACCCGTATAGCAGGCGCAGGTTGGCAAATTTCTGCCACACGTCGCCCGGCATTTTCCCGAGCAAGGAGCCTTTGCCGTACACCACCTCGTCATGGGAAAGCGGCAGCACGAAATTCTCGTGAAACGCGTAGAGCATCCGGAACGTGAGTTTATTATGGTGATATTTCCGAAAGAAGGAATCTTGGCTCATGTAGCTGAGCGTGTCGTGCATCCAGCCCATGTCCCATTTCATGCCAAACCCCAACCCGCCGACGTAGGTGGGTTTTGAGACCATCGGCCAAGCCGTCGATTCTTCCGCGATGGTTTGGACGTCGGGAAATTGCTTGTACACCTCCTCGTTGAAGCGGCGAAGAAAATCGATCGCCTCCAGATTTTCGTGGCCTCCGTATCGGTTGGGAATCCACTGGCCTTCCTTGCGCGCGTAATCGAGGTACAGCATCGAGGCGACCGCGTCCACACGAATGCCGTCGACGTGATATTTCTCGAGCCAAAAGAGCGCGCTGCTGATCAAAAAACTCCGCACCTCGTTTCGACCGTAGTTGAAGATGAAGGTGTTCCATTCCGGATGGAAGCCCTGCTGCGGATCGGCATGCTCGAACAAATGGGTCCCGTCGAAAAACGCGAGGCCATGCGCATCCGTGGGAAAATGCGACGGCACCCAATCGAGAATCACGCCGATGCCGTGCTGGTGCAGTTGGTCCACCAGCGTCATGAAATCTTGAGGGGTGCCGTAATTACCAGACGGCGCGAAATATCCCGTGGTCTGGTAGCCCCATGACCCGAAAAACGGGTGGTCCATGACCGGCAGGAACTCGACATGGGTGAATCCCGCTTGCTGCAGATACTGGGGCAGTTCGAGCGCCAGTTCCCTGTAACTCAAGGATCGGTTCCCCTCCTGGCCGATGCGGCGCCATGAGCCCACGTGCATTTCGTAGATCGAGATCGGCGCCTTCAGCGCGTTGTGGCGGTGACGGCCACGCATCCATTCGGCATCATGCCAGTCGTACTGCGTGTCCCACACGATCGAGGCGGTTTTGGGCGGAATTTCATTGAACAGCGCAAACGGATCGGTCTTATCGACGTGGTAGCCGTTCACATGAGAGCGGATGTTGAACTTGTACAGGGCGCCTTTGCCGATGCCGGGGATGAAGCCTTCCCAGATCCCGGAGGACTCGCGCGGCCGAAGATGATGACTGTCCTTCGACCAATCATTGAATGAGCCCATGACCGAGACACGCTCCGCATTCGGTGCCCAGACGGCAAAGTAGGTGCCATCGACGTCATGGACGCGCATCGGATGCGCGCCGAGCTTCTCGTAGAGTCTGAAGTGCGTGCCTTCGTTGAACAGATAGACGTCATGCGAAGTCAGCATAGTCGCCTGTTCCATCAGGCCAACGCCCGGTCGATCGTGGTGCATGTCATCACCTCATAATAGGAATTAGGCTGCGGCCCGCGCCCCGCTCCACTGGATGATTTCATTGATCCCCTTGAGCGGGATGGCCATCCATTCCGGACGATTGTTCATTTCATAACTGAATTCATACACGGCCTTTTCAAGCTGATGAACCGCCAGCAGCCGCGCGGCATCCTTGGAAGACTTCGGCCAAAACGGCGCGTCCTGCACATGGGTCATGTAGACTCGAAGAAAGTGGGCCCGCACCCAGCGCGACCAATAGGTCGTCCAGGGTTCGAGCTCGCGCCGCAGAACCTTCGACTCCCAGTGAGCCAGCGCCGTCCATGCCGCATAGTCAAACGATCGCAACATGCCCGCCACGTCGTACAACGGCGAATGTTTGAGCCGGCGTTCCTGTAATGGTCGAGCCGGCTCTCCTTCGAAATCCGTGATGACGTAGTCGGACCCCGTCCACAACACCTGTCCCAGGTGATAGTCGCCATGGCAACGGATTCTCTGGCCGCCCTCCCGCACCTCGAGCAACGTCTGAAAGACGCCGAGGACACGGGATTCTTGCGCGGGCAACTCGACGCCTTCCCGCAGTATCGAGGTGCCTTGCAGGGATCGTTGCCTCAACAGGCGCAGAGCCTGTTGCCATAACTGGATCATCGATTGGTGACGAGCCTCAAGATACTCCTGTGTCAGAGGTTCCGGAGCGAAGGCGGGATCGTGCTGCCCCTGCCCAAGCGTCAAATGCAGGGCGGCGGTGCGTTCCCCCAGGGAGGCGGCCGCGTCCAAGGCTTGACCGATGAACTCACTCCCCTCCGCGGTGATCGTCGACTGCGCGAGATCCCAGAGCGAACGTTCTTTTCCCGCCTCGCTGTCCACGCGAACCTGCTGCGCCCGCACCCGCGTCAAAAACGCGTCCAACTCTTTCAATGTCGCCGTCCAGGCATCGCCGACGTTGTGGACGAACGCTTGGAGCAGTGCCACGGTGGTCGTCTCACCGGCTGTCTCGTATTCCAGAGCCCCCCCGACAGGCGGACTATGGCGAAACCCACGGGAGGTGAGGTAGCGCCCGATCTCCCAATCGGGATTCCTCCCGGATTGCACGCGCCGATACAGCTTCAGAATGGCCCGGTCTCCCAAGACCACGGAGGTGTTGCTCTGCTCCCCGTGCAACACGCGACAATCCATACGATCCGCAGAAGGGACCATTGCCGCATAGGCCGTCGTGGAGGAGGCTTTCAGCGTCCCGACCTCCCCCGAAAAATGCGCCCCCTCCCCCATCGCGAGAAGCATTCTGTGCATGACCGAGGGATCCCACACGGCGTCATAGAGGAGCCCTTGTTCCTGGGTTTCCGTATCGTCGGCGGCCAGGCGAGTGAGCACCGCCCGCGGCATCTCTTGCGAAATCCTCCCGGCGTCCTCCCCGAAGACCGATGCGACTGGCAACACGTACGTCTCCCGGCCCTCGTCCTCATAGGTCACGTCGATCAGAAGAAGAACGGCGTCCCGGTCCCGGGAAGGCATCGGAATGCGCTCTACGATGCGCGCGGCGGACAGGCGTCGCGCTTTGCCGCCGAACCAGCGCTGGGCCGCCAAGAGATCGGGCAACTGCGCTTCGAAACGGGTACGGGTCGTATCTTTGAGGGAACTCAGCGGCATCCGTCGCTCACAAGAAGTAATCAAAGTCCTGTTCGGTGCGCACCTGGCGCCGGAGGCGAAATATCTGCGCGGGAACGGACTGCGGATCGATGCGGACGTAATTACGCGGGCCTTGCCAGAGATAGTGGGCATCGGTGAGCAGGTCATGGGCCTGGAACGGCCGCTTCGGGTCCACACCGAAGCTGTCGAGGTCCAATTGCAGCCAGCCGCTATGCACGTGATGGGGGCTCAAATTGACGATCACGATGATGATGTTCGAGCCGTCCGACGTCTGCTTGCTGTAGGCGAGCAGCCATTCGTTGTCGATCTGATGGAATCGGAGGCTCCAGTCGTGCTGCAACGCCGGATTGTCCCGCCTGATCTGGTTGATCCTGCCGATGAAATCTCTGAGGCTGTCCGCCCGGTCGATCGGCCACTGCTTGATCTCGTATTTTTCGGAATCGAGGTACTCTTCGCTGCCGGCCTCTCGCGGCCGGTTTTCGCACAGCTCGAAGGCCGGACCGTAGATGCCGTAACTCGCGCCCAACGTCGCGGCCAAAACGAGGCGCGACATGAACGCCGGCCGGCCGCCATGCTGCAAGTGCTCGGTCAGGATGTCCGGCGTGTTGGGCCACAAATTGGGCCGGAGATACTCCCGCACCGAGGTCTGCGTGAGTTCGGTGCAATACGTCGTCAGCTCGGATTTGGTATTTCGCCAAGGAAAGTAATTGTAGGACTGGCTGAACCCGAGCTTCGCCAGCTGATACATGACCTTGGGCCTCGTGAAGGCCTCCGACAAGAACAACGTGTCCGGATAGTCATGCTGGATCCGCGTGATCACCCATTCCCAGAACGCGAAGGACTTGGTATGCGGATTATCCACTCGAAAGATTCGGATCCCCTGCTCGATCCAAAACCGAAACACGCTTTCCAACTCATGCCACAGCGCCTGCCAGTCGCGGGTTTCAAAATCGAGCGGATAGATGTCCTCATATTTCTTCGGCGGGTTTTCCGCGTACTGCACCGACCCGTCCGGTCGGATGCGGAACCACTCCCGATGCTCTTTCACATAGGGATGATCCGGCGAACATTGAAAGGCGATGTCCAAGGCAATCTCGAGGCCCTGCTGCTTGGCCGCCGCCATCAGCCGCTTGAAATCTTCCAGGGTGCCGAGCTTGGCGTGCACCGCCTTGTGGCCGCCGTCGGGTGAACCGATGGCCCACGGGCTTCCCGGATCCTCGGGACCGGCGGTCGTCGCATTGTTTCTCCCCTTGCGATGGGTGGTTCCGATCGGATGGATCGGCGGCAGGTACAGTACGTCGAATCCCATCGACGCAATGTACGGCAGACGAGCCTCGCAATCCTTGAAGGTGCCGTGCCGGCCTGGAACGGCGCTGCAGGAGCGGGGAAAGAGCTCATACCAGGTACTATAGCGGGCCTTCCCGCGATCCACGATGACTTCCAGTTCCCGATCGTAGCTTGCCGCGCTCGAGCGATCCGGGTACCGATCCATGAGCCCCCGGAGTTCCTCGCTCAACGCCAGACGGACGCGCTCGGACTCCTGTCCGGTCGACGCGCTGAGGTCCGCGGCCCACTGCTTCAGACGCGCCGCGTCATCGCCTGCGGCTGATGCGACGGCTTTTCGAATGAACTCCGCTCCCATGAGGAGTTCCATGGCGACCGATTGCCCCGCCTCGACTTTTTTGGCCAGATTTCGGCGCCACGTCGCAAAATGGTCGATCCACCCGGTCACGGTATACCGGTACCGTCCCAAGCGTGAGGTGGGAAATGCGGCGCGCCAATGATCGTTGCCGAGGAATTCCATCGGCAACTCGCTCCACACGGTCGCGTGATCATGACGGTAGCGGAGCCGGACGGTCAGGGCGTCGTGCCCGTCGGCAAACACGTCGGCTTCCACGGTGAGGGCCTCCCCGCAGGCGCGTTTCACCGGGAAACGCCCGCGATCGACTTCGGGCGACACACGATCGACCACGACCCGCCGGCCTCCGACATTGCTCTCGATGAGTCGTTCCTCGCTTCTCATAGCCATCCGTCCGCTAGATATGCGTCAACTCGTCTTCCTCCGCTCTTCGACGACGGAGGCGCCGTTCCAATTTGTCCCGGGCGATATGCCGGCCACCCAGACCAAGCGCGATCGCCAGCGCCAGGACGATGCCGCCGAAGATGATGCAGAAGGCCGCCACGACGATCTCCTTGGCGATGCCCAGCTGGGTGAGCACCATCGCACCTGTAAAAAGGTACACGGCCCACCGGACCAGCTGCGCAATGAACCGCGCCTCTTGGATCTGTGCATTCACCGCCGTGATCAACGCCGCCTCGGCCAAGAAATTACCGAGGAGCACCCCGAACAGCAGCAGGAAGGCTGCGGCGATCACGTGGGGCAGGAAGCCCAGCAACACGCTCATGAGATTGGCCGTGGCCGGCAGACTCAACGCATCGATGCCCATCAGGCCAAAGACCAGGAAGACCGTCCAGAACGACAGGCGACCGATCAGCGACGATGCCGGTCGCACCACGCCGGCTCGGGCCAGGGCCTGCATCAAACCCATCCGTTCGCAAAAGGCATCGAAGCGAAGCGCCGACAGCAACCGCATCAACAGCGCCTTCACCAGCCACCCCGCAATCACTCCCAGCGCCAGGAAGGTGAGCAGGGCGAGCAACTTCGGCAAGAACAATCCCAACCGCCGGCTCGTTTCATGAAAGGCTTCCAGCATTGCGTCCTGCCACATTTCTTTCATGAGAACCTCCATCGCTCGACCAGGTAGGGCTTCGTTCGAGCGAACGTGTCACACAGTTCTTCGATGCACTCTTCCACATCCTCGGGCTTCTGGTGTTGCGTGCGGAGCACCAGGGACGCCATCTGGCCCAGGTAGAGCGGCGTCAACGATTTGAGCAGGTGTTCGCGATGCAGCACCTTGTCGTGATACGCCAGGGCGAAGTCATAGACCGTCTGGGCCCACAATTGGGGCGGAAACCGGAAATCGTCTTTTTCGACCAGCCCCAGCGGCAAGATGCCGGACAACGTCTCGGGCGAGAGTATGATCTCCCAGATGGGCAAGAGGTCGCGCAGTCCTTGTCGAAAGCCGCGCATCATTTTGTCGATGTTGATCGGGCCGCGATCCGGTTGTGGACGATAGGGAATACCGGTGTGCAACACCGGCTGAGTCGGCGCGCTGTGTTCCCACACGTCCTGGTACCGCTCCATGAAATAGAAGGCTGCGCCGACCGTGTGGGCGACCACGGCGGACACATCCTCCCCGCCGGCCGACGATGGCGCGAGCTTTTCCCCGAGACCGGCCTGGCAGAGACGGCGACCTTCGGCAATCGCCACCGTCGCCAGACAGGTCTCCAGGCTCGATCGTGCGATGCGCTCGTCCCAAAACGGCTCCGTCAAATAGAGGCCGGCCAGCGTCCCCGAGATGCCGCATCCGCCGCCCGCGTGATACCGCATCGCCGTGCCGTACAAGGCGCGATTCAACGGATAGACCAGCGTGTTTGTCAAACTCCCCTCGTAGCGGGGCCGCAGAAACAGTGGCGCGACATAGTCAGCCCGCGATTCCATGATGGGACCCAGCAACCAGGCCATCCAATCGGGGGTCACCGAGCGCACCGACGGATCGATGACCGCGCACGCCGTGGCCCCCGCTTCCTTCGTGGCCGAGAGGAACGCCTGAAACGCCTCTTCCCGGCCTGCGGCCAAACCTCCCGAAAGACGCGGAAACGACTCGATGCCGGAGGTGCCGCTTGCCGTTCGGCTCAACAGGGCGATGGGAAAACGCTCTTCAACGGCTCCCTTCATGAGTTCCGGCGTGCCGTCGTGCGATCCGGCATCCTGGTTCACCAGCAGGACGCTTGCGGCAGGAAAGGCCTGTTGCAGCCCTGTCGTGACCGCTTGAATCACGGGCTTGACCGTCTCGGCGTTGTTGAGACTCGGCAAGCCCACGAGAATATCGGCGCGTTCCAACTGCGGGAGTTGCGCCCGTATTTGCTGCCACGGAGCGTCGGCACCGTCTTGGGTGGCGATCATGCGAGCTTCTCCGTGTAGAGATTCAAGAGCGTCAAGTAATCGATCAGATGACGCGTGATCATGAAATTTCGGCGCACATGTTCGCGTCCCGCGCCTCCCATGCGCTGGATCAGCCCGGGGTTGTTCAAGAGGTGGCGGACGCGAAACGCGACGCCTTCTTCCGACCGGACCAGAAACCCCGTCACTCCTTCAATGATTTGCGCACAAATGCCTCCGGCCTCGCTGGCGACGACCGGTTTGCCTTTCCACATGGCCTCGGACACCGTAATGCCGAACCCTTCCTTCAACGGCTTGTGGACCATGATCGTCGCCGCACGCTGGAGCGCATTGATTTCGAGATCGGCTTCCGGCGGCAGCTGGAGGACGTGCACGTCCGGGTCCTTGGAAGACGCCTCCTTGATTTTGGCAAAGAGGGACTCGCCCTCCGGGTTGTGCGCCACGCCGCCGCCGGCCAACACCAGGCGGCAATCGTGGTGCTGCTTGACGAGACGATAGGCTTTGAGCGTGCCGAACTGATCTTTCATGCGCTCGAACGGCGCAATTTGCAGCAGAATGGGTTTATCGCGAGGAATGCCCAGCCGCTCCGTGACCTGCGTGACCTCCGCCCTGGGCAGCTCGCGATTCTTCATGCTCAAGGGATCGATCGACGGGTAGATGAGATATTTTGGCAGAGGCAGGCGCTGGGCAAACCCATTGAGCGAGAAAATGGCGGCATCGTACCGGACCACAAACCGGCGAATGAAGCTCCACACCGGCCGTTGCGGCTGCGAGAGATCCAGATGACAGCGCCAAATCCATTTGCCGTCTTTCCGGTATTTGACCAGTGCCGCGGGTTGCGGATCGTGCACCATCACCAGGTCGCCTTCGAGACTGAGGCTCTCGGCGTTCCGCCGGTTGGTTTCCAGATAGGCTTCTCGCATCGAGTCCGAGAGCTCGTGTTCCTCTCCCTGCAGCGCGTTGACGAGCCGCCGATTGACGGCCAGAAACTCCTGGTCCGCCGCAAGCACTTCCCAACGAGCCGTCACGCCCAAGTCGTTCAGGATGGGAATCAATCGGCGCAGGATTTCCGCGGGTCCGCCTCCATACCGCACGGCGCTGACGTGGACGAAGTGGCGGCCGCTGACCGACTCGCTGAGACGGTAGAGAAAATCCACCGTGCCTTTCGGAGCCACGTCCCGATATTCATCCAGTGTCTGTGCCATCGCTTGGTCTCATGGCCTCGCTTACAAGAGGGTCTCTTCGATCCCGTAGGTTCCTTCGCTACCACTCTGACGCTCCAACAGGAACCAGTAGTACCCATAGGGAGCGAGACTCAGCATGTACGGTGACGTTCCCACCGGCGGAAACCGCGAGTCGCCGAAGAGCTCGACAGGCGTGGCGCCGCTGTAGGGGGCCAGGTCCAATTCGACGGCCTGAGCGGACCCCGCGAGATTGTGGACCAGCAACAAGATCGTCTCGCCGTATCGACGGAAATAGGCCAGCACCTTCTCATTGCGGGGACGCAGAAATTCAATCGTGCCGCGTCCGAACGCCTGGTACCGTTTGCGGACGGCGATCAACCGACGCATCCAGTGCAGCAGCGAATGAGGCGTCTGCTGTTGCGCTTCCACGGAGACCGCCTGATACCCGAAGACCGAATCGCCGATGACCGGGAGATACAGCGAGGCGCTGTCGGCTTTCGAAAACCCCCCGTTGCGGTCCGCGGTCCACTGCATGGGCGTGCGTACGCCGTTGCGATCTCCCAGGTGGATGTTGTCACCCATTCCGATCTCGTCGCCGTAGTAGACGATGGGACTGCCCGGCAGCGTGAACACCAGGCTGTTGAGCAGTTCGATTTTGCGGCGATCGTTGTCCAAGAGCGGCGCCAGACGCCGCGCGATGCCGATGTTGCGTCGCATTTGAGGGTCCCGGCCGTAGGCGTAGTACATGTAGTCGCGCTCTTCCCCCGAGCACATTTCGAGTGTCAGTTCGTCGTGGTTGCGGAGAAAGAGGCACCACTGGCAATTGTCGGGAATCGGCGGCGTATGCGTGAACATGTCCAAGATCGGTCGCCAGTCTTCGCTGCGAAGCCCCATGAACAGGCGCGGCATCAACGGGAAGTGAAACGCCATGTGGAACTCATCGCCGTTCCCGAAGTAGGGCCGGACATCGGCGGGCCACTGATTGGCCTCGGCCAGGAGAATCCGCCCTTGATAACTCGCGTCCAGGTGCTTGCGGACCTCGCGCAGGTAGGCATGGGTCTCGGGCAGATTTTCACAAATCGTTCCCTCCCGTTCGAACAGGTAGGGCACGGCGTCGCAACGAAAACCGTCCAGGCCTTGATCCAGCCAGAACGCGAGAATGTCAAGCATGGCCGCGCGCAGTTCGGGGTTGTCGTAATTCAAATCCGGCTGATGGCTGAAGAATCGATGCCAGTAATAGGCCTGAGCCGCGGGATCCCACGTCCAGTTGGATTTTTCCGTATCGATGAAGATGATGCGGGCCTTTTCATATTTCTTGTCCGTATCGCTCCACACGTAATACCCGCGTTTCGACGATGTCGGGGCGCTGCGGGATTCCAAAAACCACGGATGCTGATCCGAGGTATGGTTCAAGACCAAATCGGCAATCACGCGCATGCCGCGACGATGGGCCTCATCCAAGAACCGGCGCACGTCGGGGAGACTCCCGTAATCGCGGAAGACGCCGCGATATTCGGCGACATCGTAGCCGTCGTCTCGGAGCGGAGAGGGGAAGAACGGAAGCAGCCAAATGCAGTCGACTCCCAGCCATTCCAGATAATCCAGCTTTTGCGTGAGGCCGGAAAAATCCCCGATGCCGTCGTCGTTCCCGTCGAAAAACGCCTTCACATGCAGTTCGTACAGGACGGCGTCCTTATACCAGAGCGGATCCATCATGTCGGCGCTTGCTCCTATGTCATTCTGACCACGGGCTCTTTGGCGATGAACTCGTCGCACACGCCAATGAGCACGGATCGCAGGCGTTCCAGGCTGCCCAGGTACGGATTGATCGACCGGAGCTTGTGGGCGAGATCAGGCATGCCCAAGCTCTGGAGCGTCCAGGTCGAGAAGTCGTTCTCCGAGTTGCTCAGGCGATGACGCGCTTCGAACACGTGGTAGTAGATCGCGCTGACTTCCACCTCGGCGAGCGCATGGCGGAACGCTTTCAGCGCAGCGACCTTCAGACCGGTCGGAACCCTCAGGATTCTCGATTGGCCGAAATGAAAGGGCGAGCCATAGATCAGCCGGGGCACGATCGGCATCCGAGACAGATGATCATCGATGATGGAGAGCAACTCTTCCCGAAGGCTTTCGAGATTGGGAAATTCAAACGGATCCACCACCGCCAACCGCTCCGCCAGAACAAGGTCCCGCACTTCCGTGGCCACCCACTGGGCAAAGTCATTGGGATAGACGCGATCCACATAGCTGTGACGGAGGAAATAGCTATGGGTATGGAAATAGATCGAGTCGAGAGGAACCTCCTCGATGAGTTCCACCAAACGACGCTCGTCTTCAGCGGTTTTCCCCAGAATCTCGTGGAGTTCGCTGCATCCGGTAAAGTGAAAGAGTTCCTGCGTCGGTTCCATCACGTACCCCTAGCCTGCGTGCCAGCGGCTCGCCTGAGACACCAGACCGTCTTCTGTCTTATAGGTTACCTGTGCACGAAGAATTCCGAAGGAGAACTAGGGCTTTCCCTAGGAGAGGAGGCTTGAGAAGTGATGAATCAACCGGACTCACATCCGCTCGACTTTGAGGAAAAAAGTGGTCACCCAGACCATTACAATCCCAAACACTCGATTGATAATTGCGATGTCATGTGTCGGACCAGGATTATAGATATGAGCACACACAATGCACGACGTGCACAGAACGGCGATGCTGACCGTAAGATGTTTGAGAGATGACCAGCGGGTAAGTCCAAGAGGCACAGTGTAGAGCGCCCAGAAACTGATCTCAGAAGGAGTGAGCAGATCCAACACGAATACAATTCCCGTCAAGATAAACACGATCGTCACAAGTGCCTGATCGTTTTCCCTTGCTTGCTCCACCACCATTTTTTTCTCCTTCCGTTGAAATCATGACGTGCGGAAGTGTGAGTAATTTTAGGAGCGTGTTGTAAGTGAAACAATAGGGCCAAATGGCGGGGAAGGAAATACGTGTATTTTGAACTTTACGCGCTAGAGATGGGGACCTTCAGACGATTCTCATTCGCTGGCAAATGCGATCGTGGTGAGCAGCGCATTGGCGGCTTGACGCGAATCCAATCGGGTGTGTTGCACGACGATCGGCACGTCGGATTCAAATAGACTCGCGTAGTCCGTTTGCCTGGGAATCGGTTCAGGCTCTGTAAGATCGTTGAAGCGGATATGTTTCGTCCGTCGGGCCGGCACTGTGATGCGATACGGACCGACAGGATCGCGATCCGAATAAAAAATTGTCACGGCCACATGGGCATCCTGCGAGTTCGTATTCAAGATGCAGGCAGTTTCATGGCTGACCATTTCTGGCTGAGGTCCGTGACTGCCTTCCGGAATGTATCCTTCGGCGATCGCCCAAAATCGGGAACCGATAGGCTTCATTGCACCCTCCTGAGCCTTTGAGGGGAGACGCTTTAACGGCGGACGACATGCTGCGCTTTTCAACAGTGAAGCATATGTCAGGCCTATGATGAATGGTCGCGATATAAAAGATGGCAGACTTGGAAGATGGTGATCGCCTGGGAATCGGTCTAGGGGTCTTCCCAGAAGATTAGCGGGAATGGTAACCGAAGATGGTCTGTCGCTCGTGCCAATCTCTCTGTCGCGCGCTTTCGCACGGTACGCTCGCGCCAATCTGCACGGACCTTCCAGACCTCGACCACACCCCTGCGGGCAAACTGTCTCGGCCGGACTAAAATGTTCCGCTGGGCGGTCTTCGTCGGACTTGGCTTTCTCGAGTGATCGCCGTGCGTGATGCACCTCAGAGAGAACTACTGATCGTTATTTCAGCTCAACGATGAATGTATCCATGCGGGTTGAAAAGCCAAAGTCGCCCGGCGATGCGCCCAGCGTGCCGTCCCAGTAGCTTGAGAACAGCGCCCAGCGACCGTCGTTTGAAATTTGCGCAAAGGAGGTGCCGTGGTACCCGAGAAGCCCGCCATTGTGGTTGTGCGCGAAGCGCCAGACCGTATTGGAGCCGTCCGTCGCCGCGGCAATGATCTCCCCATACCAGGTGAGCGGGCCTGGTGCCGCAGTGATGTTATATCGCGAGAACAGCACGGGCGCTTGGGGATTCGTTGACGCATTGAACCACGAACTGTGTTCGCCGTCATGCCACCCGGCGATCGACGGCGGCTGCATGATGAAGGTGTACTGTTTGGTATTCATGAGGTTGCTCGGATTACGGACAATGGCACCTCGAGAGTCCTTCCCATTCGTGGATCCGGAACCATTGACAAACTTGCCGTTGCCGAGGGAGGTGTGGCCGCTATAATACGTGTCGGCGCTGGTCACCAATGACCAGGTGTCGGTGTCCAGATTCACCACCGCACCGCCATTGCGATTCCAACTCGCCTGATGAAAGCAGATCCCCAACCAGCTTCCACCGGCACTGCCGAACAGGGAATGAATTCCAACCGTCTGGTTTGAAGCGGACGTCGGCCAGTGAGGATCTCTTTGCGAAACACCATTGATCGTTTTCTTCACGACATCAATAAATTTGCTTTGCGATGAATTATTGGGATTCACACAGTAAATCTTTGTATAGGTATTCTGCGTTCCCGATCCCGCCGCCGAGCAGATCCAATTGTCTGCTCCGACGACCGCGACGCGATAGGTGACCGGATCGCCGTTGGGCGGACCTCCCAGGTTGGTCACCGCACGAGTGGTCTTGTTGTATTTTGCCAGTTGGTTGCCGTTTAAAAAGTAAATAATGTCGGGGTCGACGGCGGACCATTCCCATGTCCAGTGAAAGCTCAGGGGATGCAAGCTTGGGCGGGCCGACCCGTCCCCTACGCTGAAACTCGAGGGGTTGAATTCAAGCCAATACGAGACGCCGCGGGAATTCACGAGCTTCAGGGCCGATGAATCGGCGTTCCACGTTCGATAGTAGCCGGCATCCGAAGGAATCAAGGAAGCGCCGTTCGCGGTATGAGGATCGGTCACTCGCAGGATGCGCGAGCCGAACGTGGGATCATGGATGATCGAGTTAGCCGGACCGAGGGCCGGAGCAGGCGGAATCGGTTTAGGATCAGTTCCCGTGTAGGCGGAATAGGTCGTCGGAGCCGAGGCTGCAAAAAGCGCCGTGCCGCACCCGAGTAAGGCGATGATCAGCAGCGCGAGTACGGCGCATGACTTATGGTCGTGCATGGCGTGGCAGGCTGACAGGAAATCCCTCACATGTCCGGTTCATCTAAAAAGAAGTGAGGGGGCGAAAGCAAGTCCCTTAATCCGAGAAGGAGTCGGCGGGAGCTTCCTTGTTGGCCGATACGCTGGAGACAACGTTTTTCACTATGACGTCGTTGGCAATGGATTCAGCGTTGGTGAGTTCATCGCTGTAGACGTCAGTCCTGTACTCCTCCGTGTCCGCCTTCGTCAGCGACGACCACACCGAGGTACCTGGTTCGCTGATATGGATCTTGGTGACAGTGGACAAACCGGGCCTGATGGGAAATTCGCGGATGTCGTCGGAAGCCAATGCAATACGGACCGGCACCCGCTCGGTGATGTGAATAAAGTTACCGGTTGAATTGTCCGGTGGCAGCAATGCGAAGGGACTGCCGGTTCCCGGGACGAGTCCTTCGACGGTTCCATGGAACGTGTGTTTGCCGCCATAGAGGTCGACGCGGACCTCCGCGGACTGGCCCGGTCGGATCTCGCTCAATTCCGTCTCCCGTAGATTCGCCTCGACCCAAAGGTGATCCAGCGGCACGATCGTCATGAGATTGGCACCTGGCTTGACGCGATCACCGACCTGCGCTCTTCGCTTGGCGACGTAGCCGGAGACCGGAGCCAGAATGTGTTGCCGGCCGTATTCGAGGTGTGCGTTGATGAATTCGTGTTTCGCCAGTTCGACCGCTGGATGCTCTGTGACCGTGGTGCCGCCGATCTGCGCATCAAGCGCGTCGTATTCAGCCTGGGTTTCCCTGACGTCGGCCTCGAGCCCCCGCAATTGATCCGACGCGTTCTGAAGGATTTGCTTCGAGACGGCACCGCTGGGCGACGCTTTGCGATATCGATCCACATCGTGCCGGACGACGTCGAGTCGGGCCTTTCGTGCCTTGAGTTTTTCTTCCAGTTGCCGCCGGGTAAAAAAGAGCGCATTGATGCGACGCACGGTCTCGCCGAGGCGGCCCCGTGCTCGGCCGAGAGCCGCGTAGGCCTCGTGTTCGTCGAGGCGGATGAGCACGTCGCCGCGGTTCACGAATTGCGTCTCTTCGAACAAGACTTGAGTGACGATGCCTGAGGCTTGGGCGGCGACAGGCACGAGGTTCCCTGTCACGTACGCGTTGTCGGTTTCCACCCAGAACCGCGCCGAGGTCCACCAATAGAGGCCATAGCACAGGGCGGCGAGCGCGAGGACGACGGAGACGACGAGCAGGCGCCGGGTGCGCTGAGCATGCGCCCCTTCCTCGTAGAGGTGCGGAGCGGGAGGCGGCAACGACTGGGTGGTGCTCATGCAGTTCAGCTCGCTTGCTCGACGGGTCGTTTGTCGATATCGCGATTCTGATAGCCGCCGCCGAGCGCTTCGATCAGATCGACGGCCGCAATCAGTTGATCGCTCTCCAAGGCGCGAAGCGCGTATTCCTGTTCCAGCACCGGATAGCGGTGGCGCAAGACTTCGCGATCATCGTCGAGGCCACTGACCACCCGCACTTTGGCCAGGCGCCAATCAGCGCTCAACGACGCGACCAGGCGGCGATGCGAATCCAGCATCTCCTTGGTGGCCTGCCAGGCGCTCAGGCTGTCCGCCACTTCCCGCAACGCCCCCAGCAACGTATCGTTGTACAACTCAACGGCCGCGTCATATTCAGCCCGATGCACCGCCAGTTCGCCGCGCAAGCGGCCGCCTTCGAACCAGGGCAGCCGGAGGCCCGGCGCGATTCCATAGGAAAAACTCTGCCCGCTGAACAGAAAATTGGCGAGCTTGTCCGCTCCCTTCGTCAACGTCAACGCATTGAAGCCGACGAAAGCCGTCAGATCGATCGTGGGATAGAATTGGGTCTTCGCGACTTTGACCAGCCGTGCAGCCGAATCGGCTCGATAGAGCGCCGCCGCCAGATCGGGACGGTGTACCAGCAGCCCCATGGACAAGTGCTCCGGTATCGACACCTGATCGGGGATGATGACTCCTGACTGTGTGAACAGACGCACGCCATCGTCCGGCCCCTTGCCCGCAAGCCTGGCCAACAGGTGCCGTTGCACATCCAATTGATCGCGGACGCCCGCCTGCCGTTTCACTGCGGCTTCATGGTCCGCGATGGCTTGCTTCACGGCGAGATCGTTGTCGAGGCCCAGCGCAAAGCGGACTTCGGCCAATTGGCGGAGGTTGCGTCTGAGCGCGACGATCGCACGGACCAATTCGAGCTGCCGGTTCAGCGCCTGGCCGCGAAAATAGGCGCGGGCGATTCCCGTGGTCAAATGCAGGCGCACTTCGGCCCGTTCGGCTTCCTCCGCCGCCGCTTGTCCCAGCGCCGCTTCCAGCAGCGCGCGGTTCTTCCCCCAGAAATCAAACTCGTAACGGAAGCTGAGCGGGTTGATCACTCCGAGGAGAATACGGGCGCCCGCCACCTCGGGATTCAGTGCCGCAAAGATACCGTGCTGAGAAATGCGTTCATAGGTGAGCGAGGCATCGGCTTCCAGGAAAGGCAGCAACCGGGCGCCTTCGACCCGCACGAGTCCTTGAGCTTCGCGCAGGCGAGCGGACGCCGCTTTCAATCCCGGGTTGTCTTCGAGCGCCTGGTCCATCAGTTGGTTGAGCTCCGGATTGGCGAACTGCTCCCACCAGCGGTCGTCCGGCCACTTCGTGAGCCGGCTCGTGACTTCCGCGAGCGTTTCTTTCATTTCCGGCGATTCGAGATACTCGGCCGGAGGATCGCCCTTGGGAATCCAGGCACACCCGTACGACATGATCACCCATGCGCATGCGGCGAGCAGAGCCGGCAGTCGCGCCATGATCGATGGGATGAGGCCGGTCATGGCTGCTCCATGAGCTCTTCCGCACTCAGCTCCCGTACCGATTCGGCCGGCTTGAGAGCGGGGACGCGGCTTGAATGCGCGAACCAGACCAGGCCGGCCAGCGCCAGACAGAGGTAACTGGAGAGTAGAAACGCGTCGTTCAACGCGAGAATACTCGCCTGTTGCTTGATCAGTAAGTGGAGCTTGTGTTGAATCATGGCGGGATCGAAGCCGACGTCTTCCAGCCGGAGCCTCATGTGCTGAAGCGCATCATAGGAGGCCGACATCCGTCCTCCGAAATGGTCGCTCAGTTGCAATTGATGGAAGGGCAGCCGGCGAAACAGCACGATGCCTTGCCAGGTGATGCCGAGCGCGCCCGCGGCAATGCGAAACACGTTCGCAGTCTCAGCCGCACGCAGCATCTGATCGCCGGAGAGGCCGTGCAGCGTCAAGACGGTCAAGGGCGTGAAAAACGATCCCAGAAACAGCCCCTCGAGGATCATCGGCCAGACAATTTGGTCGTAGGAATGCGGATCGTCAAAGAGCCCGATCCAATAGAACGTCGCGGCGAACCCGGCGGCGTTGAGGCTCGCCAGCAGCCGGACATCCAGCCTTCTCGCGACCTCATGCATGACGGCGATGAGCGGAACGCCCAGGACGATCATGGGCAGGAACACCATGCCCGCGAGGGAGGACGAATAGCCCATCAGCGTCTGGAGTTGGATGACAAACATCGCGAGCAGCCCCTGGATGGCCAGGAACCCGAGGGCGAGGCAGAGCAACCCGATCGTAAAATTCCGATGTCTGAACAGACGGAGATCGACCGCCGGCCGATGCTCCCCAAGTTCCCAGACGATCCAGATCGGGATGGCGGTGACGACGATAAAGAGAAGGCCCCGCAGCATGGGATCGTCGAACCAATCGAAGTCGTTGCCTTCGTTCAAGATGGTCTGCATGCCGCCGAAGATGACCGCCAGCAAGAGGAACCCCACGAGATCGAATCGTTGGCATCGCAATTCGAACCTCCGGCCGTGCAGAAGCGCCGCCATGAGAGCTGCAATCATCAGCGACAACGGGATATTGAGATAAAACAGCGCCCGCCAGCCCCACTCGTCGGCAAGCCAGCCGCCGAGGGCCAATCCGAGCGTGAACGGCATCAACGTGAACAGACCCCAGATCGCGAGTCCCATTGATTTCAGGCGATCCGGATATTCCTTCAACAACAGGGTTTGGCCAAGCGGCAGCGTGAGCCCGCCGGCAAGGCCCAGCACAATGCGAGCCGGCACGAAGGCCGCGATGCTGCTATCGATGGCGCAGAACGTCGAGGCCGCGGCATAGGCGAGAAAGGCGCCCACAAAGACGCGTGAGTCGCCATACCGACAGGACAGCCAGCGGGCGATCGGGAAGGCCAGAGCCAGGGCCATCATGAAATCGGTTTGGGCCCAGGTCCCGAAGCTTGGCAGCACGCCGCCCAAATCTCCTGCGGCATGCGGCAGGAGCGCGACATAGCTCCCGGCATTGAACAGCACGAGCACGTGAGCCAAGCCCAGAACAAGGTTGAAAAGGCAAAATTGCCATCCGTTGAGGCGGTCAGGGTCCGAAGAGGGCATAGAAAACCATTCCGATAGAGCGGGAAGCACCGTGTGACGATGCTTCCCGCCCGCGATCCACGAGCGACTAGCGAGATGAGAGAGAAATCTGCCGGGTGCCTGTCTTCGAATCAGCGAGCGCCTTGATCCTCTGGTCTCCGACCGGAAGCACTCTCAAGTATCCCCACTGTCCGGACTGCGAGTAGGGCAACCGCTGATTGCTCCAGACGTAGTCGCCCGATTGGCGGAATGGGCCGCCGGCGCTCGGAATAAAGGCGTCCAGCGTCTCCGATCCCGAAAATTCCACCACACTGATCATATCGGCCCCGCGCATGAACGGCTCGATCGGCCACTCATGCCTCTCGACGCTGAACATGCCGTTCTGCTCGTTGCTCGCTCCGAACACATGGATACGCACCGGATCTCCCGCATGCGCCTCGATGATCGGCGTCGCTGGATCTTCCGGCTTGTCCACGACACAGGGCTGGAACACTTTCCCAAGCGTGCAGCCATTCCCTTCCCGAAATTTGTAGGGTTCGGCCCGGTAGTTCACCGCGGTCAGACCGGCCGTGTTTTGCACGTAGGGCATGAAGCTTGTCCCGATGATGTTGTCTTCATCCTGGAAGAACAACGCGACGTCGCGATAGTTGCTCCGGTGCTCGTATCCCGGAATCGTTCGATCCACGATGACGTCGGCGGCCCAACTATTCTTGTTGGAAATGTCCACGCCGGTTTTAGGATCCCGGTACCGGGCCCCTTTCGGGCCGATGACGAGGGCCCCGTAGAGACCGTTGCGGGGGTTGGTCATCACGTTCCCCCAATCCCAGACCAACGAGGCCGTCTCGCCGAGGAATGGATCCGCATAGTAGGTATAGATTCGGCTCTCCCCCGGCGCGACGGTCTGATCCCCGGGGTTGTTACCGACGTTGGCCCCCAACGACTCCTTGGGATCGAAGGCCAGTCCGATCGCCGAGAAGGAGGCCCGTCCCTCCTTCATCCGGTTCGTCAATTTGATTTTCACACAGTCGCCCACGTTGGCGCGCAATGTGAGCGGCATCGGCTGGAGGCCTGAGGCCACAGTCGCGGCTTCTTCCTCCAACGCGTAGATCTTCGCCTCCGGGTTGACCATTTTGATCGTCCGCTCAAAATCAACCTCAATGACGTCCGGCGCCTTAGGATTCAACTTCATCGAGGGATAATCCATCGCCACGACGTTGAAGCTCCTGAGCGGTGCCTCAGACGGACACACGGCCAATGGTTTTGGAATTTCATTTTTCCTGCTATAGCCTGCGGGCAGCTTTTGCAGGTCGGGCACCTCTTTGTCCAAGACCCGCATGATGCTCCAGGCGCCTTCGGAGAACTTCGATGCGCGGCCGTTGAAGTGGATATAGTCGCCCGGTTGGAGCCGGGGGCCGCCCGCTTGCGGCACGACCAGATCGTACCGTTCGGCGATGCCGATATGAATGGAGTTCTTGCGGTTGGCATCACCGGCGTAGCGCTCGGTGAGGTAGGTGTGACCGGAGAGCGTCCACACCATCGTTTCGTTGGCCATCGTCTGCAGCAGTCGAAACACCACCGTGTCTCCCAGATAGGCGCGCACCATCGGTGTATACGGATCTCCGTGGATCGCGCTGCTGAACAGCTTTGAGGGATCGGGGTTGGCGGCGAAACGGCCCGAGATCGGCTCAGCCTTGAAGTTCAGCCCGCCGCCCGTGGTGTGAGTCCCGCCGTTGAGAAACGACATCGGCGACATTGGAATTTTTTCCGGCATGGGGAAGGAGACCGTTTTCCCTGCCTCGAGCGCCACCTCGATGGGTTGACCGGGTGGATTGCCTTCCGTGACGATGTTGACGGTATGCGGCACCGTGTCGTTGAGTTGCACCAGCAATTCCCTGAAGCTTCCGTTCACACCGTAGCCCACCGGTTCCACGGTCCTGATATCGGCCAGGGGGCCGCTCCGGATTTGCTTGCCGGTGACCGGGTCGTGATAGGTCGAGCCGACCGGTTCGATGACAATCGTCCCGAATCCTCCGTGTGGCCAGGTGACACGTCCGAGCGCATGGTCGTGCCAGAACACGGTTCCGACATCGGAATCCACCCAGAACCGTTGCCGGACGAATTCCACGGTGACGATATCGTTCACCGGATGGTCGTGCTGGAGAGGACGATACAGGACGATCTGATTGCCCTTGATCGATTTCACCCGTCCGATCTCGTTGCCTTTGACATTATCGGCCCCGATCAGGATTTCGACGTTCGCATGGTATTGCGTCGCATTCTTGACCGTCATGACCCGTTCGCCCTTCTTGGCCGGCTTGGTAAAGACGGTGTTCATCGGCACAGGAAGTCCCTTCTTCACTTTCTTCTCGAGCATCGTGAACGGGCGCACCGATTGTTCGTACGAGAACCCCGTAATGACGCCATCCGAAGATTGATTGTCGAACTGCAGAAAATGCCAGTGCGTATTGATCTTGGATGACTGAAAATTGATGTGGTCGTCGTCCTCCCATTCACTGGTCAACATCCAGTCGATGCAATCGTAGATATTGGCGCGCACGACAAGAGGATATTTGATGTCGCTCTTGCGGACTTGGGCTTCCTCTTCGTGCAGCACGTAAATGAGCCCGTCCTGGTCAACGATCGCCGGGGTCTCGCCCTGCTTGTCGGCCAACGTCATCGGCGTCTTGATGAAGTGCACGTTGTATTTCTTCGATCCGGCATTGTCCGGGCACATGCTCCAGCGGCCGTTTTCGCCGGGCTTCGCGGGGTAGGAACTGGGCATGCCGTCCTCGTCGAGATGGATCATGTCCAGCCACGGTGCGGGGTTATGGTTCTGCGAAAACGGCACACGCCGGCCAAAATGCGGCTTCAGATGCGGCCAGGCGATCTTGCCCGTGGTCGTCTCGAAGACGATCGGCATGCGCTGGCCCGGGTGCGAGGATTGATAGCGGGGGTTCAGGACGGTGTTTTCCCGCTCGGTCATGGCGCGGTTGCCCTGCCAGGCCCAATCCAACACGCTGGCATCATAGGACAGGGTCTGACCTTGTTCGTCGTCGCTGTGGCCCGGCTTGCCTTGAGGCGGCAACTGCATCTCCACCCAATCTTTGATAGTGACCGTCGCCGGCTCGGCTTTCCAATCGGTCTTGCCCTTCTCAACGATTCGGAACTGCTTGCCAAACCAATCCACCGTCTTGCCGATCAACTCATCGGAAGTCACTCCCCCCTTGATCCGTCCGGCACGGTCGGGCAGCTCGCGGAGATCAGGCATCGTGTCGTTGTGGAGCTGCCCCTGCTGCAGGGTGTTGTAGACGCGCCAGTATCCCCACATGCCCGCGATATAGTGGTGCGCGACGTGGCAATGAAACAAAAAATCTCCCGCCAACTGTTGGCACAGCCCGGAGCCGCATTCCGTCTCAAGGTCCATCGTTTCCGAAGGGCCGATCACTTCCACGTCCACTCGATCCGACTTCGTCCGGATCACGGGATATTTAACCGGACCGTTCTTGGCGGTATGCCACAAAGGCATTTCATCAATGGCCCGCGGGCTGCGGGGCCATCGGATCGAGCCGCCATGCGGGTGGTGAGAATGAAACACCTCAGATCCGCCGTGCACCAACCGGAACTTCGCCGGGTCGCCAAGATAACTCCGCGGGACCGTGGTGGCTGGATCACCGAACGTGTAGGCGCTGTAGGCCATCGATTCGTCTTCGAAACCGAAATACTCGTGCTGGGCTTGCATGTTGTCCACCCCAAACGGCTCGCTGCGATAATTGAGCGCGCGGGCCACCGGCCGATACACGTCGGTCAATGGGTCGCGCTGCGGGATGAAATCGCCCTTCTTGTTCAACGGCCGGAAGGCCTCGTCCCCCACTTCGTGATACATCAGGACGAACTCGCGAAAGTCCGGTCCTGCGCCGTTCTTGATGATCGCCTGCCATCCGCTCTTCATCGGTACAGGGTCGCCGGTTCCCAGAGGATCAAGGTATTCGGAACCTTTTGGTTCGATCACGAACGTGCCGAACAGTCCCATGACCGTGAGCTCGCGATCGTTACTATACGAGTGAAACTGGCGCCCGCCCTCCTGCTGAGTGGGAGGGATGTACCATTCCAAGTCGATTGTCTTGCCCTGAGGCGCGATGCTGTCAGGATTGGTCGTCGTGGCCGGCTGACCCGTCGCCGCCACGACCATGCTGGACCCGTTTATATTGAGACTGACCTCCTCGCCACCCTCCAATTGGTTACGCAGGGTCATCTTCACGCAATCACCCTGATTCCCCCGGATGACCAACGGCTGGATCCACTGATTTTGCAGGCCGTTCCGCACGGCGCCTGGATCATGGCCGTCCTTTTCGCGGGCCTCGCGATTGTTCGCTTCTTCGTCGCGAACCTTGTCGATGTGCTCAGTGAGCACATACATATAGCCGGGATAATAATCGAGCCACATGTTGAGGGAGATTTCGACGTTGATCGCGGAAATGTCGTATTGCCGGACCGGCGCGGTCGCGGGACAGCGCCCTCCTGTCGACAACACCGGCTCTGCTCCGGTGTTGGACATCAAGAGGATGTCCTGATTGCCGGCGCCATACTGGTGCATCATGCTGAGATTGTTATAGAAGCCGCCGGAGCGCTGAGCGTCCGAGTCCGCTTGCATCTGGTCCATGATGCGATGATGTTGGCGCTCCACCATCGCCGTCCGTTCCGGACGGCCTTCCATGACGTCTTCGACGATGGTTTGCCCCTTCAGTCGTTCGGCCCACGCTTCGTGCGATCCGGTGTCATGGTGTGCCGCCTGTCCTGCCGCTGCATCGTCCCCAACCAACGCGAGAGCCAGGGCGCACATCACATTGACGACTCTACGACGACGTTGCACGTTCCCCGACATCATATGTCCTTCCTCCTCGGTGTTTCAGTGCGCTGAGACCCGTTTCTCAACTTCTTTTTCCACGTGAATCACGCCCAACGCACCGGTCAGCGCATCCTGCAGTGAATGCGTCACCATCGGATACATGCCTTCTTCCGGTATGACGAGATCGAACGTTGCCGCCCCGCCAGGTGGCAGTGTGTATGTTTGAATTCCGTATTCGACATTCTTGTGATTGCCGCTCGCATAGACACGATCGAAGACAGCGCCGATCACATGGAAGGCGGAAAAATGGTTTGGTCCCGCATTCACCACATGGAGCCGGATCAACTCGCCTGGCTTCGCTTTGAGCGGTTCATCAAGATAACGATTGGCCCGCCCGTTGAAGACAACGAGTTTCGGCTTGCCTGCCATCATGGAATCGACGTCGAACGGCGAGGGATACACTTCGCTCTGGACGATGACATATTCGCGGTCCGCCTTGGTGACGGGAGTCTTCGGCTCGACGATCACGGCTCCAAACATGCCGTTCGCAATGTGTTGAATCATCGGATCGGTACCGCAGTGATAGTAGAAGACGCCTGGATAATCCGCTTTCCAATCGAAGGCAGACTCCGAGCCGGTCGGGACGCCTTGAAAATGCAGGTTCCACGGGGTACGGGCGGCATGAAAATCGATGGAGTGGACACGATCGGCTTCGTTCTTGAGGGTGAAGTGAACCAGATCACCCTCTTTCACACGGATCACGGGACCAGGAAACGCGCCGTTGAACGTCCAGGCCTCGCGCTGGTCGTCCTTTGCGACGTCCACTTTGGTGATCGTGGCACGTAGTTCAATATTGACCTCCTCGGTGCGCCCCAGTTCCGCCCAGAACAATCCCGCCGCCGCGAATAGCACAAGTGACCACCAGAGTCGGCGACTCTGCTCTTCCCGCTCGATTCTCCGCCACATGGTTTTCCCCTCCCTGTTCGTTGTGATTCAGTTTCCGATACACGTTGATCCGCTCAAGCTCAGATCTCAAATCGCAGATCTCAAATCTCAGGTCTCATGTATTTCGGATCTGAAATGTGAGATTTGAAATTTGAGACCGCCGCCCGTCAATCAGTTCCGTTCCAGCGTTGGCAGATGTCGGCGCTATGATCAGCAATAGCTATGCCGAAAGAGAAATGCCGGGGCCCAACCCAAAACCGACGCAAAACAGGCAGAATGGAATTCTAGAGAGGAAGTGCTCGATCAGAGAGGTCGCGACATATCGCGAGGAGTCGCGCAATGTCGCGGTGAGCAGCGTTATGCGATGGGGAGATTGACGGGCCGATTGATGCCCAGCTTCTTCATCCGACTGCGCAACGTGCTCGGATTCATATTCAGCTGAGCGGCAGCCCCGCGGGGCCCGTGGATACGCCAGTGTGCAGAGTCCAAGATCTGGATAATATGCTTCCGCTCAATGTCAACCAGAGCGGCGGAAGGCGGGGTCGAGGCGGGACGGGTCGACAAAAACTGGGGTTGCACGACGACCATCGGCGTGCGCGCAAGGATGACGGCCCGTTCGATGACGTTTTGCAGTTCGCGCACATTGCCTGGCCACGCATAGTTCACCAAGCGGTCCATGGATTCGTCGCTCAGCTTCAAGACCGGACGCTTGAATTTGATGCGGTACGCATCGAGAAAATGCTGTGTGAGCAAGGGAACGTCCTCTCGCCGTTCGCGGAGGGGTGGGAGCACGATCGGAAACACGTTCAAGCGATAGTAGAGATCCGACCGAAACCTGCCTTCGCTCACCGCAGCCACAAGATCAGTATTGGTCGCCGCGATGACCCGCACGTCGACCGGCACGGATCGCGTCCCGCCGACACGATCGATCATCCCATCCTCGAGCGCTCGCAACAATTTGGCCTGCACTTCCAAAGGCATCTCCCCGATTTCGTCGAGGAAGAGGGTGCCTCCGTTGGCCAACTCGAATCGCCCAAGGCGTCGTTGGTCCGCTCCGGTAAAGGCGCCGCGCTCATGCCCGAACAGCTCGCTTTCGACCAGTCCCATGGGCAATGCCGCGCAATTCACCCGCACGAGCGGCTTGTCGCGACGCGGACTCAGCCCATGAATCGCCCGCGCCATGAGTTCTTTGCCCGTCCCCGTTTCGCCGGTGACCAAAACAGTCGTCGATGCGGGGCCCACAGCCTCCGCTTGGGTCAACGCCATCCGAAATGCCGGGCTCACTCCCACCATCGCTCCGAAGCTCTGCGTGAGCCTGAGTTCTTCGACGAGATATTGGTTTTCGTTCGCCAACTGATGGCGCAAGCGGTCGATCTGCTCATAGGCCTGAACATGGTCGATGGCATAGGCAATTTGCGTCGCGATGAGCTGGAGAAACTCGAGGTGTCCTGCGGTCGGTTCCCCTCGCTCGACGCTTCCAATATTCAAGGTGCCGATGCAAGATTCGCCGACCAACAACGGCAGGTTGATCATCCGGCCCAGACCCTCCTGCAGGTAAAGGTGGTCCTCAAGGAACACCCGCTCCCGTTCGAGATCCGGACGCACATGAATCGCCCGGTGATCATAGACCCACCCTACGGCGCTCCCGGCCTTTGGAATGACGGCGTCGCGCTGAAGCACACGGTTCGGCATGCTCGTTTCCACCGCGTAGAAGCGAAATGACTCGGTAGAGGAATGATAGAGAGTAACGCCTGCCCGCTCCCAGGGCAGGACGTGGCGGATCTGCTCCGCGATGGCGCGCCACAAACTGTCCGTATCGCGCTGAGAATTCAGGACGTTCGTGACGGCCAATAATTCGCGATATGTTTGCCCGTTATCCCACATCGGAGATATTCCGGATAATGGACCCACCCTCGGGCTGTCAGGTTTCAGCACCGAAGAAAAATCGTCTGAGGATACGTGGGGAAATCTCTTCGTCATTAAGAGAATACTTGAGTCATCTGGTCGTACGCAAGTTCAACGAATCGCGCATATTCCTGCTTAAGAGACCCGGATCACACTGCATTCGACATCCATTGGAATTAAATTTCTAGGCGCTGGAAGATGGCACGAGATCCAAGAAGTCATGCCCTGGAGTCAGCGGGGAGGAGGTCATTGCACCCCTCCCCGCACTGCAACGACGCGTCTTAGAGCCAGTTGACCCGTTCTGCGGGTCTCACATAGATCGGCTCTTCGACCTGGATGCGCGCCACTTCCTTGCCCGACTTGTTGAAGCCCAGCACGGTATCGTTGTACATCTCGAACCGCTTCCCGTGGATC
>DATEEH010000117.1:0-63779 GCA_035281245.1 Nitrospira sp.
GCCATCGAGATGATGGTCGTGAAGATGGAGGAGGGGTACGACCGCATCCGGGCAGCGGCCTATGCGTGGAGCCATACCGCGGCGCCCATGCTCGCCGGGACGCTGGTGACCGCGATCGGCTTCATGCCGAACGGGTTCGCGAAGTCGACCGCCGGCGAGTACACCAGCAACATGTTCTGGATCGTCGGCATCGCGCTGATCGCTTCCTGGGTCGTTGCAGTGGTGTTCACGCCTTACCTCGGGATGAAGCTCCTACCCAACATCGAGAAGCGCGAGGGCGGGAACGAGGCCATCTACAATACGCCGCGCTACAACCGCTTCCGCCAGCTCCTCGGACTTGTGATTCGCCGCAAGTGGCTGGTCGCAGGGAGCGTGGTCGGCGCGTTCTTGGTCGCAGTGCTGGGCATGGGTCTCGTGAAGAAGCAGTTCTTTCCGACTTCCGATCGGCCGGAAGTACTGGTCGAAGTGCAAATGGCGTACGGCACGTCCATTGAGCAGACGAGTGCCACCACCGCCAAGGTCGAGGCTTGGCTGGCCAAGCAGCCGGAAGCCAAGACCGTGACCGCTTATGTCGGTCAAGGGGCGCCGCGCTTCTACCTTGCGATGTCACCGGAGCTCCCCGATCCCTCGTTCGCGAAAATCGTCGTCTTGACGGAGAGCGAAGAGGCGCGTGAAGCGCTCAAGCTCAGACTGCGACAGGTGGTGGCCGATGGCTTGGCGCCGGAGGCCCGCGTGCGAGTGACCCAGCTGGTGTTCGGCCCGTACTCGCCCTTCCCCGTGGCGTTCCGTGTGATGGGTCCCGACCCCGACAAGCTTCGTGACATTGCGGCGCAGGCACGTACCGTCATGCAGACGAGTCCCCTGATGAGAACGGTCAACAGCGATTGGGGCGAACGCGTGCCCGTGCTACGTTTTTCGCTCGATCAGGACAGGCTCCAGAGCATCGGCTTGACGTCCAGCGACGTGGCCCAACAGCTTCAGTTTCTCCTGAGCGGCATCCCGATCACCGATGTCCGCGAAGACATCCGTTCGGTGCAGGTCATAGCGCGCTCTGCCGGAGACGCCCGGCTCGATCCGAGCAGGATCGCCGATTTCACCTTGGTGGGTACGGCGGGTCAACGGATTCCGCTCTCGCAGATTGGAACCGTGGAGATCCGCATGGAAGACCCGATCCTGCGTCGCCGCGATCGCATGCCGACGATCACCGTGCGGGGCGACATTGCCGAGGGCTTGCAGCCGCCGGACGTATCCACGACCGTGTGGAAGGAGCTACAGCCTCTCATCGCCCAACTGCCTGCGGGCTACCGAATGGAGGAGGGCGGTTCCATAGAGGAGTCGGTCAAGGCCAATCGCGCCATAGCTCCACTGTTGCCAATCATGATCGCCCTCACGCTGATCACGATCATCGTTCAAGTCCGTTCTATTTCCGTGATGACGATGGTGTTCGCAACCGCACCACTTGGCCTCATCGGGGTCATTCCAACCTTGCTGCTATTCCAGCAGCCGTTTGGCATCAACGCGCTGGTCGGCCTGATCGCGCTGTCCGGAATCCTGATGCGCAACACGCTCATCCTGATCGGCCAGATCCGCCACAACGAGAAGGATGGATTGGCGCCATTCGAGGCCGTGGTCGAAGCCACCGTGCAGCGCTCCCGGCCGGTCATTCTGACGGCGCTCGCCGCCATGCTGGCATTCATTCCGCTCACCCACTCGGTGTTCTGGGGAACCCTGGCATACACCTTGATCGGGGGAACCTTCGCCGGCACGGTTCTCACGCTCGTGTTCTTGCCAGCTTTGTATGCCATCTGGTTCAAGATCAAATCGGGGGCAAATGAACGGCAACTCGTTTCTCGAACGGCGAGTGTCCCAGGTGAGATCGAGCGAAGCTGGGTGGGGGCGCTAAGTCGTTTTCACGGCATTGGTTTGCACTTCCCGGCCCGCTGAGGACCTCAGAACAGAGAAAATCCCCACGGCATCTTAACCGCGGTGTGCCGCCTCGATTGCAGCGATGTCGATCTTTTTCATCTCCATCATCGCATCGAACGCGCGCTTGGCAGCGGCGCGATCCGGATCGGTTACCGCTTTCATTAGCGCCACCGGCGTAATCTGCCAGGACAAGCCCCATTTGTCCTTGCACCAGCCGCACGCACTCTCTTCGCCGCCGTTGCCGACGATCGCGTTCCAGTAACGATCGGTTTCCGCCTGGTCGGAGGTTGCGACCTGAAACGAAAATGCTTCGCTGTGCTTGATCTCAGGTCCACCGTTGAGACCGAGGCAGGGAATTCCTAATACGATAAACTCGACCATCAACACATCGCCCTTCTTACCGGACGGATAGTCTCCCGGTGCCGTGTGCACGGTGCCAACAGATGAATCGGGAAAGGTCTTGGCGTAAAACCGCGCCGCCTCCTCGGCGTCGCCATCGTACCAAAGGCAAATCGTGTTCTTTGCTGGGTTGGTCATATCACTTCTCCATCGTGGATCCGGTTGGTGGTTTTGTTATTCTATGCAGTCGAACGTATAGTGGGGCTCAATGTTCGTGGCCTTTAGCGACATTCTCGCGTACCGTTGGTGCTTCCCACATTCAGCTTCCGCGAGCCGTTGAGATTCTTTAGCATCCAGCTCGGACGATTTGACGATGACCTGACGAGGGTTTGCACTAATCACGGTTGTCTCGCAGCCAGTGAGTATTAAGAATCCGACAATGACCACAAATGGGCTTAAGACACCCACGAGCAGTGATTCAGCGGTTTTCCTTCCGGTGTGCCCGGTGGCTCCCATTGCAGTGATCATGTAGACCTCCTCCGTCAGTGCCGAGCACCCTTCTCGTTTGGTTCTGTTGCATCGACAGCCTATGGATCAAACGTGCCCACTTGGCTCCTGCGTGATAGTCGTGTGAGAACCGCAAATTCGACCGTGATTCGAGCTATAAGTCTCTTCAAGCGAGATCAGCAAGTCGTATTCCCTTGAGGGGTCGCCAGGGCAGAATCAGCAATGTGGCTGAAATTCGAATAGTTCCGCGATCGCAATCGTGAAGTGGACAGCCGGCGAAATCGAACGCTGACGAAGAAGATGCCGACCTGGCGGCGCGTTGCCGATACTTCGGCACCAGCCCCCTCTGGCCCATGCTGAGGGTGTCCTTGTGGTTTCTTGTGGGTAGGCTGTCTGAGGTTGGACGTTCTGAAATTCGTAAACCGCCGGTCGCTGCCTCGATGCTCCAGTTTGCGAACTACCAATGATTATTAACTAGCAACCTAATGTTCAATCCTTCGAATTCTTGTCTATTGGTTAAAATTCCGACGCCAATCCAACAAACACTCCGTCGCTCGCGCGGACAATGTCGTCATAACTCTGGGGGGTAGAAAGTGAGTCAGCGCTTTCTCGATTCTTCCCCATGCTGTATAAGTCGAAATCCGTATTCAAGGGCGCCCCGAACCGATCCTTTCTTACGCTGATGACAGCCGGCAGGTTACTGTTCGTGCTTCCGCCACCATTTCCTGCTGCATTCGCCGGTTGGCCACTCCTGTTTCCCGCAGCATTGGTCGATTGGCCGCCACCCTGACCTCCATTGCCATGCTCGCTTCCGTTACCATGGGCCTTACCGCCGCCGTTGCCTGGTCCTTCATTAAGGGAAGGAGTCGCATATGCCGAAGAGGGCAGGAACCACGACCACGGATTGGAATCTCCGACCTCGGGCGAACCATTCCGTGGCATGGTCGCCGCCGCAACAGCCAACACATTGAGGTATTGATACGGTGTCCCCCAAGGATCACGGATATTGTCCACACCCAACTCGGCAAGAGTCAGCGGATACCTTTCAGCATTGACATAGAAGAGTTTGACCGATTTTTCGATGTGACGAATCTCTGCGATGGATCTCGCATTTCTGGCCTTATCCAAATATCCGAGATAAGACGGAACGGCAATGCCCCCAAGAATGCCGATGATGGCCACCACGACCATCAACTCCATGAGTGTGAAACCCTTGCTGCATTGCCTTGTCATCTTGCTCTGCCCTACGCGGCTTTCGCCTGATCCTGAACGTCCGTGGGCTGATTGCTCAGCAGGTCCTGCACTTTGAATTGCTGAACGTCGGCCATCAGTCGAGTCACATGTTGTTCCAACCTGGTCGTCACCTCTGTCGCGCCATTTGAGGAGTTGGACTGCAATGCCACTTTCAATTCTCCCACGAGGGCCGCAAGCGCATGGCAATCCGCCGTGATGACCGTGAGTTTGGAGCGCAGTTCACCAACCATCGTTTCCAGACCATCGGCTTCTGTTTTGAGGTAATCATGAGTCCTGATTTTCGTCTCGACCATGAGATTGCCTTGGCTGATAGCCTTGAAGACATTACGGAATCGATACAAGGGACCTGCAATGCGATGCGAGAAAAACACCGAATGGACCAAGATCAACACGAGTGCAATCGGAAATGCCGGCCAAATGCTGTCATGCAAGACCGTAAACTGGTAGCCGATATTGCCTGCTTCGGGTGACGATAATGGGGTGTTATGCAGCTTCATGATCAGCGGAACGAAGATGGATCCCGCAAAGACCAAGAACACGAGGCTCTGATGGGCCACACTGACCGCCAGAAAGCGTGGCTGAACGGTATCCCATAGCAGATAGCGACGTTGAATAAAGGTTCTCATGAGTTTGCTCCCATTCGTTTCCAGAGGATGTGAGGCTGGTTCTTCAATGTGACGGTTCCGCCGTCAGCCGGATCATAAAGGAGTAGAAGCTGGTATTCGTTCTTGTGCTGATCCTGGTAGGACAATTGGTAGACCGGTTGCGATCGATCCCTTACGGATTTGAACTCAACAATTCTCGCCCTCGTATCGACGCCTCGGTTGCTGGCAAACAATACCTGGTGCTTGGTGATTTCGATGGTGCTGCCGGCATGTGTTCCTGTCGATGTCTGCCATGTGCCAATAAGATGATCCGGAACTGGATCACGACTCGGCCGACAACCCGAGGAGACGAACAGTACGATCACCAAGCAAAGTAGCGATCCATTAGATCGGAGCATGGCCCCTAGAATGGCATAAACTGTCGGTCTGACAAGCGATTTGAAGGTTTTTGTAGGTTTGGACAGGTCCGTCGACAGGCCTCTCGAAATCCCTGATGATTGAGCTGACGAGACTGTGTTGGGACCGTCCTTTCATGTCTAGGGCACGAAGTCGTTCTCTTTAGGCATCCCGAATCGAAATCCTTCAATCCGCACCGGGCACTCAGACCTCTCGTACTCGGTTGATCGCCTCCCAGATAAGTTATGGATTACAAAGGGAAAAATGCAGTTAAAGTTGGCCTCGCGTACCCGTCCAGATGCGAGGGAAATGTCCGTAGATTTTCATCCCCTCCATTGATGGAGTTCAGCTCCCCCTTCCTGGGAATGTGCATCCAAGCAATCAAAGATAGGCTTGAACTGTAGCCGCATCCGAGAGGAGGGAGTTATGCGAGGGGCCATAAAAACGCACATGTTCAACTCTTCGAATCCGCGTTTATATCTTGCGCTCCTTCATCTCATGTTTCTCGTGCTCTACGCTCTGCACTTTCCGCCGCTCATCACAAAACGAGTGGAAGTTGGGCTCATCATTGCCTTAGCCACGATTACGCTGGTGACGCTGACCATACCAAGAGCTCAACTGAGCAGTTCATGGTGCATTGGATTCCTGACGTTGGGCAATGCAGGCGTCCTGTTTGCCAGCAGCCATTTCATGGGGCTGAGTACCAACTCCTGGATGGCATGCGCGCTGTTGTTACTCTTGGCGATGGCGTCCTATGTGCCGTCTGTGCTCCATTTCAGCCTACTCAGTAGCCTGGTCATCGGCGGATACGGCGTGATGTTGCACGATGCGGGATTGCTATACACCGATCAGGTGTTGGTGCTTCCTGCGCTCCTCTGCTTGACGCTGGTTTTTCTGAGCAGAACCAGTATCACGCAGGCAGAGATTCGTCGGATCAGCGATAACGAGGAGCACACGCGGAATAAATCCATGACCGATGCCCTGACCGGCCTTCCCAACCGCGCTCAGTTCCTGGAGCGGGTGGGACGATCCGTCAAGTGTGGCCAGCAGAATCGAGAATTTCACTTCGCCGTCCTGTTTGTAGACCTTGACGGGTTCAAGCCTATCAATGATCGATTGGGGCACAAGGCCGGCGATGCGGTCTTACGACACACCACGAAACTGTTTCAAAACTGTCTGCGACAGGGAGACCTCGTCGCACGGTATGGCGGTGACGAATTCACCTTTCTCATTAACAATGTGAAAGGCCCAGCGGATGCGATACGCGTCGCCGAACGGATTCTGGCCAAAATAGATACGCCCATCAATGTTGGGGAACCCGTCAAGGTTGGCGCCAGCATCGGCATTGCCTTGAGCACCAATATACATGAACGGGCCGAAGATCTAATTCGCGACGCGGACGGTGCAATGTATCGCGCCAAAGGAAGAGGGAAGAATTGCTATGTCGTCAGTGATCAGACCGCTGATCTTCCAAGCCAAGAATTGAAGGAGCGGTGGAAACGCGTCGCACACCTGAGTTGGTGATGAGCAGGCGCGGCAAGAGTGGGAATCTCGACACATGAAAACAACATCAGCTGGTTCTTCCATTGGGAGAGGCAAGGCGGGGTTTTCGTTGATTGACCTCCTCGTGAGCATCGCGATTGTCAGCATCTTGTCGATTATCGCAGTACCTCTGCATCTCCAATCAGTTGAAAAGGCAACGGCCGTTGAGGCGAAAGTCGCCCTCGCAGAGGTGGTTCGCCTTGAACAACTGTACTACGCCAGCAAAGGAAGCTTCACGGCCAATCTCCAAGAATTGGGCTTCAACTTCTACTCGCCTCTCAAGTACACAGAAGTTTTTATACAGGCTCGTCAAGATGCGCAAGGCTGGAGCTATATGGCGCTAGCCCTGCCACGAGATGGAAGAACCTCCGAGGGAGACGTATGGGCGGTAGCACGGAATGCGAGTGGGCAAGCGCCGGCCCCCTCAAGCTTACCGACTTCGCTCAAGGGCGGCGGTGGATCCCCGTGTGGTTTCTGGAGCGGGTGGGGAGCGATGGAGGGCGGACGGATTGAGGGCGAGGAAAGCATAACCTCAGGGGGCTCTTCGACGGGGGGTGGCGGGTCGCCCTGCGGGGGGAAAAGGATCGTGAATCATGGGAAAAGGTGAAATCCGGCTCGCCGCTCCATGCCTCGCTTGAGCAGACTGTGTCGTCGATTGTGCCTTGCCATGCAATAAGACATCTGCTTCCAAGCCGACATAAAACCAAATCGGACTCTTGAGGTGATCGCTGTTGGGCGTCACTCGTGCCCTGTGCACCTGCGCCCCTTGGATCCCGACAATAAGGGAAGATGCTAGCGGTGCATGCAGCCGTGAGCGCATAGAATCAGGTCAAAAGCGAGTGTTCACATGTGACTGGCCTCGAGTGCATCGGAGGCGCGGCTCTTCTTGCTCAGCCTCGATGATAAAGGGAGGACACGAGATGGCAGATGGCCGCAGAACACGCTCGGTGAGCAACAAGCATAAAGCCAATACAAAACGGTATTGGTCGTCTGACGTCATGCAGAAAAGCAATGCACTTGATCTGAAAGGCGGCGTCTTTCGCATGAGCAGCCCCCGGAAGATCGCGATGTCTCTCAAACGGTCATCCGAGCGAAGCAAGCGCCGCAAGGGCACGCCGTATCAATCGGCCATGTCGATGCTCAATTTTTACATCAACCGCGCGGGCAAGACTCTCAGTCCGACACGAAAGCGGATATTACAGCGAGCCAAGCCCGAACTTCGTAAGGTATTTGGGCGCGACAAAACAGAAAGGTAAAGGATGCCCGAGGTGGAGCACCTCTGTCAGTCAAATCGTACAAAAATGCCCTCTCTTTTTATTGACTCCAAGGCACGGACAGCCTACGCTGAAATTCCTGCCCCACATTGCGGTTTTTGGTGGGTATCCGAGAAAGACGGGAGCCGATGGACGTCTCCCTTGCTCGCACCACGGTCCTTCTCATCGATCCACATAAAGAGGATCGTGAGTACTGGACACAGCGCCTGAATGTTTCATCGCCGGATTATGTCGTTCTTGAAGCCGACACGGGAAAGGCGGGATTGCTTCTTTGTCGCCAGCAGCGGGTTGATTGCGTTCTTGTAGAATTAGCCCTGCCTGATATGTCCGGCTTTGAGGTGCTCGTCAAGCTTGTTCCACGGGCGCGCCATCCAGAAATTGCCGTCATCGTCTTGACCCGCCTCGCCCTCCACCCGATGGCCGATCTGGCGATCAAGAACGGCGCTCAAGAGTACTTGGTCAAGCCCCACATCTCTGGCGATGATCTTGACTGGGCGATTCAAAAAGCCATGTTTGCCGTCGCCTTCAAGAAAGCAGAGCACCGATAACAATCGTTCGCCCTTCGCGCAGGTGCCGGTCTTTTCTCGAGCATTCAGCTCTCTTGTGGATATTCCCATTAACCGGTATTCCATGCGAACCAGTCTGACATTACGCTTTGCCGTGGAGAAATGGTGAGCGGAGCTCCGGGCCAGCTCGTCGAAGCTATCCCAACACAGCTCATTGAGTGGCGTAAGCTAGAGCCTTATGAGGAAGACGGATGGTATTGGCCAACACGTCGAGTGCAAGGCGTGGATAGCCTGTCAGGCCTTTTCCGAACGACTCAAGCGGCAAATAGGCCACTTCGGGATTACTGAAAGAGCCTTTTATTTCGAAGAGGGCCGTCGACAAACCCGCATGATCGCCTTCAACCAGTTCGGCAAACAATGGAATCTTGCCAAGCAAGTGCGAATACGTCGCCAAGGGACTCACCGCAAGTGCTAAGTCCAATCCATTGTCTTTCACATCCATCGTGCCCGCGCCCGTGGCTTTGATGATGGGACTGTCGAAGACGATATCTTCCGTAGAAAAGCGCCCATTCCTGGCGACCATCCTGGCCGTGATCGAATGAAACGGAATCCCTCCACGGTTCAAATCAACTTCACCCATGAGGACCGCAGGGATGTTCATGATCGTGAGCACTTTGGTAAGCACCGGATCTTGCTGAAGCCGACCATTCATCACCTTGATCATGATGCCCGGGCCTCCGGTGGTCAATGAGTCTTGTATTGTTGTCTCGGCATCAACGGTCGCTCGCATCGCACCCTTGAGCGAGAGACTTCCCTGAAGAGGATCGGGCTTTCCGTTTTTAGGAGGCAAGAGATCCTGCGCCGGCACACCATGCATCTCCAATTCTGCATCGACATCGACCTGCTGATTGGGCAGAAGGCGTGCCTTACCGTAACCGGATAACACGCCTTTTGGAGTTTCGCCGCGTAATCCGTTAAGCGCGACTTGTGTCGGATCCACCTTGATTTCGCCGGAAATCGTCCGCAGCACCAATCGCTCATACTGGAGTGTATCGATCAAAAACCCGATCGTGTTCCCCTTCGATTGTACCCAATCATGCAGGTTGACTCCCGTTGATCCTGAATTCCTTCGTGTCTTGGGAAGCAATTTCGCGACATCCAAATGAGACGATTCCAGCATAAAGGTGGCCCGCGGATCATGTCGCCAATGCTCGATAACGCCAGTTAATTTCACATCGTTGTCTCCCATTTTGAACGACAGCTCGTTCAAGACGGCACCTCGTGCCGTCATTTGTACTCGACCGCTGACTTCGCTCAGTTCGTCATCGAGACCTGGAAGGGCGGCAACGCCCCTTTGAACCGTGACCCAACCGGAAGGGGTCCATGCCTTCCAATCCGTCCCTTCGCCGCTGATAGCGGCAGCGGTTTCAATAGTTCCATCTTTCATAGGGAGGCTGACACCCATGTCAACCAGCGAGGGCACCGAGATGGGACCAGACTTCACTTGAACATGAAACTTTGGTCTCTCACTCAATTCGATCTGACCGGCAGCGCGCACCTGATTTTCGAATAAGACCAATTTCATGCTTTCAACATGGATGCGTTCACCACCGAGGATGTTACCTTCAAGGTCGAGTACTGCGCGCGCGCCCTTCTTTTTATGTAGTATCGATGGAATCATGAAGTCTGTGTCGGACAGATCGATGGTGCTGCGACAATGTGCCGCATCTTTCGTGCCTGACAGAGAAAGCATGGCACGAGTGGCGCCCTCAATCTGGAACTCTTGACGAACGCCGAGCTTCTTCGTGAACAATTCTTGGATAGCCGTCCCATCCGCCCACATGTGCATCGTGAGATGGCTCAAGCGGGGACCTGCCTCCAGGTCGACGGCTCCGTTTGCTTCAAACCGGATGCCCTGCATCATCCCCTGGATATGTTTGATTTCAAGAACGCGCGAGTTGGCCTCAAGGCTTCCGTTCAATTGTGCGACTGAATAATTGTTTGCCAGTCGCCCACCTAAGTCCTGGATCTGCACCCCGGCTTGAATCAGTTGTAAAGACGGTTTGGGAAGAATTGGCCCGGCAACGTGCACTGTCAGTCGAAGCGTCCCGGTGATATCTGATGCATTCCGGATAAAGGACAGGCTCGCCGTCTTTCCATCGAGCTGTCGAAGAGCCGTGAGCATGTGTTCCATTTTCCCGACGCCAACCAGATGAGCCTCTACAGCGGCCGCTCCATTCAGGTCAGAGACTTTGATCCTAGGGCTTGTAATCCGGACACCATTGATCTCTCCGGCTAGATCGGTGAAGGTGGCACCGCGCGGATCCATCGCGACCGTGGCGGAAAGTTGTTCAATGCGCGTCCGGTGTTCTCCCCAGACTCCTGCCCCATGACTGAGCTTAGCGACGAGATTCCATTCTTCGGGTTCACGAAGTACATTGATCGACCCGCTGAGGCCCACAGATAGAAGTTCGACTGTGCTGCGAACATCATGCTCGTCAATTACGTCACGTACTGTTTTGGGGATCCACGAAGAAGGAATGTGTGTGAAAAATATCTCGGATTCGATTGGGGCGGTTGCGAGTCGGATGGTGTAGCGGGGATCGGCCGTGCCCGCGTGTTCGATGCTGCCGTCGCCTCGAATCAGTAACCAACCGAGGTCTGCGTGGAACTGCGAGACGGACACATTAGACCCCTGCATGTCAGGACGGACATCCAGACGAATCGCGGCAGAGAGGTTCCCTCGCCAGGCCATGGTGCCGGCGGGAATCGATTGGCGCATGCGTTCGAGCCAGTAGGAGAGGTCGAAATACTGAAACTGTAGAGTGCCTTCGAAATGCACCGGCATGCCTGATCTGTCCGAGGTATCCGGCGCTGCGTTCCTCCCAAGCGCCACCACGCCACTAATCTGAAGATCGCCGCCGTCCTCTGTCTTGCCGGCAAGTGCGACTTCGGCTTGCGTTTGAGCCTTGTTACTCTCAAACACAGCCCGCACATGATGGATTCTCACCCCTCCTTCAGCCAGTCGCTCTTCATCCAGGATGACTAGGTTTCCACCCACCACATGAAAGGCGGTCATCATCCATTGGGAGTCGGCATTGTTGCTGGGCTGGGATCTTCGCTTCCCATCGACCAAGGGCACATGCCAGATTCCATCGCTATCTCGTCGGATGACGAGCATGGGTTCATCTGCCCGAAGCTCCAACGCGCTAGTTTGCTTAATGATAAGGGGCCAGAGGCGTGCGGTCAGGGAGGCATGCGGCGCTTGCAGAATTGGCTCCGACGTGCGGTCATCTCTTACGAGTAAGCCAAATACTTCGAGGGAGATGCTGGGGACTAATTGGAGATGAATCGCACTGACCTCAATTCCCAAGTGGCTTTGAAGATAATGTCGAATGCGATGATGAACAGTCGAATGATTCAGGAGGAGAGTCGTGATGGGAATGAGCAGGATCAGCAGGGCAAGGACCAGGAACCATCGCGGGATCCGAACGGAACGACGAGATCCGGTTTCCATGGAGTGACTCTCCATTGGGCTAGAGACGCCACAGCGTTGGCACCAGGACGCAGATTCTTTGCAGGAAAGCTTGCTCTAATTAGAGACAAATCGTTCTCGAGCTTGGCGATGAGACCGCCGCCTTCACTGAAGATTTCTTTCTAGTTTCACTCGTTTAGCAACAATCTGCGCGAACTCTCCGAATCGCGCCCTAGGAGGATTTTCCTTGCGATGATTTCATGCAAACTGTAGACCTTCCTCCTTTTTTCTTCCGTTTGACCTCGATCACGACAACAAATGACTGGAAACTCTGCAATTCGGCATTAACTCGCAACACATGCTACGACGTCCCGACAAGGGAATATGCTAGCGGTGCGTCGAACTGCCGGGCGCTTAGAATGAATTGAGGTAATACTTCCACCCCTCGGGAGGCTGTCATGGAACGCCAACCTTCTATCGTGCGTGATCCCGTTTGCGGTATGGAAATCAACCCGCAACACGCAGCGGCGACAACCGCCTATCAGGGCCAGACTTTTTATTTCTGTCGAGTCGAATGCCAGGAGCAGTTTGACCAGAGTCCTGAACGCTACGTGAAAGCAGCATAGGAGAAAAGACGCCTGGGGTGTGATCCCTTCGTTCAACCAATTATCAGGAGGCGGGCAGCATGATTTGTGAAAAATGCCACGTCGCACTGATTGAGAGGCTTCCCATCCGAGAGAGTGAAGAGCTTAAAGAACCAAGAGCCGTCGTACTGGAATGTCCGCAGTGCGGACATACCGAAGATCGCTTGGTGATTGCCTCGTTTTGGCGAAAATTGGCGGCTTAGGAGTCGTTCTAGAGTTTCTCCTAGGTCTCTTGGTCTGCCTAAACGCTGGTGACTGGAACGGCTCGGTGAACCGTGGATTTCACTGGTCGACTCCTTCCTCCGTTTGGCATACACGAAATAATCCACAACAACGTTTGTCCTATGGTTCATTTGATCTCGGCTATCGGCAGAACAACGGTGCTCCCAACACCAACGCCTTTCTCATATGAGGTGCAATGATGAACATGCGCATGATGCTTATTCTGATAATCGGCCTTCTGTTCTTTGTCGGCGCGACCATCACAACGAGTGATGCAGCGACCATTTTCGGCGGGAGCAGGATTGTCACCATCGATAAAGATCAGCGGACAATCACATTTAAGACAAAAGAAGGAGAGACCTGGACACTGCCTGTGACCGATCCGGCCCTCTTAGAGCGCCAAACCCTTGCTAAGAACGATCAAGTCACTGTCGAAATCGATCTGAACGACCGGATTAGCAATGTCATCAAGCTCTCAGAAGTGCCCACTGGTCCTCGTGCCGAAAAAGACACGGAGGATCGGTAATCATACGAAGTCCCATGAATAATCACGGAAAAGTCCCTTTCCAACTCCTTCGTGTGCGCGGGTTTACTTGACTGCCGGTCGAGTATCTTACTCTCTCTCCATCACTGCCCGCTCCGACTGGTGAATTCCCTTGTCAGCCAAATGGTAGCGCGCCTGGCGCTAGGGCATTTGTCTCCGTTACCTAGTGCACTTACTGCTCGGGTTTCTCTCTCCATTCAAATACCCTCGGGAATCGGGATTAGGAATTTCTCAATAAGAGCGACTGACCACCCAGGAGGGGTCATGGCGCCATGCGGTGGGAAGTTCGTGGTGGCATGGAGCAGTTTGCTCCTCCTGGTGGCATTTTTCGCTGCCTGTAGCGGTGGCAGCGATTCAGGCGGCGGTGGAGCGGGAACTCCGGCGCCGACCGCGCAGGCGAATGCCGATGCCACGGTTCCCGTCGGAACTCCGACCACGTTGGATGGCAGCGCCAGTGAGTCACCGACCGGTGTCCCGCTCTCCTACCAGTGGACGTTGACCACGAAACCTTCGGGCAGCAACGCCTCCTTGAGTTCCCCCAATTCCGTGCGGGCCACTTTCACCCCCGATGTGGCGGGCACTTATACCGCCACACTCGTCGTGCGCGCGAACGGCGTGGACAGTGCGCCGGACGCCGTGAGCCTGACAGCCGTCACGGGCAATGTGGCCCCTGTGGCGAACGCCGGACCTGATCGCAGCGCCGCGCCCAATGGAACCATTGCCTTGGACGGCACGGCGAGCCGTGATCCGAACAACACGTCCGTGACCTACAGCTGGCGTATCATCCAACAGCCACCAGGCAGCAACCCCGTCTTATCTAACGCGACTTCCGCCACGCCGACCTTTCGCGCGGATGTTGCCGGCGTCTACGTCCTGGCCTTGACCTGTAGCGACGGCAGCCTCTCCAGTACGGTGGACCAGGTCACGATCACCGTGGCGACTGGCAACTTGCCTCCGGTGGCGAACGCCGGACCGGACCAAACGGTGACGACAGGGCAGCAGGTGACGTTAGACGGCACTCGCAGCAGCGACCCCAACGGCGACCCGCTCACTTATAGCTGGTGCTTGAAAGGCAGACCGGTAGGCAGTACCGCCACGTTGAGCGGAGCGAACACAGCTCGGCCCACGTTCACCCCAGACATCGCAGGCTCCTATGTCTTTTGTCTGACCGTCAATGACGGACAGGCTGGCAGTGCCTCCGACATTGTCGTGGTTGAAGCGCGGCTGCCGAATTCCCCCAACGTCTTCAATCAAGGTCGAGGGTTTAACGATGTCGTCTATAGCATTGCAATGGCGCCCGACGGGAGCGGCGATGTATATGTTAGCGGTCAGTTCACCAATTACAATGGCACGCCCGCCAAGCATCTCATCCGCTTGCATCGCGACGGCACGGTCGCGCAGACATTTGGCGATGGTTTTGACCAATACGTAGGCCTGATTGCGCCGGCACGCGACGGTAGCGGAGATCTGTATCTGCTCGGCGGTTTCACACTCTTTAACGGCCAAGCGGTCCCTCCTATTGTGCGGCTGAATTCAAACGGCTCACTGGACAGCGGGTTTCGGCCCCCTAGTTTTCCCACCGGCTTCGTGCCGAACAATATACTGCCTGCGGACGACGGAACCGGAGATCTTTATGTCGTTTCGGTCGGCCCCAGCCCTGGCTTACCAGGCCCCGGCATTGAGCCAACAGGCCCGCACCAGATCATTCGACTCAACTCTGATGGAACGGTAGATCCAGCCTTCGCACCTGGAACCTTTGCGCCAGGGACTGTGATCACGGGGCTGGTTCCCGCTCCCGGAACTGGGAAGGTGTACGCCGGCGGTAGTCTAACCCAATACAACGGCCAGTCGCTCTTTCGGGGTCTAGTACGGTTGAACCCTGATGGAACTCTGGATGCTAGTTTCACGTCGGACATCGGTGCTATTGGCAACAATATCGCTGCTGTGGAAGATCTCGTGCCGGCGCACGATGGCACACCGAATCTCTATGCTGGCGGCCGCGTCGGTGGCGGAGGAACTATCCGTATCCTTGAAACAGGCCAGATTGACTCAACCTTTGTGCAAGCCGTACCGATGATCACGTATGCGATTGCCCCAGCCCAGGATGACACCGCTGATGTGCTCTCGTTCGGGTGTTGCTCAACCCCGGAAGGCCCTGTTCGCTTGTTGCGTTTCGATCACAATGGCGTCTTAGTTCCGACATTTCATGAGCCGACCTTTGTTCCGACATTTTTCCTCAATTTCTCCATTATCTCGGTGCTCGACGGCAGCGGAGACTTCTATATCGGAGGCGAATTAACGAGCTACGACGGTGCTGCCGTGAATTATTTCGCGCGTATCCATGCCGATGGCTCACTGGCGAGTGTCGTCAGCGGACCGTAACGAAAGATCTGATCATGATCCAGCCGGTTCGTGCGTGGATTATTGTGGTTGCTTTCATCTGGCTGACCGCCTGTAGTGGATCGGATAGCAGCACGCCTCAATCGACCACGAATCAGTCACCGACCACCGCGCAGGAACCAGTCATACCCCGCCGACAACACCCACTACTGCTCCCCCCGGCCCAGCGCCAGGATCAGGCTCGGGAGGCACAGGCTCGGGAGGAACAGATGGCACCTTCAACCAAGGCTACGGATTCAACGGCCTCGTCCGGACCATCGTCATGGCGCAGGACGGGACGCAAGACCTCTATGTCGGCGGCGATTTTACAAACTATAACGGCACGCCTACGAATCGATTGATCCGCTTACATCCGAACGGCACCGTCGCACAAGCGTTCAGTCAGGGATTTGATCAGCCTGTTATAGCCCTTGCCCCCGCAACGGACGGCAGCAATGCTCTGTACGCGGGCGGGTGGTTTACCCAGTTCAACGGGCAGGCAGTGCCTCAACTGGTTCGGCTCACCGCTAGCGGCCTTCGAGATTCGACCTTTCAGGTCGACCAATTTTTCGGTCAGGACGCGTTCCAATCCGCCTTCGTGATCGATCTGGCGGTCACCGAAGATGGCAGTAACGATGTCTACGTCGCAGGCAATGTCGTTGAGGGAGTTCCAGAGACCCCTGTCGATCGCATAGTTGGTCGAGTCGTCCGGTTGAATCCGGATGGAAGCCCCGATCCCGCGTTTGGTGATGTAAGATATGTCGGTCCTCCAGACCTTAACACTGAGATCGTCTGGGCGATCGCTGTGCCTCCCGCCAGCGGAAAGGTATACGTCGGTGGACTCCTCGGGACCAATGGCTTGATACGGCTGAATCCCGACGGAACCGTTGATTCGACGTTTACTGGACTTCCGGGTAACGCAGGAACCATCGAACTGGCCGCGGACGGATCCCGCGACATCTATGCGGGCGGACTAAGAGCCTTTGGCCCGATCCGCGTGCATGAGACCGGCGCACTGGATACAACCTTTTCGCCCACTGAACCCATAAATACGCTAGCCACCTTTGCGATCGCTTCAGCAGAGGACGGCACGGGCGATGTAGTTGTATCCGGACCATTTCGCCTTCTCAGAATTAATCGCAATGGTGAGCTGGCGCCCACATTCCAGGAACCCACACTCTCTCCTGCCCTTCCCGGCCCTAATGGAGATCACTCGGTCTATACCATGGTACCGATCCCTGACGGGACCAGAGATTTCTATATTGGAGGAGCCTTCAGCGCGTACAATGGCGGCCCTGCCAACAATTTTGCTCGGATCCATGCTGATGGATCGCTGGCCAGCACCGGTACCGCCTTGCCTTGAGTACGAGCGAAGTGCCCGTCAACGATATCATTCGTAACTATGCCGATGGATCGTTGGCCAGCGTCGTGAACTGATCAATGGGAGGTCAGTCAATTCGCCAGGAGCGGTCGCATCGGGATTCACTTCCCAGAGACTCCAGTTCGGTGAATTCCACTGATCGTTCAGCTACCACGTTCCTAGTAAATCGGGGCAAGCCACTCCAGTCCAATGTCGACAGCACTCCCCACCACGGCACACGTCTATTCGTTTGATTAGGGTCTTTCCTCTCACGCACGCCTAGCGGGCTCCCTCCAAGTCCAAGCGCAGGGTCCACATGTGTACTTTGCGCAAGCTTTACATCGCTTTTACGTTAAGTGAAAGCTCGTAGGACTTGTATGCAGGTCTCACCCTCCATTCCTACACATCTTTGCTTTCCCACTCTTTGAAAAATCACAAATAGCAAAAAAGGCATAGAGGTTGCTGTTCGTGAGCCCAAATCCTTTGGCACTCTGCGTTGGCAGGTTTCGTTCTGGAGCACATACACAACAGTTTGGCTCTTTCCAGTCTCGCATTGATCCTCTTCACAGGTTCGTCGGTCGGTCTTTACCAAATTTTTACTCTGCGTTTAGCCATTCTTTCTCATCCCTTTAGCTGTTGGCGGGCTTTTGTCGCTCTTCGAACTTCGCCCTCGATTCCCTGTGGTCAGAACATTTCCCAACGAGGTATGAACCCATGAGTCATCGTAGAGTCTTGTCCAGTGCATTGTTACTCGGAGCCGCGACTCTTTTGATTTCCTGCTCCTCCGGCGATGGAGATGGGACGTCAGCAAGCGCGCAAGTGGCCCCTTCGATCTATACGGCCTACAGCGGGACCGATCCAAGGCCGGCTCCAAGCCCTCCTCCTGATTTGGGTCCGGCCAACTCTATTTTTGTGGATCCCGCGTTTGGATCTCGGATTCTCCGTGTCACCGACAGCCATACGGCAAACGGCACGTCTTTCATTCCCGAGGACGCAGGCTTCGTCCGATCCTGGAATGCCAATTCGACGGCTGTCAAACTCGTCACCTCCAATGGGTCCTCGTATTGGGCGGACTTCGATCCGGTCAACTTTCAAGCCGGCGTGCTTCATCCGATCAAGTTCAATGCCAAATGGGAATGGTCCGCAAGCGATTCCAGTACGATTTACTTCCTGGATGGACCACAGTTGAGTCGCTACAATACTGCGACTCAGACCGTAAGCCCTCTTGGTGGAACACCGAACGGGGATCCGGTCAAGCACCATGTGGCGGTGGTGGGGCAGGATAACTGGATCTGCTCAGCCGCAGGAGCCGGCAGTCAGGGCACGTACACCAAGATCTTTTGCGTCAATCCTTCGTCTTCAGAAATCAGATATATCGATGTCGTGAACAGGACGATCAATGGTGCGGCACAACACGATCCCAACTGGCCGACTTCCGCTGCCGGCCAGACGCTTGGAATTCATTCCCTTTACGGCAGTGCCGGTGGGACGTGGCTAGGCGTCTGCTTTCATCAGGCCAGTTGGAGTCACAATGGCGGTGCGGTGCTGAATTTGGACACCAATACTTGGTCATTGGTGACGAGCGCCGACACGTATTCCAGTGGCCACACATCCATCGGCAATGACAAGTTTGTCAATGGTTCAGGATCCATCAACGGTAAGGATTCTCGAGGCGCCGTTGTCCGCAACCCGAATGATCTCATGAATGCCGCTCAATACACGTTCATTATGCAGCCGTATGCCACGAGCGGTTGGTATGACGGCGAACATAGCTCGTGGTTCAACGCCTCCACCAATCCCAATGCGCCGATCTTATTTTCACGGTACGACATTGGTACGCCTCCATCCAAGTTGCCGTGGATAGGTGAAATCCTGCTCGCTGCGACGGACGGCTCTAACACGGTCTGGCGGTTTGCCCATAATCACAATGGGGGTGGAAGCTACTATGGGTCAGCGTTTGCACAAATTTCAAATGACGGTCGTTGGGCGCTCTTTTCGAGCTACTGGGGCGGCACACTTGGGGCTTCCAACGGAGACTTCGGGCTGCCGACTCGACTCGATACGTTCATCGTCGAACTGAAATGACCCACGGCCAGGGTTTCTCCTAGGGGATAAAAAAGCCAGATGGGCTTACATCTGCCTCTTTCAGGGTTCAATGCAAGGGTGGACGATGGCCATCGCCGAGCTAATCCGAGTACTCCTCGTGGATGACCATGTCATGCTTCGTCAAGAATTGAAGAGCGTCCTCACAACTTATCCGAACATCGACATCGCCGGGGAAGCGGGTGATGGGGAAGCGGCCATTCGAATGGCCGCACAACTCCAACCGGCGGTGATTATTATGGACATCAATCTGCCGAAAATAGACGGTATCGCTGCCACACGATTTATCAAAACCACCTATCCAGACATCGCGGTTATCGGCTTGTCGCTTCATGTGCAAAGCTATAGCGAGTATGCGATGCGTAGAGCCGGCGCGTTTGAAGTGTTAGTGAAGGAGAAGGCTGTTCATGAACTCTACGGCGCGATTCAACGGGCAGTCGCATCACTCAAACCGATTCTTATCTTACAAGACCATCCAATCTCGCAGGATACGGCCATATCTTCCGACGAAGGCGCATTGGGAGCTCCTGATGCCCTAGCCGAAGATGCGGATACACCTCAAAGTTCCACGCCGCCGACAGCTTGTTGATTCACACGCACCTCGATCGGATCACCGTCTCCGTAGCCGCATTATTGATGGAGCTGCTCCATTCTGCATTGCCTGGGAGACTTGTCCGGACGAAATCTGATGAGTTTCGTACCGTGGCGGAAGCGATCGTCGGTGACATGATCAAAACCGACTTCCACGACCATTCTGGGCAAGAGCGGCTTCCATTGAGTAGACCGCTCAGTCGACCATCGGCTCGGTGCGCCAGGCGCGTTTCCGGTAAAGCCCGGTTCATGAATCAGCTTTTCAAGTTTCTTGGTCAGGGACGGCTTGTCAGCCTTGGCAATACCGGAAGTAAAGCCGACATGGTTCAGGCGCCCATGTTCGTCATACAGGCCGAGGAGGAGCGAACCCACCTCCTTTGAATCGCTGCCGTAACGAAAGCCGCCCACTACGCAATCCGCGGTGCGGATGGCCTTGTATTTTTGCATGACGCGTTCGCCCGGCACGTACACGTCGGTCCTCTTTTTGGCCACAATGCCATCGATGTACCAGCCGGAGGACACGAGCCACTTCATGGCCTGAGTCATGGAAGCTGTCTGTGGCGAGAGTTTGATGGTTGTTTCTCTTGAGCAATACTTCTTCCAAAAGCGTTCCAGCATCAGCCGGCGTTCAGATAACGGCGCTGCCATGAGACTGACCCCTTTGTCTGTCTCAAGGAGGTCGAAGATGACGAACGTGGCGGGCTGTTTCTCCGCAAGCATCTGCACACGGCTCGCCGCCGGATGCAGGCGCAACTGGAGATCTGAAAACGAATAGCCTTTCTCGCCCTTTACCAATAATTCCCCATCGAGGAGAAAAGTCTTGGCTGCCAGAGTTTCAAGCCTGTGTACGATGTCTGGGAAATATCGCTCCAACGGTTTCCCGGACTTGGACCGCAGCGTCACAGTATGACTTCGCTTATGAGCCAAGCAGCGAAATCCATCCCATTTGGGTTCATATCGCCATTCTTTCCCTTCAGGCAACCGATCGACGAGCAGGGCTTCCATCGGCAGGAGGTCTTTTCTCGCGGCCATGTACGTCAATCCTTTCCGTCAACTTTGGCAACCGCTGCTTCGGCACTTCCTCCACGAGACGTCCGCGCTTGATTCTTGTGAGCACGGCCTCCATGTCGAATTGGCTCGCGCTTCTCAGTCGTGCCAGTTCGCGCCAGTCTAAGGGAACGGCCACGGGCGCACCGGATCTTGCGCGCAACGAATAGTTGGCGATGCCGGTCGCTGTGTAATCGTTTCGGAAAAAGTCGATCAGGATTTTTCCGATGCGCTTCGATTTCGTAATGGTCGCGACGTATTTGTCCGGCGCCTCGTCCACCATCTTATGGGCGAAAACCGAGGCCCAGCCTTTGACGTCCTCCCAGCTGCTCGCCGGGGTCAACGGCACCACGATATGCAGGCCTTTGCCGCCCGTGGATTTCACAACGCTTTCAAGACCTCGCCGTTGCAGACGCGTTCTAATTTCAAGCGCTGCGTTCTTGACCGCTGTAAACGGCACGCTCGGATGTGGGTCCAGATCAAAGATCATCCGGTCCGGCGTGTGAATCTTATCGATCGTCGCCCCCCACGGGTGTATCTCAATGACACCCATTTGAATCAATTCCATGATGCCGTTCACGTCCTTCACATAGATATATTTGTAGCTGCGGCCTTTGTACGTCCAGGAGAAGGGGTAGACATTCGCGCCTAACCCGAAGCCGACATTACGCTGATAAAAGCAATCAGCCTTGATGCCGCTGGGGCATCTGAGCAAACTCACGGGGCGCTGTTGAATGTCTTGCAAGAGAAGAGGCGCAACGGCTGCATAATATCGAGCCACATCCCCTTTTGTGATTCCATTCTCAAACACGATACGGTCAGGATGTGTGATTTTCACATCGTGCAGAATGAGATTGTGTTGAGCCGCTTTGTTCTTCTTCACGCGAACCCTCGATGTGCCTTTCTGTAAGAAGGCTTTCACCCTTTTCTTCATCATTCTACTGGAAGGAACCCCTGGTCTTTAAGGCTAGAGGTTCTTAATGAGGACAACGACCACATTGTCACCTAGGAGACAGCAAATAATTCTGTCCTAAGTAATACTCCGCGATCATATTGGGGCCCTGCCCAGTTTGGGAGCCTTTGAGAGGTCAATATTCTAATTTCATGATCATGACTACCGGCCGTTCCGAAATAGAGCAGAATCACATTCTCGCCTGTCTACCTGCTAAAGAACGCAAAATGGTCAAAGAACACTTGGAATTGGTGTCGTTTCGTCAAAAAGAAGAGCTCAATGAGGTGGATTCCCTTGTACGGCATCTTTATTTCCCGCTTGATAGTGCCATTAGTCTGATGGACGTCAAGCCGGGTGGAGGCATTGTAGAGGTGGCGGTTGTGGGCAACGAGGGCTGCACCGGTTTTACAGTCGCCCAAGGGTACAGAAATGCACCCTGCCGCATACTGGTACAGATCGGTGGACCAGCCTTCCGCCTCAGTGCCCCCTCAATGCTGAGGATGCTTCCCCAACTGCCATTTCTGCGTTATGCCCTGTCCAGGTTCACGACGACCATTCTGAGAGAAACTATCGTATCGGTGGGATGTAGTCAGTTTCATTCCGTTGAGCAGCGGTTAGGCCGATGGTTTCTGGCACAGCAACACCGCACCGGGCGGTCGGTATTTCCCTTTACCCATGATTTCCTGGCCGAACAACTTGGAGTCCAACGAGCGACCATCAGCGAGGCACTGGCGGAGCTTCAGGACAAAAAGATAGTCAGGTATAGCTACCGGCAAGTGGAACTCAGCAATATGCGAGCAATGGAAAAGTTGTCTTGTGAATGTTTCCCGACGGTGAGGGAAACCATTGACGACTTCTTGCGGGATATAAAGAACTATTCCTCTTCAAACCTCTGACCGCTGGACCTTCAGCCTTTGATGGAAGGTGGAATCATTTTCTCCAGCAATTCGAGACAATAATAATGGATGATGCGGGCTTCATCTTCGGTAAGAGATCGACTAGTATTGCCAACGGTGGCGAGAAGTCGCTCACAGGCACTTGTGAACTTGTGCACTTCTTCAGCAAGGCGCACTAGAGGTTTCCCTCTTCGCAAACTTCATGAGACGAAGACAGCGTGACGAGTATAGCTATTTCCCGCCGGGAGGACTGTCAGGTAGGTGACAATGGAGCGTTGTTTGGCAAAGAGCGCGGCCCCCCGGGTCGTGGACTTAAATAGTTGATTTGGTGGATAAAACACCACATCACAGCATTACCCGCTGCTGGTCCGCTCATCGCACCCCCTGGCGGCCTGTTTGCGATTCCATCTTAACAGTCCCCGCTTTCTCGGTAGAGACTCACCGATTCGACCCTGTTAGATCTGACAGTTGTCGTCTTTTTGAAAGATCACGTAAAGTCTTCGACCGGCTGATTTCCGTATTGACTGGAACGCCACAATGCGGTCTCGAACACTTCCGATCGTCTTTTCATATTGTGTGCTGATCTTCTTAGCCGGCTGTGCCGAAATCCAAGATACGGAGAGTCTGTTCTTCCCCGGCTTACGTCGTTCCGAGGTGATAGGATTTGTCGCGGGTTTAGGGACGACGTTTGCTGCTCTGCCGGACCTCATCGCGATGCTCAAGCGCAGATCAAGCAAGGGGATGAACCCGAGAATGGCGGCTATTATGGGCGCCTTTCAAATCGTGTGGGTCTACTATGGATTGTTGATCGATTCGAGACCGGTGATCCTTTGGAACATCATTGCAGTCGGAACCAATTTCTTCAGTGTCGCCGCCTATCGCTATTTCGCGGCCCGCGAGCGCGAAGGGTGAGATTTCAGTTGTGTAATCCGTTCCCACGGTCCGAGTAATTCGGTCGTCGGTACGTCCGCCGCCTGATTGCTGACGACATAGCGATTCTTGCCTTGAGCTTTGGCGCGATACATCGCCTGGTCGGCGTCTAAGATCAATTTCTCTGCTGGTTCACTCCTATTGCTATTGAAGGTGATGCCGATACTCGCCCCAACGGTGACCCGCTCGCCGACATCGATGGGAGCTTGCAATCTGGCAAGAATGCGCTCGGCGATCTGAGTGACCTCCGAGACGTCGTGGATCTCGTTCAGCAACAAAGTAAATTCATCTCCGCCATAACGTCCAACCACGTCGCCCACTCTTAAACAGCTTTGGAAGACCTTCGACACATGACGCAGCACGGCGTCGCCCGCCTTATGCCCCAGTCGATCATTGATCGGTTTGAAGCCATCCAAATCCACAAACATAATGGCGAAACGGAACGATCGATTATGGTCGGCGTATTGAACCATCCGTGTCGCACGTTCAAGAAATTGAGCGCGATTGGGAAGCCCGGTGAGCGGATCACAGCCCACTCGATGCCGTGGATGTTCGTCCATCGTGACCATGCGCTGGATTTCTGCCTGTGCGGTCGTGATTTTGCTGACGAACACGACCGTGAGCGAGAGCAAAAGCGGCAAGACCAGGACTTCATCCGCACCAAGCAGCGCGGCTTGATACAGCCCGAGCCCGTATCCTCCCGTGATGAGGACGCTGAGCAGACTGAAATGCACCATCGACGGGGCATAGGAGGCCATTGCCACGAGCAGTACCACCGCACCAAAGAGCCAGAGTTCTGCAGTGACCCCAAATGTGGCAAACAGGACCACTGTGTTCCCCAAGCTCACAAGGCTGATACACCATGTACTCTCTAAGTGCGTTCGCGGGAGTGTCACAACAAGCAGGGTGAGGATGGCGAGACTGACGCCCAGCCCGGCTTGAATGCGTGATATCGGAGACACGAGATGGTAGCCGTAGAGGAGAACGAACATCGTCTGTAAGAGCAGGAGATAGAGACGCAGTCTTGCCGGGCTGCTGATACTGGGCAGGTTCGTCATCGGTCCTTTCCTGTGTGTACATTCAGCTTACCCTTGTACCTAATATTTTGCGTTCCCCCAAAGAGGGGGCGTGATCTCCTACTCCACGTGTACAGGCAAAAACCTAAATTTATATACGTAAATATGGGAACCCCCCCCAATGCGGAATGCCGACGTACCACTTTCGGGTCTAGTGATCGACCCAGACCGACGTTATTCTTTTCAAAGACGGGAGCAAGAGAGTACGAAACATGAAACCCACGTCACATCAGCTCCGCTTGCTCAAGCGTACAGCCGGTTTTACGCTACTCGACCTCATGGTCTGCCTGGCGATTGTGACCATTTTGGTGGTGATCGCGGTGCCCATGCAGCTTCACTCCATTGAGAAAGCCAAGTCTGTCGAAGGCCAAATAGCGCTTTCGGAGGTTGTCAGGCTCGAACAGCTCTACTACGCGAACAAGGGCAGCTATACTCCCAATCTTCAAGAACTCGGCTTCACTTCTTCGTCGCCGCTGAAGTACACGCAGCTCTTTGTGCAGGTCCGCCAAGATGAAAAGGGGTGGGGTTATATGGCTTTGGCCATGCCATTGGACGGAAAAAGTTCAGGTGCCGATGTTTGGGTTGTTGCACGAAATGCCGGTGGGCAAACCCCGGCCCCGTCAAACGTATCGACTTCGCTCAAAGGCAATGGGTCTCCCTGCAGTTTCTGGAGCGGCTGGGCGACGATGGAGGGCGGACGAATCGAGGGGGAGGAAACCATCAGCTCATGGAGCTCGACGCAGGGGAGTGGCGGGTCGCCGTGCGGGAACAAGAAAGTCGTCAATCACGGGAAAAAATAGAAAGAGCGGCCATTGCGAAAAACAGCGCGACGCGGTTAAATCACGTTCGGCAGTAAACCCTCCTGGCTGGGAAACCGAATGAGTCCGAAGCGCAAGGCAGCAGCAATGAACGGCAAGCGTGCGGCCTGGATGGGAGGGGTGTTGCTCGTGATGTCCGCTTGCAGCAGCCTCGATGAGGGAAGGAAAATTGAATTTATTTATCTGGGAATCGGGGCGAGCGACGTGTTCGGAGTGGGGGCCACGCCGCTGACCGAAGGGTATGTCTACCTTCTCAATCACGAGCTCCAGCAACGTATTCCCGGCACGTTTCTCATCAACCTTGGGGTCCCAGGCGCGGGCATTAATCCGCTGAGCGAGCAGGTCCGCCTGGCCAAGCATTTTCGCGGCGACGCCGATATGGCCACCGTATGGGTCGGGGCGAATGATCTTGTCGACGGCTACGACCCGTCGCGATTTCAGAGCAAACTGAGAGAGTTCCTTCGCAGTCTCCAGAATTCGGTGTCGACAATTGTGGTCATCGCCAATCTTCCCGACCTGACACAAGTCCCTCCCTTTCGTGAAACGCCTGTTTCGACCGTGACCGTGGATCGTGTCAAAGCTTTTAACCGCGCCATAGAAGTTGAGGCGCCCTATGTGAATGCTTCGATCGTGAACGTGTTTGCCGAGTCGTCCCCCGATGATTTTGTCTTTGACGCGGATGGGTTCCATCCGACAAAGGCGGGACATCGCCGCATGGCGAGTTTGTTCCAAAGGGCCGTATTCGAACGCGTCGGAGTCCAATGAACCTCGGCTTCGATAGCCGCGCTCTGCAATCCCCCTGGCGCAGCGCCTCCCTGCCGCTCACTGCCTGTAACTTCTGACAGTAGATTCTATTAGGGGTCGGGCGTATGCTCGGCGGACGCGCAGTGTTGCTCCGAGGAAGACAATTGGTATTGGATCGCACTCGTAACTAGGAGGTTTGTATGCCATCGTTCATGCGTCCCTATGCCCCTCAGGCCTATGCCGCCATGCGTATCGTGGCAGGATTTTTGTTTCTCTGGCATGGCACACAAAAGCTGTTGAGCATACCCACACCTCCGCCACCGCAGTTGCCCTCATTCGTGATCGCCATCGCGGGACCCATAGAATTGATCGGGGGCACACTCGTGATGGTCGGTCTTTTTGCCGGCTGGGCGGCCTTCTTGTGCAGCGGTCTCATGGCGTTTGCCTATTGGATGGTGCATGGGCCACAGGCGCTGTTGCCGATTCAAAACATGGGCGAATTGGCGGCGCTGTATTGCTTTGTCTTCCTGTACATTGCGACTCACGGGTCGGGTATCTGGAGTATCGATGCGGCTCGCGGCAAAATGTAAGTAGCAAACAGCAGGGTGAAACGCGATGAGGCGCGCAGCATTTGGGCAAACGGCCATACTCTCGGGCGCCGCGGTGCTCCTGCTGGTGCTCGGCGGTGGATCGTTCGCGGGATCGCCTGATGAGCACGACCGGTACGGGCTCGGCCGTCCGGCGACTGAAGAGGAGATCCGTGCCTGGAATATCGATGTCGCACCCACCGGGGAAGGATTGCCTTCAGGTCGAGGGACCGTCAAACAGGGCGCAGAGGTGTATGCCGCGAAGTGTGCGTCATGCCATGGACCGACGGGGATGGAAGGACCGAAAGATCGCTTGGTCGGAGGGCAGGGGACACTGGCGACCGGGATGCCGATCAAGACGATCGGCAGTTACTGGCCCTACGCGACAACCTTGTATGACTACATCAAACGGGCGATGCCCTTTAACGCACCGCAGTCTCTCACGGCCGATGAGACATACGCGGTCGTGGCATGGCTCCTTTTCCAGAACAAGATCATCGCCGAGGATGCCGTGATGGATGCGCAGGCGTTACCAAAGGTACGAATGCCGAACCGGGACGGATTCATCCGGGACCCAAGACCGGATGTGCGGTAGCCGGAGGACCGTCAGAAAACCCGCTAGGATGGTTTCGGACCCAACTGCTTGTGAGACGATTTCATGCTCTCGGCGACTGAGGCGGACGTGGATAACATGGCATTTTCAAGCGCGCGGGCAGGCGGAAGTCCGGTCACTTCGAGTATCTCTTCTTCGTTCAGTGTTTCGCGCGCCAGCAAGGCTTCAGCCAGGGCATTCAGTTGTTTGCGGTGTTCCGTCAGGAGCCGCTTCGCCTCCTCATGGCTCTCATTAATGATCTTCAAGACCTCGGCGTCGATGGCCTGTGCCGTTTCATCGCTGAACGGTTTGCTGCCGACATAACCGGTTGAGCCGCCCACATAGGGATTTTCGCGCGGCGCCAACTGCACCAATCCGAGCCGGTCGCTCATCCCCCAACGCGTGACCATCCGGCGCGCCAGCTCGGTCGCTTGCTCGATGTCGTTCTCTGCGCCCGTCGTTCTGATGCCGTAGACAATTTCCTCGGCTGCCCGGCCTCCCAGCATGCCGATAATGCGCGCCCTGAGATAGGGTTCGGGATAGTTGTATCGATCGCTTTCCGGTCGTTGATACGTCACGCCAAGCGCTTGTCCGCGTGGCACGATCGTGACCCTATTGACGGGATCGGCACCGGGCACGACCAGACCGAGAATGGCATGTCCGCCCTCATGGTAGGCAATTCGTTCGCGATCGGCCTGGCTCATGAGGATCGGGCGTTCCGGGCCCAGGACGATTTTCTCGAGCGCATCGAGAAAGTCCTTGTGGCGGACTTCGTTTTGCCCCCGCCGCGCCGCCAGCAATGCCGCCTCGTTGACGAGATTTCTGATGTCGGCTCCTGAAAAGCCGGGGGTGACGGAAGCGAGATCGCCCAGGATGGCATCGTTGGCCAGCGGTACGCTGCGGGTATGCACCTTGAGAATGGCTTCGCGTCCGCTTCGATCCGGCAGGTTCACCACGATACGCCGGTCGAAGCGACCGGGTCTGAGGAGGGCTTTGTCCAGCACGTCCGGCTGATTCGTCGCGGCCAAGACAATGATGCCTTCGCGGCTCGAGAAGCCGTCCATCTCAGTCAGAATTTGATTCAAGGTCTGTTCTTGCTCGCTGGAGCCGCCGATGGCGATCTGTCCACGAGCCCGACCGATGGCATCGAGTTCGTCGATAAAAATAATGGCCGGCGCGTGTTCGCGCGCCTCTTTAAACAGATCGCGCACCCGTGCCGCGCCGACGCCCACGATCATTTCCACGAACTCCGCCGCGCTCATCGAAAAGAATGGGACGCCGGCTTCTCCCGCGACGGCCTTCGCTAAAAGGGTCTTGCCGGTGCCGGGAGCGCCGACCAGAAGCACGCCTTTGGGAGCGGTGCCGCCCAGTCGCGTGTACTTCTCTGTGTCCTTGAGAAAGTCAACGATTTCGACCAGTTCGTTTTCGGCTTCATCGATGCCCGCGACGTCGTCAAACCGGACCTTCGTATCCTTTTCCTGGTCGTAGCGTCGAGCCTTGCTCTTTCCGATTCCCATCAATCCGCCTCCCAAAAGGCCGCTGCCCTGTTGGGCCGCTCGTCGAAAGAGCCAAATGTAAAAAGCGATAAAGAGGAGACCGGGGCCGAAGCTGAAGAACAGGGTGAGTAAGGGACTGGCTTGTTCCGCGATCGGCTTGGCGCTGATCTCGACGCCGTTCTTGATCAGAAAGGTTTCCAGCCCCTGGTCGACGAACGCCGGAAGGATGGTGGTGAAATGTGTCGTCATGGCGGGCGGATTGAGCTTGGCCCCTCCCGGGGCTGCTTTTCCGGTCCGCCCCTCCTTGGACGGGACAGAGACCGTATCGTCTTGGGGCGGATAGGCGACGGGTGCGATGAAGCGGCCGGTGATGGTCGCGCCCTCGCTGTAGATCGCTCCGACATTGCCCTGGCTGACCTGGTGCTTGAAGAATGTATAGGGGACCGTCGTGGGCTCTTCCGGACCCGGCATCAGGAGCCTCACGAGGAAATAGTTGAGGAGTAAGAGTCCCAGGAACCAAAGCCAGGTTCGTCCCGGTGGAACGGTGGCCTGATCGGCGCCTTTCTTGCTTCCAGGCTCGCCTTTTGTCTCCGCGAGGCGCCCGGCCTGGTTTCTATCCCGGCGCTGTCCTGTCGTCGGTCCCGGCATGGCGCTCGACTCCGCCCATTGGGCTCGGTGGTCTCTGTCGATCTTGAGCATTCCTTCCGCGTCCAGGACCTAGGTATCCCCCCTGGACGGTGTATGCGGGAGAACGTGCTTTCTTGGCTACCGGATCATGCTTGCTTTCGTCGGTGCAGGATCCTATCCTTTGTTCACTGATGCCCTCGTTGCCTCATCGATGTTCGCCATGAGGAGACGAGCCGTGTGAACACTGTCGTGGGTACTCTCTCATATCATATAGGGAGGCGTACATGAAGCCATCGTCGACGAAAGTGAAGGATGAGAAGAAATCTCGATTGGTGATCTCGCGTCGAGAGCATTCGTCATCCGAGAGCCAATCCGCGGAACGGAAAACGGCTGCATTTGATGATTTACACGCCCGGATCAGCTGCCGCGCGTACGAGTTGTATGTGCAGCGGGGATGCCGTGAAGGCCATGCGGATGAAGACTGGTTGGAAGCCGAACGGGAAATCCTCGATCGCGAGTTCCAGGTTTAGGCCCACATCGGCCTACGGCGGTGTAGGCCATCGCTTATAGACAACCTGGCAGACAACGATTAGAGTCTCATCCCAGCCTGAGCGGGGGGAGGATTGGTCTGCCGCTATGGCTGTTTCGTTTGCGGAGTTCGATAGTAGTATCCGCTGAAAAATAATTCGGAGATCAACACTTGGGATAACAACATGATGAGTCACTCTACCGACCGAAATCTGTCGGACTTTGGTAAAACCACGATTGCCTTGGCCAAGTGGCTGGAAAAAGACCCTGCGCTTGGTGTCATTGAACAGGTCTTCATCGAAAATCATTTTCACATTATTCAGTCGGCGTACAGTAGTTGGAAACGACGACATCTCACCAAAGCTTGTGGTGAATGAACACCCGCTTTCCATGACCGCTGCACAAAGAATCCGGGTCCTCATCGTGGACGACCACGTCATGGTCCGCCAGGGACTACGGGCGGTCCTACAAGCCTATCCCAACATCGAGGTTGCGGGCGAAGCGGGAAATGGCGAAGAAGCCCTCGTGAGCGTGGCAAAGCTCCAGCCGACCATCGTGGTGATGGACATTGGGATGCCAAGCCTCGATGGAATCGGAGCGACGAGACTGATCAGAACTCAGTACCCGCATATCGCGGTGCTGGGCCTTTCCGTCAATGCACCGACCTATCAGGTCGATGCAATGCTGAAAGCTGGAGCCTTTGAGGTCTTGACGAAGGAGAAGGCTGTCGACGATTTATATAGCGCCATCCAGCGGGCCACAGCAGCCATTCAACCCATCCTTATTCTCCAAGAACAGCCGCCTGTCTCGAATGAACAGGCCGGCGATGCGCAATCCACAGACACGCAAAGAGCTTCGGGTGCAAGCCCGCTGAAGGATCGTACTGAGTAACGGGTCACTTGCCGTGTCCGTGAACGCGCGTGCACAGCTGAACTCATCGCCCTGTGCCAATCTGCCTTACAAACCTGTAGGCTACGGACCCTTCAATCATCCGCAAATTGGTGATATTCAAGAGGAATTCAAGGGGAGGCACTAGATTGACCGCAGGAAGAGTCGCGCTATATTTAGTCTATGATGCGCGCGGAAAATACCCACAGCTGCCACTTCCTGCTTGAGCAAAACGCCAAAGGGTATTTCACGGGCAACTTCATTTGCTCGTTCTGCGGCCTCAAGGTTGCTCAGTCACAGTGGTTCGATAGCCTTGCGATCACGTCCTCCGACCGCGAACCCTCTCACGGGTTGTCCAGAACTACTCCCAGAGCTCATCCATAGCACCGCTTCGTGTTCGCAGGATTCTCATGACAGCACTCCATCAAAACAGGGTTCTCCCTGGTAGGTCTCGCTGAGGGCCGTGCGGTACGGTAGCAAGGGAAGGGAAGCTCCCCACAGATGGAAGAATGGTTATCGAATGAAACGCTCACATGGGTATCCATCGGATCGGGCATTTGTCTGCTGCTCGGTGCTATTGCGGTTCCGTTGATCGTCATCAAACTCCCCAAAAACGCTTTTTCCGATCTCAAGGAGGCGGGATGGCTGGAGAAGCAGTCCGCAGCCGTTCGCATTCCGCTTCGTCTCGTGAAAAACATTCTTGCGCTCGTGCTTGTCGTGCTCGGCATCGCAATGCTCGTGCTCCCCGGCCAAGGCATTCTCGCGATCCTGTTAGGCGTGATGCTCGGAGATTTCCCCGGCAAGCTGAGGTTGCAGCGATGGCTTCTCGGTCGACCGAACGTCATGAACAGCCTGAACTGGCTTCGGAAAAAATTCAAAAAATCACCGCTTGAACGACCGGCAAAATTCGCCGCCTGAGTCGAACGCTGCTCCAAATTCGCACTCGCCCTTGCCCGGCCAGGGCTATGTTGGCCTCGTCTTGACTTGCACTCATTTCAGAATCTCGGCTCCCGTCAGTGAAAAACGTACCGCCGATCCCGCTCTCCCCACTCCTGTCACATTTTGAGGAAATTGTTGTGAATGTGTGAGCGATCGGGCAGGATCGCGAAGGGTTCAGTAGGCTAACGCACTGCATCTCAAAGGAGGAGACAATGGGACTGGGAAGAATTCTGGTGGTGGACGATGAAGCGCACATTCGGTCGACCGTCAACATGGTCCTGACCAAGGCCGGCTACGATGTCGTCGAAGCGGAAGACGGTCAGAAAGGCATCCAGGCGATCAGATCCGGCGATAATCCGCTGATGGTCGACATGATTCTGTGCGACATGCAGATGCCGAACATCGACGGCGTCGGAGCAATCGCACATTTTCTATCCCAATTCCCTTCCGTGCCGGTCGTGGTGATGACCGGGCATCCGGATGTCCAAGCTGCCACCAAGCTCATGAAGCAGGGTGTCATGGACTATCTGATCAAGCCGATTGAGAAGGAAAAGCTTCTGGCTGTTGCCGAGGAAGCAGTCAACAAACATGTCTTGTTCAAGAATCATTTCGGCACATAGTTGTAGACACCACCGTACGGGGGCCGTGGAAAGGATGGTTGGTGCTTCCTGAGGAGAACCCGCCTCCCCAGCACAACGCAGACCATGAGCGACGCCGGGCTCCACGGCGAACGGTAGAGCTTGGTCTCTCGCGAGGGAGCAGAGAATTACAGACGACCCTCCTCATCTCTCGAGCCCTCTCGCTTCACACGACATTTGAAGATTTGGTTGCGCAGACTCTGGAGACGGCCCTGGAGGCAGTCGGTGCGGAATGCGGATCCATTCTCATCGCTGATCCGGCAACTCAACACCTCGTCAATTATCATTGTGTCGGCCCTAAGCCGGTTCCACGGGGAGCAGCCATTCCATGGCATCAAGGGATTGCCGGTGCCGTCTTCCGATCGGCCAAGCATGCCGTCATCGTGGATGCCGAGAAGGACGCCCTCGTTCCAGCCAAAATAGATAAAGCCACAGGATCCGTAATCAAGAATATGCTCATCTTGCCCCTCAAGCGATGGCAAGGGGAACCGATCGGTGTGATTGAAATTCTCAATACGCGCCATCAGCCTATCACTGAAGAAGATATTGCAGTGGTCACGATCATTTCGTCGCTTGCCACGCCTGTGATCGAGGAGGCCAGGTTATTTGAAGCCAAAAAACTTGCGCAGGTGGCCCAGTTGGCCGGCGACATGAGCCATGACATCAAGAACCTTCTCATGCCAGTCCTTTGCGGCGCTGAAGTACTCAAGGACGAACTCGATGAGCTCTTCGAGAGATTGTCCGATCGAGATTCACCTCAGTCGAAAAAAAGTCGTGCGCTGTGCCACGAGGTGTTGCAAATGGTGCAAGAGGACGTCCGTAGGATTTCGGATCGGGTCCGAGAGTTGGCGGATTGCGTGAAGGGCATGAGTGCGGCGCCCACCTTTGCCCGGTGTCAGGTGGCGAACATCGTGTTGAGCGTGTTTGGAACGCTGGACCTGATGGCGAAAAAAAGGGGGGTGTCCCTCAGCTGCGAGGGGCTCGATGGTTTGCCTCCAATCGAGGCGGACGAACAGCGACTCTTCAATGCCTTTTACAACCTGGTGAACAATGCCATTCCCGAGGTATCATCCGGCGGATCCATCACCGTTGTTGGAAAGATCAATCCCAATTCCGAGATGTTGGAGATTTTTGTCGCTGATACAGGCCGTGGCATGCCTCCAGAGATCCGCGATAGTCTTTTTAGCGCTCATGCCCTGAGTCGAAAGCCCGGCGGAACAGGGCTAGGAACCAAAATCGTCAAAGACGTGATCGACGTCCACAAAGGCCACATCGACGTCGAGAGCACCGTGGGCAAGGGGACGACCTTCCGTCTGATACTTCCAGTGCGACAGGCCAAGACCCGTCGATCCAAGGGCTCAGTAGCAGCCTGATGGGCTGCCTGCGCGCGTCGTCGTGCAGGGAAATGCTCACCACGGGGGCGCTGATTCTCCTGATGCGTCCCATTCCGGCTCGCCTGGCCCATCGAAGGAGCGTGGGAGAGGCGGAGGAACCCGAGTCGCCCTGACCAGGTATCGCAAGGGCCCTCCCGCAAGGATCGCGTCGAACGGATAGCAGGTGATGAGGACAAGCTGCTCCGTATCGTCTGCCAACCGGATCGAGTCGGTTCGAGCATCGACGACGCGACGGTCACGAACGCGATAGCGTGCGCTGCGCCCGTCAGGAAGATCGAACAAGATGTCGTCCGTTTCCTTCAAGCGTTGCAAAAAGGCGAAATGCGTGTCGCGATGGCCGGTGAGAATCGTGGTGCCGCCTGTTCCGGGCATGGCACTGGATTCCGCCAAGGCAGGGCCAAAGGCCAAGGTCCGTCCGTAGGCTCCGTTCAACACAATCACGTCGATGTGCTCCGAGGGAACCCGTAGCCTACCGACAGGCCAGGTATCCGCCCAGGACCACGGTGTGACGCGCCATTCTCCCGCGAGCGTTCGGGACCAGGCTCTGCGCAACAGCACCTGCGCGAGCCTGGCCTTCGCGTAGATCCACGATCCTTCCCCGAGCTGCCAAATTGCGACGGCGAGGAGACAGACCGTCAGCATGACCAGCGGGCGGGAAGCGGGTTGAATCGGGCTCATGCGATCTGCTTTCGGGAGATCCACAACAGCGAAGCGAGTCCGAGGGCGATAAGTCCCAATACGATTTGGAATCGACCATTCGACGCGGTCTTGGGCAAACCAAAGATGGCTTGGTAATCCTGCCCCTCCGGAAGATTCGTCTTCATCGCATGGGTGACGAACGATTGATCGGTCGGCCGAATGGGCTCGGTATCCACCGCGACCAGACTTGTGTACTTGCTGACGAGATGATGGGTGAGAGCCACATCAAGTACCGAGTGTCTGGTTGAGGTCTCATCTTGCCCGTGCGCCTGTTGATCCATGAGCGAAGTAATCTTTTGTCTCGCCCAGTACACGGACAGACCCTCTCTTGTGGGGCTATCCTTCAAGGCCACCTCCGTCGTCCATGGTGTCGCCCCGAACGAGCCTTTGATGCTTACGTGTGTCGGAACAGTGGATGTTTTGAATGAAACCACGACAGGTTCGCCGTCATACAGATCGGGAATCTTCGGCGGAAACATCTCGGTGCCTGCATCGAGCCCTTCCACTCGCAAGTCTGTCAGGACCGGCCGCTCCAGCTTCCGGAAGATGGCGTCCATCTGCGCTTTGACCTCGCTGGTGCTGCCGATGTGCGTGAACGTCCCGCGTCCAAATTCCGCCGCCTTCCGCATGAAATGACTGTTTGGCGCAGAGCCGATGCCGATGGTGAACAGCCGGCTCGTGCCCAACTGGGACCGAATGACCTCGAAGAGTTCGTCCTCGTTGCCGACTTGTCCATCGGTCAAGAAGATGATCTGCCGGAGGTGCGTTGAGAGCGGCGTTCCCTTGAGCGCCGTCTTCAAGGCCGGAAGGATCTCCGTGCCTCCGTTCGCCTTCAACTGCTCGACGTAATGGACCGCCTTGCGAAGAGTATCCGCTTGTACGGTTTGCGCTTGAGAGAAGAGCACATGCGTGGCGCTGTTAAACTGGATCACGTTGAATCGATCTTTAGAAGTGAGCCTGGTCAGCGCGAGCAGGAGCGCCGCCCTGGCCTGTTCAATCGACGTGCCCCCCATCGAGCCGGACGTATCGATGACAAAGATCGTCTCCCTGGGGACTTCGCTCAGGAGCCGATCCGATGAAGGAGGGGTGATCATCAGAAAGGCATAGGTGCTCTCTTTCAGTGGCTGCTGATACACAGTGGCAGTCGGTGCGTGTCCTTCAGCCGGCTGCCAGGTCAATTGAAAATCGCGATCGGCGGGTACGTGGTCCTGTCGAAGCGCAATGTGCACCCTGCCATCCGGTTCCGGGATCGTCAGGATGTCGTGATAGGCAGACTCAATCTTGCCAAGTGGAAAGCCAGCGGCGAGATCGATTGCAAGACTGACTGGATTGATCGGGCCACGGTGCGGATGCTGGACTGGTGGCGTGATTCGCGAGGCGTCGGGCACCCGGTCCGTATTGACCGACCAGCCATTGCCCTGGGATTGATCCTCGATGATGATGGGGGTGCCTGGGACGTACCGCGGGCCGACGACCATCGGGAAGCGGAGGGAGAAGGCACCCTGATCGTAATGGACCCGCTCCTGGTATTCGATTTCTACGGTAATGCGATCCTGGGGAGCGATATTCGCGACTGATGTCGTAAAGACGTTTGGCCGCTCCTGTTCAACCAGGCTGGCTCGTTTGCCGTCTTGTTTCGCCTGCGCATAAACCTTCTTGGCCTCGGCACGCTCCTTGATCTCTCCGACGATCGTTCGATCGCCCACCTTCATTCGTAGGTGATCGACCGCAGCGGTCTCAGGCAGGGGGAACACATAGATGCCCTCAGCCCAATCATCTTTCATTCGGCTCGGATTGATGAATTCCTGGGTGAGTCGTGTTCTGGCAATGATGCCGGTGATGGAAATCTTGACGTCTGTCTTTAACATGGGTGCCGCCGCGTAGCGTCCCGCCTCTCTTGCCTTGAGCAGGAGACTTCCCTGCGTGACGTCCTTCAGGGTCATGCCGATCTCATCGGTGGGTTGCTCGCCACAGGCCTGCAGCACCGGCAACGCGCCCCACCATGACAGGACAGTCATCAAGAGCGAGAGCCGGATGAATTGCACCGTGCATTTCGTGCTTGTTCGTCGTGTTCTCTGGTTCAGAAGTGTCATGTCGCCCTCGTCTTGTTGGAGTGTGTGGTGCGAATCAGGCGGTGCGTCTGCACGAATAGGTCGTGCAAACGCATCGCGAGGCCGGTATCAGCTGCCGGATGCTGGTTCGAGGGCGGGCGGGTTGTTGTTATCGCCTTCAGAGGCGTTCGCGGAAGGAAGAAGACTGTCGACGAGTGAGTTGGGATCGTCGTTCTTCTGGCCGAGACCAACGGACGCTTGCGTCGGGTCCACCACAGGTGTCGTGGCGACGACCGGCGCGATCATATGCGCTTCGCCGAATGTACGGATTTCGAGATGTACCCGTCGATTCATCTGGCGGCACACATCGCTGTTATCGATGCACAGCACGCCATCTTTGCCGAGGCTCACCACCTTGATTTGATGTTCCGTCACGCCGGCGTTCATCAATTCGGCTTTGACCGTCTCAGCCCGCTTCATGCCGAGCTTCAGGTTGTAACTGGCCGAGCCCTGCTGATCGGTGTAGCCCTGGATCAACACACCGAGATCCCGATCGTTCTTGAGGATGATGGCCTGTTCGTGCAGCAATTTCCTGGCTTCATCGGTCAGTCCCTTGCGTCCGACTTCAAAATAGAGATCGGTGTGGACGATGCCCGGCTTGGTGGTGCCGGCCGGTGTTTCGGAAACGTTCACCATGGGAAGTGAGGCCGGCATGACTGATGGCGGATTATTCTTGAGCACTTCGCTGACTTGGGAACTGTTCAATAGTTCCTGAGGGGCGGTCTGTTCATTGGACGAGTAGTACCAAATCGCCCCGATGACCGCCGCCAGGCCTATGATGAGGCCGGAGATGACCAGGACGTCCTTGTCTTTCTTGGGTCCAGAAATGGACGGTGTGATGTTGCCTGAGGTGACTTGTGACGGGCCTTTCTGCATGATGAAATCCTCCTTGTTGTTTCGTTCAAACGTCATTGGTCAAGTGGTGATTGAATATTCGTTGGCGAGCGATTGGGACTGTATGCCGGCGTTCACCTCCTTCCTGTCCCAGTTCAGCTCTTCAACGAGCCTGACGCTTGAGCAACCGGAGTGCCCGGCAAAACCGAAGGCCTAAACCGAGAGAACCTTAGACAAATCGACGAGTTCAGAGGGGTGAGAAGCGGTGGCTCTGATGCGGGGACAACCGATCCATCACGCTATGCGGGGCCGGCCCCGCATGGCGCTTCGCCCCTTCGTTCGCTGCGGCCTTGCGGAACAGCCATCCTGCTCGCATTGCTCGATGGATACAGTTTGGGCCTTGAAGTAGACTTGGTCCCATAGGGTTATCGGGATCGGTGTTTCCTGCACTAGAGAAGGGTCAGTAATTGAGCCTCACATTTCCTCTTCAGGCAAAGCTGAAAGACGGCTCGCCGGTGCAGTTGGTGCTGGCAGGGGAGCGTGACGTCGAAGCGCTTCGAGCCCTGTATCGCATCATCGTCGACGAGGGGACGTCTTACCCCCATGACCGATTCCCAGACCACGACGATTTTATGGACTATTGGTTTCGCGGCAAGAGTACCGTCGGTGCTTATGTGCCCGATCGCGATGGAGCTGCGGCGATGGCCGGCGCGTTCTACCTGAAACCGAACTGGCCGGGACGCGCTCGGCAGGTGGCCAACGCGGGGTTTATCGTCGCACCAAAATGGCGGAAGCAGGGTCTGGGGTGGCTGTTGGGGGCCACCATGCTGGAGTATGCCCGGCAGTTGGGATATCGGAGTGTGATCTTCAATCTGGTGTTTTCAGAGAATGTGTGGGCGCGCCGGCTCTGGCAGCGACTTGGCTTCAAGGAATTGGCGGTGCTCCCGGGGACCGTGCGCAAGAACGACGGCACCTACCAGGACTCGGTGATTATGTTTCAGTCACTGGTGGCGGATACGCGTTCGCATGACCCAGGGCCTGCTTAATTTCGCGCGACGATCGACGGGGTCAGAATGGTCTTCACAATGTAGTCCGCAACAAGATCATGCGCGAGTGGATTCGGATGTCCGTCGGCAGGATGAATTTTGTATTTCTCTTCATGGCCTCGATACTCGGGAAGAATGGATGATATGAGATGGACTGGGATCCCCTTTTGCTTCAGGCCTAAAATGATCTTTGACTCAAGCCGGTCCTCTCGGCTGAAATCCCAGAATACAACATGAAACCGCGCACCTGGATAGCGAGATTCGACGAGCTGGTTCGATCTAACAACGATCCGAAAAAACACATCGAGGTCGTCATCATTGACCGCCCGATGCATAAAGAGCAAGGCTCTATAAACGGCCGATTTCTCGAGAACCCGTCTAAGATCCTTAGAGAGGTCTCGGTGAAATGCACGGAACTTGCCGAGGAAATGCTCGGACTCGTCTTGTTCAAACCGACCTTTCCAGAGCACCATGCCATCCTCGCCTGGAACATATTTGGGGCCTGCTTCCCACCCTTCCAACCCTGCAGCGCGTGAGACGTGAATGGGGAGAGCTTGGTAGATTGCGATGGCAGGCGTACATTCGATGGCGGCATCAACCAAGCCATGCTCTAATTGAGCTAACATCTGATGGGGCCCGAAACCCAAAAAGGCAAAGTTGTACACCTGATAGCTTCTATTGACCTTCTCTGTCACACGATAAGGTGTCGTCTCCTCGTCCTTCACGCCCTCTCCAAAGGTAAAGGAGTCTCCGAAAAACAGCAGACAACTCGATTGGGTCCTGTTCGTATTGGTGGATGGAGATGTCGCACGCAAGCCGTGCTCATCAATCGTGTATTTCACCTCATACAGCAGTGTGTTGTTGAAGCGAGTTTTCTCGATAAAACTCTTCCCTTTCGTTGGAGCCCATCCAAGCAGCTGGTGTCGAAACAAGTCCCCGATGTCTGTCTTGTCTGTATCCGTCTCAACGGCGCTGTATTCTGTCTCACGCGGTGGTTCCTCGCCAAAATAAAATTCATAAAAATACAGTTCTGTAGAGCTTAGCGCAAAAGCAATGACGGCGAGATTGAACCAGAACGCTTTAGTCCAGGCCTTCTTAGCGAACGAGAATGGGAAGAAAGATACGGTCGCCCATAACATCATGATCCAAACGTAGGGCGCCGGGAAATATTGGAGAATGAGTGCTGTGAACGCCGCTGAGAAGACGAGCAGAAGAACCGTGAGCCAATAAGGTCGTTTCAAGGGCCTGCACGCTCTCTTGTCGCGACGTCTGTCACTCTCGAGGGAGAGCCGACTCGCGTGTTTGCAAAAAAAGTGCAACTAAGGTCTAACTCCCATATCAGAGGCACTCCAATGACCTTGAGCAGACAGGCCATCGAGATCATTGGTCGACTTGTTAAACCGAGCAAGTACGTTCCTAGTCATCTGCTGTGCGGCAATATTGATACGAGACGAATGAAGTTTCGGGGCGTTGTAATCGTCGAGACCCCAACTCCACTGCATTGAGCCGGTGGAAAACACGATCGCCCCGCTCGTTGCCCTGTACATGGTGACTGTTCCCGCAGCTTGTGGGACAGAGGAACGAGCAACCACACGAGTGCCCCGCGGGCTGGACTCGGTTTTCCCATCCACCTCGTATCCTAAGAGCCCATGGAGATGAGATCCCTGACGCAATCCCGTTCTTGTTAGGATCCAGTCCTCTGTATCCTCAATGATGAAATCTCCATTAACCGGCGTGTCCATTTCCACGAACATGGCTCCGATCAGACCGGCTTCAGGCCGATTAACGGGCGGATTGCGCCACTTAGTCGTAATTAGGTGGTCATTCCCTGTGTCTGTGTCGATCTGCAACGGATCTCGCCAAGGAGCGTTTTCCTTATATGCAATCATTGTTCTGCCCGGTTCTTGCGTGAAATGGCTGGGTTCAAGTCTAATTTGCCAGTAGCAAGTATTCCCAGAGAAAAACGCAAGATTGACGCCGCGGTCGCGTGCCTGTTCGACATTCTCACGCATCTGCCAGCTCCAATATTCATCATGCCCCACGGAGACAAAAGCCTTATGCGAGTACAAGAGCGCAGGCTGCGCATGTACATCCAGATTCGTCGCATAGGTCACATCATAGCCTTCTCGTTCCAGCCACCGGATCATGTTATATTCCCAGCCCGCCGCCGAGGCGGGATATCCTGCCGGAATTGAGTTAGAGGTCAGAAAATCTCCCGCCCCAGCGCCAGATGCGGCCGCTGGATGCGAACTAGGTGCATACTACGGGCGATTAAATGAAACCTTCGCTGCTTGCTCGCCCATACTGTTGAAGGCATAGAGAGATTTTCCGCCCCAGTTGTTGTAGGCCTGAAACGTGGTCACGCTGGACTGGACGAGATAGATCGAAGGCCGTGCATCCTCGCGGACGACAAAGAATATGTAACTCTGTTCTTTGGTCGGTTCGGCCGTCAGTCTGACCAGGTAATAGCCGGACATCCAACTCTCCGGAATCATGAATTCAATCGGGTCTTCCCATCGACATTCGATGAGTCCAGTGTCGCTCTCGCGGTACGGCTCCGGCTGCCGGTGTCCCTTGTATTGAGAGACGGCAAGGACCTCTCTCGCGCCGAGACCGCCGTACCACCCCATGCGGTACACGTTCAGGCGGTAGGTCGGCGCAATCGTATTGACGTACAGGCGGATAGTTTCACCCTGGTTCACGCTGGGGGCCGACGCGTAGCCCTCGATTTCATGGTGAAGCGCGGGCTTCGTCAGCACCCAGGCACTCGTGCCGGGTCGTTCGTTCTCGATTTGGATGGGGTTGATCGATGGCTCGGCCCCACCGACGAGCGCTGGAGTCAGCACTTCAAGCACAAGCAGCATGCTCATGACGGCATGACGCGGCGAGCGAACGCGCAGGACCTGCGACGCGGTCAACCGGAGTGAACCGACGCACGACGCGGCCCACCGTTGCCAGCACTCGGTTGCTTCGCGGAAAGCCACGTTCTTGATTCCCTCTTGGACGCTCAACAGGAGATCCTCTCTGAGTTCGGCAAAGCCGATGAACTGTTTGATGCCGTAGAGGAGCAACGCCGCATTGACGAGCGCGAAGGTTCCCGAGATCCATCGCATCTGTGAGACGTAAGAGACTCCCAGCGCAGCACTCATGCTCACGATAAGCAGCTGCAACAGCGCATCGACTCCCGAAGTTCTGGTCCGTCCCGACACTTTGGGAGTCCTCCTGAACGGAATCTTGGTGCCGGCGATGGCTTGTCGCACCGAGGTGACGGCTCCCGTGAGGTGAACGGGGATGAGAAGCAGGTTGAGCGCATAGACGCGAAGCAGGTCCCGTAACGGTCGATAGCCCATTAAGGCGAGGTCGCGGGCATAGAGCGCGAAGTAGGGCAACGCGGCCAACGGCATCCAAATCGACATGAGATCGGAGGAGAACGGAATGATCAGTAGCAGGAGCACGCTCAGAGGCGCGAAAGCCAGCGAGGTCAAATAGTGTGTCTGCAACATGGCCTGTACGATGGTTTGCGACCGCTTTGGCGTCCGGCGCAGAAAGGACAACAGTTTTGGAAAGATGATCAAGCCGCCGTTCGCCCACCGAGCTCGTTGGATCACGAGCGCGCCGAAGTCAGGTGGGGTAGCGCTGTACGCAAGACGTTCCGGGTGGTTATACAGTGACCATCCCTTGTCCATCAGATCGACCGTCGATTCCGTGTCCTCAATGACGGTCCGGTCCTGGATGTAACGTCGAATAGTCTTTACGCCGTCACGCTCTTCGGCGCAGATGTCTTCCAGGGCGGATTTCTTCAGCAGCGCGTTCGCTCCCACCCAGAACGTCGCCCCAAAGCGGGTGAAACCCTGATGCACGAGATATTGGATATCCGTCGTGGCCCCGGCGGTCCGTTCCAGGATACCCGGAGGGTTGGGAAAGGCGCTGTACGGTGTTTGAGCGACGGCGACCCGCGTATGTTCCGGTTGGTCCATGAGGCCGACGAGCGTGCAGGCGTAACGGGGCCGCAGGAGGCTGTCTGCATCGAGCGTGATGACGTAGGGCGTATCGGGGATCAGGCGACTGCCGTTGGGCTTCGAAGTCTCTTCAAGATGGAGCCCGTCCATGCGGAGGACAGGTTTGACGCGTTTCCCCATCAGGCCAAGGAAACTGTTCAGGTTCATCGCCTTGTTGGGCTCGTGCGACAAGTTGCGGTACTGTTTGCGCTCGAACACGTCGAATTCCACGCTGAAGCGCGCGGCGAGTTGCATGTAAGCGGCCTCGATGTCCCGCCGAAGATCTTCAGCCTGCATCTCGGAGACGTGATGCCTGCGTAGGAACCACTGTGCGGCCTGCTCGCGGAGTGCGCGGGCGGGTTGCGAGAGGATATGCTCGACAAACCAGGCGTTCGTGTGCGAATCGATCGGTGCCGCCTTCGCCTGCATGTCGAACCACTCGGCGGTCCACATGAAACATTCGGCAAGGCACACACATTCTTCTTTGATCACCGCTCCATCTTCTGACGGTCGTAACCGAAACGCCGATTGGGCTGCCGTCACATGGCGGTACGGGGCTGCCAGGAGCGTTTGCAAATCAAACGGGAGACTGCGAGCCGCCCATAGCGCCGCTTGATCGTGTCGTGCTGAGGGCGCGGGCGGATCGTCGAGGAGCAGGACGACGCGCTTATTGGGATATTCTTGGAGAGCCGCAGACAACAGCGTTTGGCGAATGACCGAGATTTCCTCTTTGTACGACGGGACCAGAATGGTCAACGGGGGTGCGTTCGCTCCGAAGGATGCCGTCGCAACATCTGTGGAGGCTGTTCGATGTTCCTCAAATCGCCGTAATCTCCCGAGCCGTGCCACCTGATAGCAGAGATTTCCGTACACCAAAAAGCCGGCAAGGGCGCCGAACAGACTGGCTTCGATGAGGCGGAGGAGGTCCCGTTGCTGGAGCGCTGACCAGGCCACCTGCCCCGTGGACCAAAGGAGGAAAGCCGTGGCGGTACCTGTCACGGCCAGCGAGAGCTTGGTCAGGCCAGTTTCTTTAATGTATGAATGTCCGCTGAAAAACATTGCCGTGAGACAGGGGCAATCTGCATGCCTGGCGGGAAAAGAAAAAAGACGCGAAAAAGCCAATGTTTTCGGTCCCCAGGAAATGGTCCCGGGTGGAGTATCGTAGGGATAGACAACCAAACCGCCTCAGCCTGTGGCTGCCGTGCGGGAAGGGACGAAAAGCGGCAATCTGGGGACCATTCGGACTACCTAGGTACGGACCGACAGAGCGTCATTGGCCGTTCCGCATCTTTTCTGCTGGAGGCATGTGTTGCTTGATGAGAACCGCCACGGAGGAAAAATGCCTTTCAGGTAGATTCTTGAAACGCCGTTTGCACTCGGCCACGGCTTCATCGACCGATTTGAACGGCTCGATCACGGTGAGGAGATGGTGGTAGTACTCAGTGAGCTTCAACTCGACTGTTCGAAGATACGAGGGATCGCCGGCGATCGCCATCGCGGCTTTTGTCTGGTCGCCGTGAGTGTCGATCAATGCTTGGAAGCAGAGGCCTTTCAAGCGCTGGGTCACCGTGCTGCGGTCCCACCCCAGGATGTTTGCGGTGGCCTGCATGTCAAAGCTCTGACGTCTGAGGCATTCCAAGACGGCTTTGTCGCTTGCGGCATCGGGAAACGAGGGTTTGACGATCTCACGCTCGCCGCCGTCGAAGGTGTCCTCGAGCGAAAACGCTTCGCCCGACAGCAGACCTCCCTCGACGAGAGCGACCCCCCGTTCCAGCACGTTGCGAAGCTCGCGGACGTTTCCCGGCCATCGATAGGCGCTCAGCAGCTGAAGGGCCTCGTGAGTCAGCCGCGGGCGAGGCTTGCCCAGGCGCTGCGCAATGTCGGCCAGAGCCCATTCGGCAATCAGCGCAATGTCGCCGGCCCGCTCGCGTAACGAGGGAAGCCGAAAGACGAATCCCGTGAGCCTGAAATACAAGTCTTCTCGGAACCATCCCTCGGATACGCCCCGTTGCAGATCCCGATTGGTCGCAGCGACGACCCGAACATCGACGGCCGTCGGACTCGTCGCGCCGACGCGGTAAAAGGATTTCTCCTGGAGCACACGTAATAGTTTGCTCTGGTGTTCTAATCGGAGATCGCCGATTTCGTCCAAGAAAATCGTCCCGTGATCGGCGAGTTCGAAATATCCCTTCCGGTCTACCGTGGCTCCGGTGAAACTTCCCTTGACATGGCCAAACAGCTCGCTTTCAAACAGTTCGGGGGAAATTGCTGCCATGTTCACCGCCACGAAGTTCTTTCCAGCACGCGGACTGAGGTGGTGAACGGCGCGGGCGAACAATTCTTTGCCCGTCCCTGGCTCACCCAAGAGCAGCACCGTCAAGGGCGATGCCGCTGCCTTTTTCACATCTCTGAACATCCGAAGAAGGCCAGGATGTTGCGTGATGATTCCCATGGCACGGCACTCTTCCGTGAGCCGTTCGAGTTCGGCATCTCCGACCGTTCGCGAGTTGATATCCGCCGTACGGAGGCCGGCCAGTTGCCGCTCCACTTGCTCGAGTTGCTGACGTGCCGCCTGTTCCTGGGCTCTCGCCTCAGCGATCTCTCCCTGCAGCATAACCGTACTGTGAGCCAGCGCTTGCTGGTCGGCTGCCGATTGTGCGACGGCCGCCTTCGCCGCTTCCAAATCTTCTTCGAGGGCTTCGGCACGGTTTTCACGAAGCGTCAGCGCCTCCCGTATCGCCGCGGCGTCTTGTTGCATGCGTAGCATGTCCTGCTCGAGCAGCATCATGCGCGACCTGGCCGTGAGATGGGTCCAGCCAACCGTTCCCGCGATGACAAAGCTTGCGGCTGTCAGCGGCAAGGGGAGGGGCAACACGACATGAATGCCCCATAGCGATACCATCGTCACGGCCACGTAGAGGACGAACATGCTTCCGCACCAGAGGAGGGCTGCCGGTCCCTGGAGGCGCAAGAGTCCCCAGGCTATGCAGGATGCCAGCAGCAGGGTGAGCCCAAAGACCGACCATGGGCCAGCGACCCCGATCTGGTTGTCGGTGAGGAGGCTATTGAGCAGATGCAGATGCGTGACGACGCCAGCGACGGATTTTCCCGTCGGGAGAAGCCAGGGTCCCTGACTCAAGGGGTTCGGGAGAAGCACGACAACATGTCCGTCGAACCAGGCCTCCAGCTGCCGGCGATCTTGAACCTGCATCGCCTCCCAGACCGAGAACAGTGTCGTCGTCGGCAGCGCCGACATCGATCCATCTCCGACCGGGTTGAGCGTGACGAGCAACGGACGATCGGAACGCATCGACTCTGTCGCGAGGGCAGGCTGTTGCCGGTACAAATCATAGAGCAGTGCACCGAATGCCGGTACGGTTTGTCCTTCGATCGCGGCCAGCAGGGGGATCCCCCGCGTGAGTCGATCCGGTTGGGACGACGCGAGCACATGTCCTGCGAGGACCGCGCTCGTCTGAAGGGCCGTGTCCGGGTCGTGAACGACGACCACCGGCCCCGCCGCCTGCAAGGATTCGATAAACAACGCATCGCTGGCTGCTCCCCCGAGCGAGGCAGGGCTGGCATGATCGAGACGATGATCGATCGCGATGGCGGCGGCGCCGGCCTCATGCACGGCGCTGATCACTTGAGCCAAGAGGGCCCGATCGAGCACCGGCCCAAACCGCTCGTCGCTGTCCGGATCACGAACGACGATCGTCAGGCTCTTGCTCGTCGCAATCGGGGTTCGAACCCGCAGCCAGGTGTCGTACAAGGCCCAGTCCAGAGTGGTAAACGTGACCGGTGCCAGAGCCCAAAGTCCCTTGGCGACGAGGAAGGCCAGGAATCCAATCGCCAAGGCCTGCCACAGGGGCTCTGTGATGAATACACGCCAGAATTTTGGCCAGGAGAGAGAACCGGTCATGCTAGCGCGCACCAAACTCGGCTGTGAGGGCATTCGCTTCTTGCTTCGGAAGTCCTTTGAGCATCGCCTTGGCTCTGGAAAGATCCGGTGGTTGGCCGATCCCTTTGGCGTAAATGCGAGCCAACGCTCGTTTGGCCGGCGGGAAGCCTTCCGCAGCTGTGCGCTCGAAACAGGCCAAAATCTTCTTATCGTACGGCGGCAGCACACCCTCCCAACCCGTTTCGTACAGACGACTCAATTCGATGTGTGCCGCCTCGCTCAGCGCGTAGCCTTCTCTGAGCAACGTGGGAACCGCCACATCCGTACGATGCTCTTTGAGGAGTCTCGTTCCGATCGTCTCTCCATCGTCCGTCGGGGTATACTCGCGAAATTCCTCCCACAGGTAACGACGATAAGCGAGAAAGGCGTCCTGGGCCTCCTTGCGCTTCCGGTCCGATTGATCGAGCGACAACGCCTGCCGTCTGAGCTTGCCGAGGAGATCAGCGGAGGGTTGGTAGCTGAATTCAGCCGCCTTCACCCACCAGAATACGGCCTTTCCCAAATCCTTCTCCACGCCCTGTCCGCTCTTGTACGCATTGCCTAAAAAAAACTGCGCTTGCGGAACGCCGCCCAATGCGGCCTCTTCCATCAGCTGGGCCGCTTCCTGTTCTCGTTTCGAGAGTTTGAGCAATAACGCCAGACGGTACCGAGCATCGGGGAAATACGGCTGCAATGCCAAGGATTGTCGATACGATTGCTCCGCCGCCTTCAGGTGGCCCAACGAATAGTGGACGCTTCCCAGACTGTAATGCGCATCCACCAACCCTGGGTCGAGCCGCAGGGCTTCATGCAGCACGGAAGCGGCTGCGCGCCAGTCTTGCTTGGCGATGAGAATGATGCCCAGCTGCAGATGCGCCTTGGCATGATCCGGCTGCAGCCGGATCGCGACGCGACATTCTTCGGCGGCAGCATCGAGGTCTCCGATGCGGTACAGCACCTGGGACAGCGTGAGTCGGTGCCCTGGATGATCCGGAGCGAGGCGGACGGCGCCGCGAGATTCACCGAGCGTCATCGCGCCGTCGAAATGGTCGAAGGAAAGCCGATCCACCAGTGAAGGCGCTTCGCCGATGGCTTCAGGGGGTGGAGGCGGACTCTCGAGCGGCATCCGAGGGGCCGGATCTTCCGCCGATTGGGCTAACGCTCCTGGAGTGCCGCAGAGGCTGAAGACGGCGACCAGCATCAATTGACGGAGCATCGGCCCTGTGACCCCCCGTGTTGCGAGTGGGCGACATTATACCATTCGTTGCAAGCGCTTCGTGATGCGCGCAATGGTGGTCTGGAGTCGATCTGCCGAGAGGAGCACCCGGCCGTGCGGAACGCGCCAGACCGGCTCCAGTGGGGCGGGATCGCTGTGAAGCCGTGGAATGAGATGCCAGTGAATGTGCGGCATCTGGTTGCCCAAGAGTCCATAATTCATTTTTTTGGCCTGGAACGTCTCGGTCAGGACGTGTGCGAATCGGCTCACTTCCTCCATGAGCTGAATCCGCTCGGTTGGCGCGAGATGAAACAGTTCCGTGGCGTGCCGCTTGAACACGACCACCGCCCACCCGGGGAAGAATTGATCCTCGTGCAGATAGGCCATGGATAACCCCAGATCAGCAATGAAGTGGTCCGATCCAGGCCAGGCACCAGAACAAGCTTTGCAGGAAGGGTCGCTCATGGCTGAATGGCTTTCCGCTCCTCTTCCGTGATGATGCCCTTCTTCAGCAGTAATTGAATGAGCCGGTCGGTTCGGTCTTGCGCGGCACTGCCGGGCTGCGGCTGGCTGTTGGAGACCTTCGGTTCCGCAGGCGGGCGTTTCTTTCCGTACACGCGAAACGAAGGGGTAAACACCGCGACATAATCTTTGTTCCTGATCCTGACCGAGAAGGGCAGGCTGTCGTTGAGGGGAGCGAGGTCGGGACCGGCACCGACGGGCACACGGAAAAACGGCTTCCCATCGTCGGTTTCTCCATCCTGTCCGACGACCTCGAACCGTTGGAGAAGGGGTTCACTCTTCAATGGTTCGCGATCTTCGCCTGCGAGATTGGTGATCTTCTCGAGCACGACAATCAAGGAATCGGCAATCAACGGATCGCTAGACCGGTTTCGGACCGTAAGATCGTAGCGGTATTCGCTGTTGAAATTGTCGCGGCCGGTGAGGGTGACAGTGACGTTCGTCTTGCCGCTCAAATCGGTGAGCTGATCGAGCGCGGAGGCGAACGTGATGTCGGCGGTCAACGCATCGAGCAGCAAAACACCAATCAAGAGTCCGGCACGTTGAAGCGATGACGTCGGCATGGGATTTCACATCATCCGTCGAATAAAGGCAGCTTAGCAAAGATCGTTACGTTGATCGAGCATTCTTGCCGATCTCGCCTTGACACTGTCTTTCTTCGAAAGATATTCTGACCGTCTCACACTACGCTATGAGACCAGTTGCGGCTTCCGCCGCCCCGCTCATGATCCCACGGGCTCTCGTCTCTCGGCTCATGCGTCTGTACGATGTCTCTCATCCGCTTCGGCCGGGGCGGCTGATCCGCGGCTACGACCGAGCGCACGCCATCCGGACTGCCCGTATGTGCGCGGCCGTTGCCTCGGCCTTGGGTCACGCGCCGGAGCGAGTTCGCCAATATCAAATTGCCTGTCTCCTGCATGACCTCGGGCGGGCCGGTCTGGATCGCCCCTTGTTCGGCAAGATTTGGTCTTGGGCCAAAGCCCACGGTGTTCCGACCAGGCCCCGCGAATGGCGGGCCGTGCATCCGGAAACCCCCTACGGACGAGAGACCGAGGCGTTCATTGCGCGTTATCGGGCTGCGCTGGCCGCTGATGGGATTGCCATGACCTCCTGGGCCAAGGAACAAGTGGAAATGCGGCTCGGCTACGCACGTCGCCTGGCGAGACGGTTGCGCGCCGTGCGATCGTCGATTGCGACGATGGGTGTGCGGTGGGAATCCTGGATGCAGGCAGTGATGCTCTATTATTATTATCCCGAGAAACTCGCAGGAGCCGAACCTTGGGTGAAGGAACTCGCGGAAGTACTCGTCGCCTGCGAGCAGTTCGAAGCCTACAGCAACCAGCGGCGAGGTCGTGACTATTATGTGCGGAACAAAGAAACGCTTGCCGAAGCCTTTACCTATCTGGGCAAGTTGGAGCAGGAAGGGATGCTGAGCGCGAGGGTGATGAAGGCCTTGAAGCGCATGGCCGCCGGCGGACGGTTCGACGCCGTCATCGCCGAGGCGCGTGGGGCGCGTCTCACGGTGGACGAGCGACGGTTTCTCCGTCGAATGGAGCGATGAGCATGGCTGTAACCACGGTGCCGCTTCGGATCGACATGCGCGGCGGGACGCACATCGAGAATGTGACGAAACTCGTGCAGGACGCCGTCGTCGGAACCAAGACGAGTGCCGGGATTGTGACGATCTTCGTCAAGCATACGACGGCCTCGATCATGATCATCGAAGACGAGCCCGGCATCAGGGCCGATACCAAAACTTTTTGGGATCGCACGGTTCCGCCCGACCCATCCTGGCAGCACAACCAGAAAAATCCCGGGGAAGATAACGGCCATAGTCACTTGAGGGGCCAACTGCAGGGCCCATCGATGACCATCCCGTTCGTCAACGGCTCGTTGTTGCTCGGCACGTGGCAGCAAATCGTGCTCGTCGATTTCGATACACGCGCCCGCACCCGTGACCTCGTCATTCAAATCCTCGGAGAATAGACGGTCCATGTTGTTGGGTCGTCCTGCCGTACTCTCAGCCGTGCTTGGCGCAGTACTGTGTGTGGGAGCCCCGAACGGGCGGTCGGCCGCCGAATGGGGAACACCGCTCGGGGGAGGCTACGACGGCGTCGAAGGCAAACCCCGGCCGGTCACCCCTGCGCCGCCCGAACTCGGACCCGATGAACGCGCCACGATGGCCGTCTTTGAACGCGCCACGAAATCGGTGGTATTCATTTCCAATACGGCCATACAACGTGATTTCTGGTCCTTCGATATTCTCGAAATCCCCCAAGGGTCCGGATCGGGGTTTGTCTGGAACAAGCAGGGGCACATCGTCACGAACTTCCACGTCATCTATGGCGCCAATGCGATCAAAGTCACCCTGGCTGATCGAAGCGAACATCAAGCCAGGCTGGTCGGCGCGGATCCGGACCATGATTTGGCCGTCTTGCAGATCCAAGTCCCGGAGGCCATGTTGGAACCACTGGCCATCGGCACCTCGCATGATCTGCGGGTCGGCCAAAAGGTATTGGCCATCGGGAATCCTTTCGGTTTGGATCACAGTCTGACTACCGGCGTGGTGAGCGCGTTGGGCCGGACGATCAAATCGATGTCGAATCGGACGATCGAAGGCGTCGTCCAAACGGATGCGGCCATCAATCCCGGCAATTCCGGCGGACCGCTCCTCGACAGCGCCGGCCGCTTGATCGGCGTGAACACACAGATCGTCAGTCCCAGCGGCGCGTATGCCGGCATTGGCTTCGCGGTGCCGGTCGACACGGTCAATCGCATCGTGCCCGAACTGATCAAGCACGGAAAGCTCATCCGTCCCGGTCTCGGCGTCTCACTGGTGCCCGATGCCATGGCGAGACGTTGGGGAATCAAGGGGTTGATCATCGGCAAGGTTTCTCGTGGCGGCCCCGCGGAACGGGCCGGTCTCAAGGGAGCGCGAGAAACGACCTCAGGACGAATCGAACTCGGTGATATCGTGGTCGCTGTAGCCGGCAAGCCGGTCACGACGATTGATGAGTTGATGGACGTGCTGGAGCATCACAAGGTCGGCGATCAAGTCGTGGTGGAAATTCTTCGAGGCAATCGAAGAGAAAGGGTGACGGTGACACTCCAGGCGGTCAATTAGCCTGACGCCGGTCCACCTGCTCAGACCCTTCCCACATTGAGGTAATCCCCACGGACGCTATGGTAGGATCATCCATTCGTGTCGCGCGGAGGACCATCAGATGAGTGATCGTCGCCCCCCCAATTCCCCTCACGAGCCGAAGGCCAAGCCCGACGAGCCGGCACACCACACCGGTTCGGACCCGCTTGAGTTGCTCGAGCAGTGCCTGGCACAGTTCCCTGAATCGGATCCGCGGCAGAAGCTCCTGTACAAGCTGCGTCATGCGGTGATGCTGTCTCAAGCCGCCAATCAACAGCGGGAAGTCGAGTTCAAAAAAGTCAGCGACGTCGTCGCCAAGCTGACGGCGCCCGCCAATCGCATCGGGATGTTGTTGGACCTCCCGGGCGACGGCTTGGCGCATATCGTCGTGGGCGGCGCCGAATACTACGCGAATGTCGATCCGCGTGTGCCCGCCGCGGACCTGAAGATCGGAACTCAGATTCTGGTCAACGAAGCCTATGCGGTCATCAGGACACTGGGGTACGACCGCAATGGTCCGATTTTGAAATTGACGGAAGCGATGGCTGACGGCCGATTGCGGTTCGAACAGGAGATGACCCGCCAATCGCTCGTCTTACGTCGATCCAGTGATCTCGTGGGCATCGAACTCAAACCGGGCGACGAAGTCCGTATCGATCCCGCGCATCGGATCGCCCTGGAAAAACTCGTCGATCGCAAAGCGGCGAAGCACGTCCTCGACGAAGTGCCGAAGGTCACATGGGAGCAAATCGGCGGACAGCGGGAGGCGATCGCGGCGATTCGTAAGGCGATCGAATATCCGCTGCTCCATACCTCCACGTTTCAGCAGTTCAAGTTCTCTCAACCCAAAGGCTTTCTTCTCTATGGGCCTCCTGGTTGCGGGAAAACGCTCATCGGTCAGGCGGCGGCTGCAAGCCTCTCGAAACTGGTCAGCGAGTCGAATCAGGAAGCGCGGAAGGAAAGCCACGAGCCAGCGCCCATTACCGGTGGCGCCTTTCTGCATGTGAAGGGGCCGGAAATCCTGAACATGTGGTTGGGGGAATCCGAGCGGCTGGTCCGCGATCTCTTCGCACAGGCAAGAGCCAGACGGCAGGACGGTGCGCTTCCGTTCATCTTTATTGATGAAGCCGAGTCCATCCTGGGCACCCGAAGGGCCATGCGGTCGTTCAACATTTCCAACACGCTCGTGCCGATGTTCTGCAGCGAAATGGACGGCATCGAGTCGCTGCGGGATGTGGTGATCATCCTCGCCTCCAACCGGCCCGATTTGATCGATCCCGCGGTGTTGCGGCCCGGACGAATCGATCGAAAAATCAAGGTTGCGCGGCCGAACCGCGACGCCTCGACGGAGATCTTGAAGGTCTATCTGTCCGACGATTTGCCGATTGATCCGGCCGTGCTGGGCGAGCATCGAGGAGAGCCGTCGAAAGCGATGGCCGCACTGGTGCAAGAGGTGATCGATCGCATCTTCAAAAAGACAGACGAGAATCGGTTGCTGGCGATCCGGCTTCGAAACGGACAACACAAAGTGCTCTATCGGGGTGATCTGGTGAGCGGCGCGATTTTGGCGTCGATCGTTCAGCGCGCCAAGGAAAAGGCGATTGATCGAACGATTCGGAGCCGCGAACCAGCGGGATTGCTCGGGCAGGATCTGTTCGAGGCGGTGACGGAAGAATTTCGAGAAGGAGAAGTCCTGCCGCCGGATGACGCCGCCGAAGAGTGGTTGAAGCTGCTCGATCACCACCCGGAACAAGTCGTCGGCATTTCGTCGTTCCGACGAGGGCAGCAGACGGAAGAGCGGTTGGTCAATCAAATCATCTAGGAAGGGTCAGGCGTAAGGCGTCGCCTAACGCCTGACGCTTCACGCCCTCACGACGCTATGCGCTTATTCGGCATCGAAACAGAATACGGTATCGCGCGGGAAGATCGGGACGAGATCGATCCGGTCGTTGAGTCCATGGAATTGGTACGGGCGTATTTGAAGCGCCCCTTTGAGCGGCGCTGGGACTACGCGGGAGAAGATCCGCACGAAGACGCGAGGGGATTCCGGGTGTCCGGCCTGGCGCAGGACCAGGAAGAAGACCAGTTTGCCCGCCTCGATGCCCATCGTCCGTTTTCTTTCCACGACATGAAGAGCGATCTCGTACTCCCCAACGGGGCGCGCTTCTACAACGATCATACGCACCCGGAATACTCGACGCCGGAATGCCGAACACTCAAGCAGATCGTGGCTCACGACCGTGCGGGAGAACGCATCGTGCAGCAGGCGGCCCAGCGCCGGAAGGCGCAGCCAGGGGGGGCGTCCGTTCATCTGTACAAGAATAACACCGATTTTCACGGGCACAGTTACGGCTGCCACGACAATCATCTTGTTGAACGAGAGATTCCGTTTGCACGACTGGTGAACGGCCTCATGCCCTTTCTGGTCAGCCGCCAGGTGATTGCCGGCGCGGGAAAGGTGGGGCTGGAAGCCCAGGAATCAGGATTCGTTCCGGGAGTCTATCAGGTCTCCCAGCGTGCCGATTTCATGGAGACTGATCTGAGCGTCGATACGATGCACAACCGTCCGATTCTGAATACCCGGGACGAACCTCATGCGGATGGGAAGAAGTATCGCCGCCTCCATCTCATTCTGGGCGATGCGAACATGTGCGAGTATGCGACGGCCTTGAAACTGGGAACCACGCAGGTTGTCTTGGAGTTGATCGCACGCGGGCAGGTCCCCTGTTTGGACCTGGAGCAACCGGTGGCCGCCGTCAAGCAGATTTCACGCGACGCCGATTTGAAGGCCGTGGTCAGGCTGAACGACCGGCGCCAGCTGTCGGGTCTGGAGCTTCAGGAGTGTTACTGTGATGCCGCCAGGCGGGCGTTGTCGGGTATCGATCCGGAGACCGATTGGATTCTCCGAGAGTGGACCGAAACCTTGCAACTGCTGATGCAGGACCGCCGGCAATTGGTGGGAAAACTCGATTGGGTCACCAAACAGTGGCTCTTGGACAGGTTCGTGCAGGAGGAACAGATCGGCTGGGACGATCCCTGGTTGGCGAGCCTCGATTTGGAATATCATAATATCGATCCCCAGCGGGGCCTCCATCGCGGTCTCGAAGCAGAGGGAAAAGTTTGGCGTCTCACGACGGACACAGAGGTGGACCAGGCCATCTCTGCCGGTCCCGCGGACACACGCGGAGGTCTTCGTGGGGTGTGTGTCCGGCGCTTCCCGGATCGGATTCGCCGGATGCAGTGGGAACGGATTCAGTTCTCAGGGGGGTGGCCTTCTGTGACGCTGGAAATGGGAGATCTCTTCGATCCAGCGGACGCGCGGACCTGTATCTCGCTTTTTGAGCAAGCCGCTTCTCCGAACGAGGCGCTGGTCGCCTGGAAGACAAGAAAGGATATGTCGACATGATTGTTCATTTGCCCCCGGAACGACGCGAAGGACCGGTGAATCCCATGCCCAAGTCGCCCTCACCGCAGGAAGAAGGCGGAGGGCCACGCCGGCCCGAAAGCGGGTCGCCGGATCAGGACAATTTGATGAAGCGGATGCGAAAGGTGGATCCCAAGCAGGCTGAGCGCTATCGGCAACGAACGGGCCAGTAACAAACGTCAGACGGTTCACGCCTGACGAGGAGTTTAAGAATGGGCATGCAGGGAGATTTCTTTCAATTGCTGAAAGCACAAGGCTACCAGTTCGGTGCTGCCGGTGCGGACAGTACCGATCAGCCACTCACGACCGCTACGACGATCCTGGCGTTCAAGTATCGCGATGGCGTGTTGGTCGCGGGAGATCGGCGCGCCACCGCGGGAAATATGGTGATGTACGACCGTACCGACAAGGTGCTTGAGATCGATCGACACAGCATGATGGCAATTGCCGGCGTGCCGGCGACGGCCTATGAAATGGTGCGGATCCTCGAACATTCGTTCAAGTACTACCGCAGAACGCAACTCCAAGAACTGAGCTTCGAAGGCAAGTTGCGGGCGGTCTCGAAACTGCTCAAGGAAAATGTCGCCGCCGCATTGGCCGGGACGGGCGCGGTTGCGCCGATATTTGCCGGGTACGATTTCGAGCAAGAGACCGCCAAGATCTATTTTTACGACATCCTGGGCGCGGAGTTCGAAGGCGTGGAATATGCCGTGTCTGGATCCGGGTCTCCGACGATTCGAGGCATCCTCCATTATTTGAATACATGGGGGAATCAGCCGTTGGCTGCCATGAGCGAGGAGCAATCGGCCGTACAGGCGCTGCGGCTTCTCACCAGCGCGGCTGAATTCGACAGCGCAACCGGCGGAGTGAACCGCGAGGCCAACCTTTATCCGGTGATCAAGCTCATTTCCGCCAAGGGCATCAAGACGATAGCGGAAGCCGATCTGAAGCACCAGTTTGAAGCCAGTGTCTCTCGAAGAGGCTGATGTGTTCGCACGGGGAGTCGATCATGTACGAAGAACCCTATAAGTGGGTCGAGGCGGTCGGCAATCGCCGTCAGTATCTGGACGAACAGTTCAAGCAGGGAAGTCCCGTCGTTGCCCTCGCCTATGAGGGCGGGATTGCGCTTCTGACCGTGAGCAAGGGCACTCCCAAGCTCTATGAAATTTATGATCGTCTCGCGTTGGGAGGGATGGGACATCCGGCGGATTTGGAAAAACTGCGCTTCACCCTGCTCGAAATGGCGCATGTCGAAGGGTTCAACCGTTCTCCCTCGGATGTCACGGGAAGCCGCATGGTGAAATACGGAATCGCCCCGGTGATCAAGCAGGCCTTCGAAGAAGTGTTCAAGGCGCCGTTCATCGTGAAGATCCTGCTGGCAGAGCTCGGATCGAAAGCCGGAAAGGAAACGTTTCTCGTGATCGATTACGACGGGACTTTTGAAGAGGGCGGTCACTGCGCGGTGCTCGCCGCGACAAAGGCGGTCGAGATGGAGATGATCAAGTCTCTGCAGCGGGAGCCGGCGAATCGCTCGTTGGCCGACGCTGTGGGAGCAGCGCTTCGTGCCTGGGCATTGGGAGACCATTTGCAGCGCGAGGCGGTCGATGCAGAGGCGGACCGAGGGCACCAACCATCGACGGGTGCCTCATCCACCGATGTCTCGGCTCTTTATGCGCATGTCCGGGCGACCGTCGCGGAAAAGACCATCGAATGCGCGGTGCTGGACCGCAGTCGATCGGGATCTTCCAAATACCGGGCGTTGACGCCCGACGAATTGGGCCGGTTGTTGCCGAAGGACGTCCAAGCGTCGTTGTCCTAACGTCATGCTGAACCGCATCTTTGGGTTGGAGACCGAGTACGGTCTTCTCGTTCATCGAGATCGCCCCGACCATTCCCCGACCTGGTTTGCTCACAAGATTCGCGACCATATCTTCCACGATCAACGTCAGGGCGTGCTGGATCTGCATCATCGCGGGCATGACGAGCCGCCGGGAAACGGCGGTTTCCTGACGAATGCCGGGCGAATCTATCTCGACATGGGACATCTGGAATACGCCTCGCCGGAATGCCATTCATTGACCGACGTGGTAGCCAGCGACCGTGCAGGGGATCTGATTCTTCAGAGGGCCGTGCATGATCTCGGTCTGGCGGAAGAGGTCTCCCTGATTAGAAATAACGTGGACCATGAAACGGACGCGACGTTTGGCTCGCACGAGAACTATCTGGTCACGCGCCGGTTTCCGTTCAGCCGCCGAGGCCTGGCGCCGCTGGTGACCTTTCTGGTGACCAGGCAAATCTTTACGGGCTCGGGTCGGGTGGGAGCTGCAAGGCCGCAGGACGCCTGGATTCAGATGGACCGGTTGATCGTGCCGCGGGCGGCAATCGGCCATGGTGCGGCATCCGTACAGCTACCGTTTCAGATTTCACAGCGTGCCGATCACATCGTGAACGATTTCTTTGAATGGGTGCAGCAAAATCGGGCCATCGTCAATACGAGGGACGAGCCGCTGGCGGATCCCAATCAGTACCGGCGGATCCATCTCCTGCTCGGCGACTCGAACATGGCTGAATATGCGACGGCCTTGAAGCTGGGGACGACGGGACTGGTTCTTCAACTGATTGAGGACGGGAAGGCGCCCGCCGATCTCGATCTGGATGAACCGGTGGAAACGCTGCAAGAGATCTCGCAGGACCAGGAGCGACAATGGATGGTGCGGCTGCAGTCCGGCAGACACCTTTCAGCCATCGATGTCCAGGAGCAATTCCTCGAAGCCGCGCAGGCGCATTGCAAAGGCCAAGACGAAGAAACCGATTGGGTGCTCGCGCAATGGGAACGCGTATTACAGGATTTACGAGGCGACTATCAACAGCTGGTGGGAAGAGTGGATTGGGCATCCAAGCTCTGGCTATTGGAGACCTTCCGCGAGGCGGAACAGCTGGACTGGCACGATCCGATGCTGAAGAGCTTGGATCTCGAATACCACAACCTCCACCCGGATAAAGGCCTGTATCAGGGGCTCGTGGAAGAAGGTCGCGTGCCGCGGCTGACCACCGACAAGGCCGTCGACCTGGCGATGGAGCATCCTCCTCGCAACACACGAGCTTTCGGCCGTGGAGAGCTGGTCAAACACCTCCTGACCTGTGGACCGCCGGCGGAATCCGAGGCGGCCAGGAAAGACGAGCGGTTTTTCCCTGCCTATGTCATCAACTGGTCGATTTTTCAGATACGAGGGCAGGAAGCCTTTCCCATGGCCGATCCCTTCAAAACCTATGTCCAGGAAGTCCGCTCGTATCTCGCCAGCCGCTGACCCACTAACTCATTGATCAACCTACGCAATTCGTCCGGTGGTATGCTTGTTCTGGCTCGGCCGATGCTTAAGGAGTTGAGGAGGTTCGGCATGAAAGCACGAAAATGGATGATGGAATATGGCGTCGCCATGATCCTGGCGGTGCTGTGCGCGTTGGTTCTGGGTCACTTGCCGCTCTTTCGCGAAGCGACGGTGGGAAAACTGCACGCCTCGGATCTCGTGCAGTTCCTCGGCTACGGAGGCGCGATCGTCCTGGCGTGGTTAGGCGCTCGCCAGTTGGCCGGTGAGCCCCCCGAAGACTGGAAGTGGTTGGTGCCTTATCGGGCGCTGATTCTGCCCACGACGACCTTGGTGATCGTAGGATTGGCCTACGAAGTGTTGCTCTATGCTTGCGAGCCATTCTTGGCCAAGGGCGGCAAGGACGTCTATAACTGGGTCTTCGTCGTCGGCCTTATCGCCTGCTGTGCCTGGCTGATTATGACGTGGGTCCAGAAGTGTGCACCGCAAGCGGCCTCGATGGAGGCCCGTCGGATGAGGAAAATTGCTTGAATCACATGGTCCGGTTGCCTCGCGAGGCAACCGGTTCCCTCCCTTACCACGCCCCTGTGACAATCTCGATAATCCGGTTCTCCACCCAATAGCGATCTTCCTGTGCCTGCCTCGTCTGAAAGAACCCGCAATGGCCGCCATGTACAGGCGCAATGAGCCGGATAGAGGCATGTTGCTGAATCAGGGGCGTGATGAACATGGAATAGGGAATGAAGGGATCGTCCTGAGCCGTAATGATCGTCGTCGGCACCGCGATGCGATTGAGCACATGTCGAGCCCCGGAACGATCGTAGTAGTCGGCGGCATTCGCATAGCCCCCGTCTGGGGCGGTGTACCGATCGTCGAATTCACTGATGCGCGTAATCCGGTTTAATCCTGTCAGATCCCATTTGCCTGGCATAAGAGCGGCCTGCCGTCGAACACGCGCTTTCAACCCTGTCAAAAAATGTCGGTGATAGAGCCAGTTGCCCGGCCGCTCCAACTCGATCACGCAACGACTCGGGTCAATGTTCGGACACACGACCACTGTGCCTGCCAGCGCGGGTTCGTCTGTGCCCATTTCTCCCGTCGCTTTCAAAAGGAGATTACCGCCCATGGAGTAGCCGATCAGCCAGATGCGATTCAATTCCTCGGTCTCGGCCAATTGACGCACCACGCTTCGATAGTCTGCGCTGAGGCCGCTGTTATAGAGCGTCGGGGAGAGGTGTTCCGTCCCACCACACGTGCGTTGGTTGATCCTGACAACATTGAGACCCGCCGCATAGGCTTTGGCCGCAATCCCATGAATGTAGTGTGAATCGGAGCAGCCTTCGAGTCCGTGCAAGAGGAGTGCGGTTTGAACCGTCCGCCGGTGCGGCTGCCAGTGACAGAATCCTAGAAGCTGAGTCTCCGGGGCCGTGCGAAAGAACCGCCGTTCCGAAGGTATTCCGGTCAAGAGCCTTCCGCGGGACCAATAGCGCGGCACGAGCGTCATGAGATGACGGTTGCGGAGGAATCTTGCAGGGAAGAACGCAGGAAAACGGAACACGTTGTTCATTTAAGAAGTCGAGATCTTGGGACTCGGCATAGCCGGACCGCTCATCCGACTGAACGCGACGCCGAGTGCATCGAGCCACGACGTCATGATGGTCGTCATCGCAATCACCATGATCCCGTTGGCGAATTGCGTGTGAGTGACTACTCCGGTGGCCAGCAACGTTCCCAAGATGACAAAGCCGAATTCTCCGGCCTGAGCGAGCAGGAAGGAGAGACGGGCCGCTGGAGCGTGATCCATTCTGATGGCTCTAGCAGCGAGGTAGAGAACTATCGTCTTCACCGCAACAATCACAACGACGTGCATCAGAATCCTCACGGGGTTCTCGCTGAGCACGCCGATATTGATCGAGAGTCCGACCGAAACAAAGAACAATCCCAACAAGAGATTCTTGAACGGCATGACTTCTTCCCTGAGGCGGTGCCTGTGGGCGGTCCCTGAGAGCGCCACGCCCATGATGAAGGCGCCGAGGGCCATCGAGAGCCCGACACGAGAGGCCGCCCAGGCGCTTCCCAGGATCGCGACAAACAGCACCGCCGTGAACGTTTCGGCCATGTGTCTGGCGTCTGCCAGGCCAAACAACCAGGGGCAGACCTTCCGGCCGATGAAGAAGAGAAGCGCCATCACCGCGACGGCCGGCAGGACATTCCACCAGGAATAATCCGCGGATCCCGTCCCCGCAAAGACGGGAACGAGAGCGATGAGCGGCACGACGGTGAGATCTTGAAACAGGAGGATGGCGAATCCGGCTCGACCATGTTCCTCATTGAGTTCCTGCTTTCGTTCCAATATTTGGAAGACCAGAGCCGTCGAAGAATTGGCCAGCACCAATCCGATGAGCAAGGCCAGTGACCACGAGGGAGTAAAGAACTGCCAATAGAACATGAGGACAAGACCCGTGAGGAAGACTTGCAATGTTCCCAACACGAATGCATATCGCCGCAACAGCCATGCCTGTCCCAAATCGAGTTCAAGGCCGATCATGAATAAGAAGAACACCACTCCGAGTTCGGAGAGTTCCCGCAAGCGATCAACCTGCGTGGGACCGAGAAAATGTGAGGATCCGAGGATGACTCCCGACAGCAACAACCCAAGCTCGGGTCCGATTCCTAAGCGACGAGCTAATGGAATCACGACGGCGCTGATGCCGAGCAGGAGCGTAATCGCTAACAGGAGGTCCGGCAGTCGTAGATAGGTATTCAACGCGGTTTCCTCACCCGCACGCGACAAGTTGAGAGGCTGGCACGGGCAACCGTCATTCTTATCACTTTGTGGGGAAAGGGGAAAGTGTGGCTCCCCGGGCAGGACTCGAACCTGCGACCAGCCGGTTAACAGCCGGCTGCTCTACCAACTGAGCTACCGGGGAACGAGGGATCCAATTGGAAGAGGCGGTATTGTAGCAAATGTGGACGGCGGGGGGAACGCTTTTTTAAACGTCGAAGTCCTCGGTTTCGTCTTCATCCGACGAGGCGTCGGTATTTCCCTCGGCCAGCGCCGCATAGTGCTTGGCCCAGGTCAGATAGAGGTTACCGCTATCGCGCATCGTATCGGCGGCTTTGACAAGTTTTTCCACGAGCTCGGGGTCTTTGCCTGTGGCTTGGATGACCGCCGCCCGGCGTTCGATAGCTTTCGGATATTCGGTGATGAGGCCGGCGATCTCTTTGAGGAGCTCATCGATCACGTTATCTTCGTTACTGTCCATGCCCCACCTCGTTCGTCACCAACAAAAAACCCCATAGCGCGAACGCCATGGGGTTCTGCAAGACTCTGCACGCCTCAGTCACCCTTGATAGGCCTGCCCGAGCGCTGCCGATTCTCCCTTCTTCGACATCAGCTGCCCCGTCGCGCTCACGGCCTGCATGACGATGGCCTCGTGCTTGGCGGCGTTGCAGACCACGACACACAGCTCACAGCCTTTGCACCGGTCGATGTTGACCTCTGCCACCATCTTGGTGGAGTTCAAATCCAGGCAGTTCGCCTCGGGGCAATACATGATGCACAGGCGGCAGCCCTTCTTGGCCGTACACTTCTCATCGATGACTTGCGCAATGTTATACATGCAACCTGCTTCCTTCTCTCGTGTTAGGCGGCGACAGCCGGATTTCCGACCCGCAGTTCAACGTTGTTCTTCTCGGCCCATTCACTGGCAATTTCATAGGCCCGCTTCACGGTCGCCAGATTTTTGGCTAACAGCATTTCCTTCTTCGCGAATTTTTTCTTGATGGCTTCGTCCAGAGAGGCGGTGCCGCCCGAGGCGACAAACTTCTTACCAAACCGCTCCTGAAGCGCTCCATCGAGGGCATCCATCGAAACGCACTTGGTGATGCCGGCCACCGAGCCAATCATCGTCATGTTTGTAGACAACTCCGTTCCCGCGATCTCGATCGCAAGCTCAGTGCCCGCAATATAGAACACGGCGACATTCAAATCCTTGAGACGTTGGATGTCTTCTTCCGACAAGAGGGGTTGACCGGAGTTGATGATCACGACGCCGCCCTCTTTGATGCCGGAGTAAAACGGCATCGTATAGCTCTTTCCCATGGTAATGACCTGGGGATGGAAGACTTCGATCACGTCGGGAAACACGAGTTCACCGCGGTCGTAAATCCGCTCGATGCCGATCCGACAATAACTTTCTGCGGGGGCCATCCGCTTCTCCGCTCCAAAAAACGGATTGGAAATTGAAAACCTCCCGTCCCGGTTGGCGGCCATGGCCATGACATGCGCCGCGGTGACGGCGCCTTGCCCGCCCAAGCCTGACATCCGAATATTGAGCCTCTTCTTGATCATGATGGCCTCCTCAGGCTTGCGCTTGGCCCGCCAGCTGCTTGGACGCCGCTTTCCGCTCTTTGTCCTTTGCGGCGAGTTCAGCCAATAACTGCTTCGCCGGCTCGCTGACATACTCCTTGTACGCAAACCGCTCTGTCGGCTTCTCCGAGTCCCTCATCTCCTGGAGCCCTTCCATGCTGTTCTTGCCGATTTCGAGGATGCAGGGGGTATAGAGCTGGAGATAGGTCGGGCCAATTTCCCGCGCGATGTGCACGGCATTGCGGATGACTTTCTCGACGAGGGACGGCTTGCTGACCGTACAGTTGACGACATAATGGCAGCCCGATTCCCGGGCGATTTCCGGCAACCGTACTTTGTCGAACAACTTGCCAACCGGCGCCATCTTGGCGACGAAGCCCTTCTGCATGAGTCCGCTCTCCTGGCCGCCGGTATTGGCGTAGAGCTCGTTGTCGAAGCAGATCGTGGTGAACTTTTCCTGACGGAACCAGGCCTGCAGCGTCATGTCGAGGCCAATGTCCACGGTCGCACCGTCACCGGCCAGCACGACCACATCCTTGACGCGGCCTGGGAACCGCACGCTCAGGGCCCGCTTGAGTCCGGACGCAATGGCGTTTTGATTGCCGAACAGCGAGTGGATGTTGTGAACGGCCACCATTGGAAACACGAGGCTCGTACAGCCGGTGGAGCCGACCATGACAGTATCTTCGGGATTCGGCAGCGAGGCCAAGATGTAGCGGAATGCCATGGACTCGGGACAGCCGGCGCAGAGCGAATGCTGCTCGATCAGCTCCTTCGAGGAGCCGATGTCTTTCCAGCCTCGGTCTTCCTTGCCGTAGGTGGCGCTCTTGACCAGATCCTGGTAGTCAGACGGCATGATGTCGTAGAGATCTTCAGAAATCTTAATGCGTTCCTTGCTCATGATGGCCTCCTCAGATTCGCTCGCGGGAGCGAACAGTTTCAAAATGTGTGCTGCTCAGCTTCCACGACCGGCCAGGGAGAAGCTCTTCATCCCGAGGGCCGTCTTAATTTCCGACACGATGATCTCCGGCGGCATGGTCATCCCGCCGCAAACGTGCGGCCCGGCATGCACGCGCTGATGGTTGGGAACCGAGGCGCGAATCTCTTTCGCCAACCAGCCGGTGACGTTGAACTCGGGCACGAAGATGTGCTTCGCGTTCTTGGTCGCTTCGCGAATTTCCTCTTCGGGCCAAGGCCGCAGGGTCTTGATCTTGACGAGACCGCAGCGCACGCCTTCGTCCTCCAACAGGCGGATCGCTTCACGTCCCTGGGATACGGCTGTGCCCGAGGCAACGATCATGATTTCCTGGTCGATGTTTTCCGTGTCGATGAG
>DATEEH010000118.1:0-23408 GCA_035281245.1 Nitrospira sp.
GCCTGCGACAACCTGCGCCTCAAAATAGGCGAACGCCTGCACAATGCGTGCGTAGAACCGTTCACGGGCTTCCGTCGAGCTCCTGTCGCCGTCTCGCGCCGACTCGGACAACATATATTCCGGATTGTGCAAGAGGCACACGTCGAGTGTCGCCAGACCCAGGCGGTCGAGGGAGGCGTCGAGTTGATCAGCAAGGAACTCGGGATGGATGCAATGCCAGATGCCGTCGCCGTATTTCACCATCTCAGGGTAGGGGCGACCCGCCCGTTCCCGCGCTTCCACTTCCTTGAGATTGTGACCCTGGACATAGCCGATCTTCGAGACAACGATGACTTCATCTCTGGCGCAGTCGTTGTCGGTGACCACCCTGCGGAGCACCGCCCCGACCAGGCGCTCACTCTCACCGTCCATGTAATTGGTCGAGGTATCGATGAGATTCACACCCGATTGTAACGCCGTGGTGAGGGCACGCGCGTACTCAGGGTCCGTCCCATCGACGCGATAGCAGCCGAACCCCAATCGGGAGACCGTCAATGCCGTCTGACCGAGCCGTGTGAAACCATGCTCGAATCGCCCGTCCGGCCGAGGCGCATTGACGATCCGGGAAGCATATCGAGCGGTCCCGGCCACTGTGGCACAACCTTCAAGTCTGCGACCTGCGAGTTTGAGCCCGCCGGCCGTATTCGATGACCGCTTGGAAATTTCGCGCAGCGCATCAGCAACGGTCAGCGCGTCTGTCAACGGCTGTTGGCAAGCGAAGTTGCGACAAATGTACAGCGCGGCGCGTCCGTCGACGACCGACTTTCCGGCCAGCAACGGATGCGCGGACACCCCGTCACGACGATGATTGATCGCAAGAATGCGGTTCGGCAGATAGACCGCTCGCATCGCATCGCGAATGGCGGTGAACCCGGGATCATCCGGTGCGCCGATCAAGGCCAATTCAACCGGCCCTTCGGTCAGGAAGTCGACCACTGCCAAACTCTTCGCGAATCCCCGCGGATATCGCGTCAGATGCTGGCCGTAGGCTCGAACGGCACCGATCGCGGCTTCCCGAAAATCCTCACGATCGAAGTGAAATGACAACCGAGCCAGGAGCATGGACGCCACCGCGTTGCCGCTCGGCGTCGCGCCGTCCGCGCCCTCACGCCCGCGCACGATCAGCGCTTCGTGGTCCTTGGCTGTCGTGAAGAACCCTCCCTGGTCTTGATCCTGAAACGAGACGATCAGACGTTCGGCCAGGCCTCGGGCGGCGTCGAGGTAGCGTTCCTCTCCACTGGCTTCGTAGAGATCGACCAATCCTTCTCCCAAATAGGCATAGTCTTCCAGGACAGCCTCGAGATGGGCGCGCCCATGGCGCGAGGTCCGAAGCAGGCGATGCGCAGACGCGCGATGCACACGCAAGAGAAAATCGGCAGCCTTTCGCGCGCTGTCCAGATAGTCGCCTCGACCCAAGACGCGGGCGGCTTCTGCCATCGCGGAAACCATCATGCCATTCCACGCGGTGATGACCTTATCATCCAGTCCAGGCGGCACGCGCTGCTTGCGCGCCTCGTACAGAAGAGGCCGCACTCTTCGAATCGTGTCCTTGAGTTCATCCGTCGTCAGATCCAACTCGCGGGCAACCGCATCGAGCGGGCGCATGCGGTTGGGAATACTCTTATGCTCCCAATTTCCTTGGGACGTGATGTCGAAACAGGCGCAGAAGCGGCGGGCATCGTCGGGGCCGACAGCACGAGAGACTTCGTCGGGCGTCCATACAAAGAACTTGCCTTCGACGCCTTCCGAATCCGCATCGGTGGCGCTGTAAAATCCACCCTGCGCATCCGTCATCTCTCGGCGAATGTAATCGAGGATGTCGGTGACCACGTCCCGATACACCGTCTCACCGGTCACTTGGAAGGCTTCCAAGTAGGTTCTGGCGAGTAACGCGTTGTCGTAGAGCATTTTTTCGAAGTGCGGGACGAGCCATCGTTCGTCCGTGGAATAACGTGCAAATCCTCCTCCGATGTGGTCGTAAATGCCCCCGGCTGCCATGGCATCCAGCGTCGTCCTGACCATCTGCAGCGCCCTGGGATCTCCGGTGCGCCGGTGACATCGTAGAAGCAACGACAGCGCGGCGGCGGCAGGGAATTTGGGCGCACCCCCGAAGCCTCCAAAGCGCGCATCGAAATCTTCATGATATGCGGACACGACGGAGTCCAAGGCTTGCTCACTCACCAACACGGGGGCTGGCGTCTGCCACTCGCGCTGCAACCGCACCGTCAACTCCTGAGCCTGATGCCTCAGCCCGTTGGCATCTCGGCTCCAGACGTCGGCGATCTTCTTCAAAATATCGGGGAAGCCTGGCCGACCCCACCGTCCCTCGGGGGGAAAATAGGTGCCCGCGAAAAACGGCTGTTGTTCCGGAGTGAGAAACACCGTCATCGGCCAGCCCCCCTGCCCCTGGTTCATCGCCACGGTCGCGGCCATGTAAATTTCGTCCAGGTCCGGCCGTTCCTCGCGATCCACCTTGATACAGACGAACCAGCGATTCATGAGCGCGGCGATTGCCTCATTCTCGAACGATTCCCGCTCCATGACGTGACACCAGTGGCAGGCGGAATAACCGATCGATAAGAGGATGGGACAGTTTCTCGTCTTGGCGGCTTCCAAGGCCTCCGTTCCCCAAGGAAACCAATCGACGGGGTTATGGGCATGCTGGAGGAGATACGGACTTGTCTCATGGATCAGCCGATTGGGCTGGCGAGGCGGTGTGGAAGCGGACATACGTCACGGTAGCACCGTGATCCAAAACGGGTCAATTGACCTGGAGGCCCATGCGGTGCGCCTCCGCGGCATTCTCCCTCGAACCCTATGGTATGGTTAACGAGAGAGGTCCTCTCACGCATGAACGACATCGGCCCATACTCCAACTATCGCCTGACAGTTCGCCTCGAACTCGCCAATAAACCTGGCATGTTTGCCAAAGTGGCATCGGTGCTCGCAGAGGAAGGCGCCAACCTGGGCGCGGTCGATTTGGCGTCCGCCACGGCGGAGCGCATGGTGCGAGACGTGACCTTCGATGTGCGCGACGAAGCGCATGGTGAACGCGTGTTGGCCCGACTCAATGACATTCCCGATGTCACCGTCCTTTCCGCGTCCGATCGCATCTTCCTGTTGCACCTGGGGGGCAAGATCCAGGTCAAGAGCAAACAGCCGTTGACTACCCGCAACGTGCTGTCGATGGTCTATACGCCCGGCGTAGGCCGGGTCGCTCAGGCCATCGCCCGCGACAAAACCAAGGCGTTTGCCTTTACAACCAAGAGCAACAGCGTGGCGGTGATCACTGATGGTTCCGCCGTGCTCGGACTGGGAAACCTCGGGCCTGAGGCGGCACTGCCGGTCATGGAAGGCAAATCGATGCTGTTCGGGGAATTGGCCGGGATCGACGCGTGGCCCATTTGCCTCGGCACGCAAGATTCCGATGAGATCGTACGGACCGTGCAGGCGATTGCTCCCGGCTTCGGGGCCATCAATCTCGAGGACATCGGAGCGCCTCGTTGTTTCGATATCGAGCGTCGTCTGAAGAGCTTGCTCGACATTCCAGTCATGCACGACGATCAGCACGGCACCGCGGTGGTCCTGCTTGCGGCGTTGACCAATGCCCTGGCCCTGGTCGGCAAACCCATCGACCGGGTCCGCGTGGTCGTCAACGGACTCGGTGCCGCCGGCACCGCCTGCTGTCGCATGCTCTTGGCCGCGGGCGTCTCGCATTTGCTCGGCTGCGACAAAGAAGGCATCATTCTTCAAGGCGATCCGGAGCACCTTCGTGCGTGCAGGACCGACCTCTTTGCCTGTCTGACGCCGCATCACCCCCGTGGAACCCTGCGCGATGCGTTGAAGGATGCCGATGTGTTTATCGGGCTCTCGGTGGGAAACTTGCTGACCGCCGATGACTTGGAGTTGATGGTTCCCGATCGCATTGTCTTTGCCATGGCCAATCCGGATCCTGAGGTACCTCCCGAATTGGCGCTGTCGCACTGTCGAATTTTCGCCACGGGACGCTCGGATTTCCCGAATCAGATCAATAATGCGCTGGCCTTTCCCGGCATCTTTCGCGGCGCGCTGGATGTGCAAGCCAACGATATCAATGAACCCATGAAACTCGCCGCCGCACGTGCGTTGGCCGAGACGATTCCTCGGGCCGCCCTGAGCGAGGACTATATTGTTCCCAGCATATTCGATAAAGACGTAGTGCCTCGAGTGGCCCGAGCCGTCTCGGCAGCCGCGCATGGCAGCGGCGCCGCCCGACGGCGGTTCAAACTGTCCGAGGAGCGAGCGCCCGGCTGATCCAATACGGCACGACCAGAGCCTCTGCACACCTTCATACCCTTCAGCGCCGCGGCGCGCCTATGCTACAATGCGACGATCGTCCCGGAGCACGCAGGCCGATGCCCTTTTCCGCCACGAAGTACATGAGGTTTCGAAGCGGGATGCACAAGCGAATCGGCTCCTTGCGCTCGAAGACGGAAGACAGTATGGAAGTCGCCGTCGACACGATGATGGAAGAGCGAGTCGACAGCTATTTTCGCGTCGAGCAGGGGCTCGATGAGATCATCAAGTCGCTCTTACAAATCGAGGAAGAGTTGGAGCACATCTGTGATCTCTCCGGCGCCATGCGGCTGGAATCCCGGCTGGAATTCGTGGAGGACCGGTGGGATGACCTGGACAGCGAGATCCGGGAACGTCCCAGACGTCGAAGACGGCGCGTCAACCTGGCCGACATGCTCAAAGCGGCCAGCGGGGGAGGCGGAGATCTTTCCCAGGGCACGGGCAGTGTGAATAATGCGGTGGACGCCTATGCCATCATGGGAGTGGAGTTCGGCAGTTCGCTTGCGGACGTCACCACCGCCTTCAGGCAGAAAGCGAAGCTGCTTCATCCGGATGCCAATCAGGGCGACCGCAGGTCGGAACCCGAGTTACGTCGCATGCTGGAAGCCTATCAGTTTCTCAAAGAGTATCTGAGCCTGAGCAATACGGAGCCCATGCGGCCGCCCGATCGGCCGTTCAGTCCAGCCGAGTAAACGCCCAGTGACTACCCCGTTGCAGGAACGCTACATCACCGATGGCGCGGCGCTGGAACAACTCTGCGCGCAGCTGCGATCCAGCCGACGCTTGGGCTTGGACACCGAATTTGTCGGTGAAGACAGCTTCGTGCCGAAACTCGAACTCATCCAGGTGGCCACTCACGACATCGCGGCCGTGATTGATTTCCCCGCTGTCCAGGCCGAAGGGTCTTTGGATCCGTTCTGGGAACTGATCTGCAATCCGCACGTGGAAAAAATTGTTCACGCCGGGCGTCAGGATCTCGATCTGTTCGCCCTGCACGCGGGGCAAATTCCCAAGCCGTTTTTCGATACGCAGATTGCGGCCGCGATGTTGGGATTCGGCGCTCAAGTGGCCTATGCCAATCTGGTTCAGCGGATCCACGGCACCAAACTTGCCAAAGCACACACGTTCACCAATTGGAGCGCCCGACCCCTGTCCACTGACCAAATCGCGTACGCGGCGGAAGACGTGCAGTTTTTGTTGCCGTTGCATACGCATCTCGAGAAACGGCTTCATGCGCTCGGACGCGCGGAATGGATACGAGAAGAGTTCTCACGGCTGGAAACTGTCGTGGCGGAAAAGAGCAAGGATCCCCTTGACCGCTATCAACGGATTCGAGGCTGGGACAGTCTCAAGCCAAGACAGGCCGCCGTGTTGCGGGACCTCGCGGCATGGCGTGAAACAGAAGCCCGGCGACGCAATGTTCCCCGCGGACGCGTGATGCGGGATGAAGTGCTGTTGCAGCTTGCACGACACCCTCCAAGGAAGGTTGAAGAGTTGCGGGGTCTGCGTGGATTACACCCTTCGGAAATCGACCGCAACGGTGACCAGTTGCTCGCGACCATCACCGCCTCCCTTGCGCTGCCCCCCTCCGCCTGGCCGCAGGTGCCGCGGGAGCGCAAACCGGAACCGGAATCCATCGGGCTCGTCGAACTTCTGCAGGCCGTGCTGAAGGCGCGCGCCGCCGAGGCTGAAATTGCCCCCACGCTGCTGGCGACAAGCGCTGAGCTTCAAGCTCTCGTGGAGGCAAAAGAAAAAAGAAAGACTCCGGACTTACCCCTCCTGCGCGGATGGAGGCGGGAATTGATAGGGGAGTTGCTTCTGCAAATTTTGGATGGCACCGTCACCGTCTCTGTGGATCCCGTCAAAGGGGTCTTGCGCACGGCTGGTGACCTCCCCGTGATCGCCCCTCGCTGATCGTCTCCCCGATTCTGTTGTTCAAAATCTGTCGCTGCCAATAACAAACCCTGCACGGAACGGCGGACCGGATATGACGGTGCCTCGTCAGCCGGGAGCCAGCCTATTGGGAATTCTGTGAAATCTGACACAGCCGATCTGATGATAATCTGGTACAGAACTGGCAGGACCTCGGACATTCCCCTCTGAACACCCAAATGCTACGCGCCGCCCTCAGAACGCTCTTTACGTTCGTCTGCCCGGGGGGTCTCCTGTTCATCGCCGGCCTCGGCTTCTTACGGCCGCAAGGGCTCCCTCTATGGTGTCAGGGTCCCGTCGCCGCGCTGCCGTATGTCGCCTTGACGTTCGGTCTCGTCTTCGCCTGGTACTTTGCCAGCACGCGGATGGTCTTATCGCTCGTCAGTCTGACGTTCGCGAGTCAAGCGCTGGCCACGTGGCCGGTTGAACAGGATCCTGCATCAGTCTCGCACGTTATTTTTGCCGCGAGCACTTTTTTGTTGCCACTCAATTTCTTGGCGTTTTCACTCATCAAGGAAGAAGGCATCGGTACCCTCCGGGGAATCGTGCGCGTCCTGCTCTTTCTGCTTCAACCGTTCGCGGTCCTGTGGCTCTCTGATCCCGCCCGACGGGATTTGTCGACTGCCCTGCAAGCGACATACATTCCCGGGTGGTCGACCCATTGGACGGCCATCCCGCAAGCGGCGCTGCTGGTCTTTTTGATTTCCGGACTTCTCCACGTGATCCGATTTGTCTTACGCCGCGATCCGATGGATGCAGGGGCGGCATGGGCATTGGGTGCGGTATTCCTCGCGTATCACGGCTCGCAGCTGGGATGGCACGCGACGAATTTTTTTTCGACCGCGGGACTCATCCTGTTCCTCTCCCTCGTGCAGGCGTCCTACCAGCAGACCTACCGCGATGAACTGACCGGCATCCCTGGGCGCGTGGCGTACGAGGAGGCGTCGGCGCAGCTGGGCAAACACTTCACCATCGCCGTGCTGGCCGTCGATCAACTCAAATCCTACGCCGGCACGCACGGCAAATCGGTCGTCGAACAAATCCTCAAATTGGTGGCGCCACACGTGCAGGCCGCCTGTCAAACGGGCCAAGTGTTCCGTGTGAGCGGGGAGGAACTGACCTTCCTATTTCGCCAGCAATCGGCGGTGCAAGCCCTCATCGAATTGGAACACATCAGGAAACGCATTGAGACGATCCCATTTTTTCTCCGTGGCACCCAGCGGGTGTGGGAAAATGCGCGGGGCGCCACGTCGCCGGGTCGGAAAGATCAAAGCCTTCCTATTACGGTCAGCATCGGAGTGGCAGACGCTTCGACAGAAGCTGCCACACAAAGTGTCGTGATCAAGGCTGCGTATCGCGCGCTCTACGAAGCGAAAGCCGGCGGCGGCAATGTGGTGAAGCGGGCGGCGGCGAGCAACGACCTACTCCGGCGATCGTACCCCCACGCCGCTCCCCTGATGAGCGGCAGCAGATACTAGGCAGCCAAATTCACACCAGATCTTTCACGCGTTCGGCCGGCCTGGCCAACCAGGCTTTGTCGCCCTTCTCAATAATCGGACGTTGAATCAAATCCGGGTGTTCAATCATCAGGTCGATCAATGCGTCGTCCGACAGCGTCGCCTTCGCGAGATTCAACTCCTTGTAAAGGTCTTCCTTCGTTCTGAGGATGTCGCGGGGAGACAATCCGGCTTTCTTCAACAGCGCCTTCAGCTGCACCTTTGTGAACCGCTGTTCGTAATAATTGATGGCGGTAAAAGCGGCACTGCTCTCCTTGAGGATTTGCATTGCCTGCCGGCAGGTGGAACAGGTCGGCTTCTGGTAAATCGTCAACTTAGACATAGGGACTCCTTCGCCCACGGCATGCATGCCTTGACGTGATTTTTTTCGTTGTGGTAGAGGTTTCCATCATTGAGTCGGTGCCCTGATGCCCACGGTAGGAACGAGTTCCAGCGGCCAATTCTCGTGTGCCAGCGCGACGCAGCACACGCTGCGCGACCTGCGTACAAAGCGAAAAGGTCAACCGGTCTTCGTGATGGGCCATCTCCTCGAGCGAAAGGGACAGGAAGCAACCTTCGAAGTCTTCAATGATCGTCTTGCTGTCGTCAAATTTGCCGATGGAGTGGCGATCGGGTACGACCCGTACGAACTCCTCCTTCCGACAGACATCGGTCCCGACGGAATCGCCTTTTTTGAGATCCGTCCCTGCGCACAGTGCCAGCAATTGTTCCCCCTTACGGCCGAGGAGTGCGAATCCGAAGCGGAACCCACTGCATGCCCTGAATGCCGCACCTCACTCGCGTGAGCATCGTCGTCCCTTAGTCGACCAATGGCGCCACTTCGATCGCTTTCTTAATCAGGCAATCGCCGGCGAAGGACTGAAGCGACATCGGCAGCATACTCGCATCGATAATCCGAACGGTGATGACCCGATAGCCTTCCGGTGCCTTCGTGCCTTCTACTCGCATGGCATGGCATATTTCCAGTTTTTTCCAGATCAGATTGTTCAGGATGGCCTCGGAGGCAAGGAGCTTGGTATCGGTGGCCACGTCATTGACGGAAGCCTTGACCGCAACGCGAGATTTGTCTTTCGGCACTTCGCTCACGACGGCAAAGATCAGCAATTCATCTTCCGAATATCCGATCGTAGACGTTCCCGCAAGGAACATGAGCACAACGGCCATCTCACAACACCATTTCATGCCTGTTCCCAGGAGTGCAATGCGCATCTCGGTCGGCGATGACTGTTCTGGCGGCCCTACGGGCCCGCCACGATTGAGCGTGTTCCCCGCGGCCTCCTGTGAATCGAGGACCGTGGTTCAATGGTGAGAAACGGCAGGACTCGTTTCGTCATTCGAGTCGAAACCATTGAAACCAGTATGCCTGTCGGGTCACACCAATTCAAGTCAAGGCGGAGGCTACGTCTATTCGACCAGCGCTTGCATGCTCCGCGAAACTAGCGCACAGTAAGAGTCACTCATGCCGCACGATTTCATGCCGGGCCTCGCCGGAATCCCTGCCGCCAAATCAGCCGTCAGCGATGTGGACGGGGAGCATGGTGTGCTCGAATATCGCGGCATCCGGGTCGAAGAACTGTGCAGGAGATCGTCCTATCTGGAAACGGCATACCTTCTCTTGTTCGGCCAGCTGCCAACCCGGGCGGCGCTGGCTCAGTGGGAGCAGGATATCGCCCTTCACCGTCGACTGAAATATTCCATCATTGATCTCATGAAGTGTCTGCCCGAGCAGGGACACCCCATGGATGCCTTGCAAGCGGGCGTCGCTGCACTTGGCATGTTCTACCCCGGGCGCAACGTCAAGGACATGGAGAACAACTACTGGTCGACCGTCCGCCTGATCGCCAAGCTTCCGACGATCGTCGCGGCTTGGGCCAGACTTCGCCGTGGAGACGATGCCATCACGCCGCGAGACGATTTGGGGTTCAGCGAAAATTTCTTCTACATGTTGACCGAAACCACGCCGCATCCTTTGTGGGTCGAGATTTTCGACGATTGCCTGATCCTTCACGCCGAACATACGATGAACGCCTCGACCTTTACCGGACTCGTCACGGCGTCCACGCTGGCCGATCCATATACCGTGGTCGCGTCGTCGCTCGGTGCGCTGAAAGGTCCCCTGCACGGCGGTGCGAATGAGGAAGTGGTCCAGATGCTCAAACACATCGGCACCGTCGATCGAGCCGACGCGTATGTGGAGGGTCAACTCGGCAACAAGCGCAAACTGATGGGGTTTGGGCACCGCGTGTACAAAGTCAAAGATCCGCGTGCAACGATCTTACAGGGCCTGTGCGAGAAGCTGTTTAAGACCTGTGGCACTTCGCAGTTGTATGACATTGCCCTCCGCGTCGAACACCGGGCTGCCGAACTCCTCAACGAGAAAAAAGTCTATCCCAATGTGGACTTCTACTCGGGAATCATTTACGACAAGATGGGCATCGACACGGACCTTTTCACGCCGATCTTTGCGATGGCGCGGGTGTCCGGCTGGTTGGCTCATTGGTTGGAGCAGCTACGAGAAAACAAGCTTTTCAGGCCCGATCAGATCTATGCGGGAGAGCATAACCGCCCCTATGTTCCTCTCGATCAACGCTGACGTATAGCCCCCCTTCGACGCGATTTCCCCCTTGACTTGCGAACGAGAAGTCTTACCTCCCACTCAAGACGGTATCGGCGCGGCGGCGCACTAAACAACACATACAAGGGCCGGATTAGAGAAGGAGGTCTAGTCATGACACTCGTACGATGGGATCCATTTCGCGAACTCGAAGATATGTCGGAACGGCTGAATCGTGTGTTCTCGCGGCCGTCGTTGCAGAGTAGCGGCAAGGAAAATCTCACGGTTGCCGACTGGATGCCGACAGTGGACATCAGCGAAACAGATGCAGAATACCTGATCAAGGCTGAATTGCCCGAAGTGAAGAAAGAGGACGTCAAGGTGACCGTGGAAAACGGCGTGCTCACGCTTCAAGGGGAACGCCGTCAGGAGAGGGAGGAAAAGGGCAAGAGGTTCCACCGCGTGGAGCGGTCGTATGGGAGCTTTGTCCGGAGTTTCTCACTGCCCGAATCGGTCGATGAGAGCGCCGTCAAGGCGGAGTACAAGGACGGGGTCTTGAATCTCCACCTGCCGAAGTCGGAAAAGGTGAAGCCGAAAGCGATTGACGTCAAAGTGGCCTAATCGGCCTCGACAACTGAAACAGGATTCCCGGAATGGCCCGCTTCGGCGGGCCTTCTTGTTTTGAGCCCCGTTTATTTTTCCGGTCGCTCGACCATGATGAGCTCCCAGCAATCCTCGTCCAAATCCAGGCGCAGCACATATCGTTGCCCATCACTGGCGTTGACCCGGAAATAGCTGTGCGTGTCGCTGTACCATCGATCCACGACGTGCTCCACGTGTAATGTTTTGCCCTCCATCGTAAACGATCGGGGAGTCTTTTCACCTTTGTACCCGGCAAAGGTATCAACGATTACGTGCGGGCCATCCATGGGTTCTTACCCTTGTGGAAGCAGGTGGCCTGAGTTTATCATGGCGCCCGCAGCTTGAAACGTCCTTCTCGCATGGAGCAGCCCGCATGAAGACATCTCCAGAGAAACCGGCGCCCGTCGCCACCAGAATCGAGCGCGATACCATGGGGGAGTTGGCCGTCCCCGCGCATGCGTATTATGGAGTGCAAACAGCCCGCGCGATCGAAAACTTTCCGATTAGTGCTTTGCGGATGCCGCGCTCCGTGATCAGGGCCATGGGTCTCATCAAGCGAGCCGCCGCGGCCGTGAACCATTCTCTGGGTTTGCTGGCTCAGCAACCCGCCGAGGCCATCAAGCAGGCCGCGACGGAAGTCGTCGATGGGAAACTGGATGCGGAGTTTCCCGTTGATGTCTTCCAGACGGGTTCGGGCACGTCGACCAACATGAATGCGAATGAGGTCATTTCGAACCGAGCCACCGAATTGTTGGGCGGGGCCAGAGGCAGCAAACTCGTGCATCCCAACGACCACGTCAATCTGGGTCAATCCAGCAACGACGTCATTCCGACGGCCATTCACATTGCCGCCTCCGAGACCATCCAACGCCAGCTGTTGCCCGCCCTGTCGCGACTGCATCGTGCGCTCGCCCAAAAGGCGCAAGACTTCGATGCTGTCGTCAAAATCGGCCGAACCCACCTCCAAGACGCGACTCCTGTCCGCTTGGGTCAGGAATTCGGCGGGTATGCCCGGCAAATCGAGTTGGGCCTCGCCAGAATGAAGCGGGCACAGGAAGCGCTGAGCGAAGTCGCCCTTGGGGGGACGGCGGTTGGGACGGGCCTGAACTGCCACCCCGATTTCTCGGCGAGGGTTATGGCAGTGATTTCCCAGGAGACCGGGTGCGTCTTCAGAGAAGCACTCAATCACTTTGAGGCGCAGTCCGCACAAGATTCGCTCGTCGAGGCGAGCGGGGAGTTACGCACCCTCGCGGTAAGTCTCATGAAGATTGCTAATGATATCCGGTGGCTGGGATCGGGCCCTCGCTGTGGCCTGGGAGAAATTCAACTGCCGGAGACTCAGCCGGGGTCGTCGATCATGCCAGGAAAAGTCAACCCCGTCATTGCAGAGTCGGTGACGATGGTGTGCGCGCAGGTGATCGGCAATGACATGACGGTCACGATCGGCGGCCAAGCCGGCAATTTCGAGTTGATCGTGATGCTGCCGGTCATGGCCTACAACCTTTTGCAATCCATCGAGTTGCTCGCCACCGCCTCGCACAATTTCGCCGTCAAATGCATTGAAGGCATTACGGCCGACAAGGAACGCTGCCAGAGTCTGATTGAGGACAGTCTCGCCATGTGCACCGCATTGGCCCCCGAGATCGGATATGAAGCCGCGGCGAAACTGGCCAAGGAGGCCTACAAATCACGAAAGACCGTGCGGCAGGTGGCAATAGAGCAGAAAGTACTGCCCGAGAAGCGCCTTGAGGAACTGCTAGATCCTTGGCGCATGACCGAACCCGGCGGTCCGCTCGGGAGCGCTGGCGGCTGAGTGCAGCGGTTCGCATTTTGACAGCGTCGGAACGGCTATGCTAATGTCCGCGGAAATGTTGGGATTCTAGTCACTTTCCACCCTCATCAGGAATTGAATGAGCGCACAGCACAAGCATGTCGTCATCGTCGCTGGTGCCGGCCCCGCCGGGATGGCAGTCGCCGCCGCCCTGGGCAAGGCAGGCCATGAAATTATTATTCTCAACCGCGATATCAAATTCGGCGGCCTCGCCGAGTACGGCATCTTCCCCAGCAAGCTGAAGTTGCGTGGCGGGCTCAGGAAACAATACTGGGAACTGCTCGAGCAGCCCCATGTGCACTATTTCGGCAACGTGTGCATCGGCAAGGGCAAAGATCTGAGCGTGGAGGACATCCGCGCCCTCGGCGCAAGCGCGGTTGTCTTTTCCATCGGCGCACAGGGCACCAAAGCCATCGGTGTGGAAGGGGACTCGGCGAAGGGCGTGTTTCACGCCAAGGACGTGGTCTACCACTTCAACCGATTGCCGGGATTCGGCGATCGCCCATTTGAGACGGGCAAACACGTGGCCGTCATCGGTGCCGGCGACGTAATGGTGGACATTGCACATTGGCTGACACGGTATAAGAAAGTCGAGCGCGTGACGGCGATTGTTCGGCGGGGTCCGGCGGAGCGAAAATACAATCCGAAGGAAATTCGCGCCGTCTGCGCCAACATGGATTTGGACGGCATCAAGAAGGAATTCGACCGGATCAAAGATCGCCTGGCGGCGGTCGGGCAGAATCCGGATGAGATTTTGAAGGGATTGCTGGATGAGTTCACGAAATGTGAACCCGCCAACAGTCAGACCAAGATGGGATTCAGGTTCCTCGCCTCGCCCAAGCGTGTTCTCGTCGATGGCAACAACCAGGTCCGGGGCTTGGAGATGGAGGATAACAAGCTCGAACCCAAGGGAGACGATACCGCGGCAGTCGGGCTGAAGCAATTCTACGAATTCCCTTGTGACTCCGTCGTGTTCGCCGTAGGTGACAGAGTCGATGAGACGGTCGGCCTTCCTTATAAAGGCGGTGTCTATATCACCAACCCGAACAAAACCGGCAACGATCCGGACGATGCCCTGTTTCAGGCCTATGACGAAGCGAGTGGAAAAATCGTTGACGGAGTCTTTCTCGCCGGATGGGCGAGAAAGGCCAGCGAAGGGCTGGTGGGGGTGGCCAAACGCGATGGCGATTGGTGCGCCGAAGTCGTCATGCGGTACCTTGCCAACAAACCCGCCGGTCATTCAGCCAAGGCAGTGCTCGACAAATTGCACGCGCTGTTGAAGGAACGCAAGAGCCGTCCCGTCGACGTGAAGGGACTCCGTCTTCTCGAGGCGGCGGAGAAGGCGTATAAAGGCACAACCGATTGCATCGGGGAGTTTAAGTACGTGACCAACCAAGAAATGCTCGGCCTGATCGAACGGGGAAGGCTGTAAGAAGCCGCACGCTATCCATCTCCCCACTTCAATTTTTCCCGCAACACTCCATAGTAGCTGCTCTCTGGGAACCGAATCAGCCTCGTCCGATGCTCGGACACCTTGAGGACCACCGTATCGCCTTGGGTCAGGGCAACGCCCACTTGCCCGTCAAGCGTCGCCATTGCGCCTTCATCCTTGCTGGTGAGCGTCACGTCGATTTCCACATCGTCGGGCACAATGAGTGGGCGGTGCGTCAGGGTGTGAGGACAGATCGGTGCGAGAATGAGGGATCGCACCGCGGGACTGATGATGGGACCGCCAGCAGAAAGCGAGTAGGCCGTCGACCCCGTCGGAGTGCTAACGATCAATCCATCACCCCGCAGATTGGTCACGAATTGTCCTTGAATGGCGATTTTCAATTCAATCATTCTCGCCAACGTGCCCTTGCTGATCACGACGTCGTTCAACACGACGCCTTGCGCGACCGTCTCGCCATGTCGGTGAATGTGCGAACTGATCATCAACCGTTCGTCCAGCACATATTCGTTGGCGAAGACACGCTCCAGGGACGGGTAGAGATGCTCGAGACGGACTTCGGTGAGAAAGCCGAGGCCGCCCATGTTGACCCCCAGAATTGGAATACTACGTTCACCGGCCAGTCGCGCCGCGTTGAGCATCGTGCCATCGCCACCGAGGATCAACAGCACATCCGCTTGCTGCGCCAACTGGGTCTTCTGCACGCCCCCGCGCTCGTTTAACAGTGCGGCTGACGTATTGTCCAAGATCACATCGATTTTCCGATCGCGCAGCCAGTTGACGACCGCGTGAACCGTCGCCTTGACTTCAGGGAACTTGGGCTTTGTTAAGATTCCGATGCTTTTGCTTTTCATTCGCACGGACCGGCGAAATCCGATGAAAAATCCGGTGAAAAGGTGCGGGATTTTATCGGGAGGGTTTCGTGAAGTCAACGAACGCCGCCACCTCTGCAGTCAAATTGTTTCCGAGTACGTTGCGCTGCCGTGCGATTCCATCGCAACCTTGACACCCCAAGAGCTTCTAGTTAGAATTAGGCCAGATATTTCGAAGGGTTTGCCCTAGTCGCCATTCCGACGGTCCCCCACAATCAAGGAGGCAGGATGTTCGAACGATTCACGGACAAGGGTCGGAAGATCATCATCCTGGCGCGAGAGGAAGCCGAGCGTCATCAGAATGACTACCTCGGAACCGAGCACCTGGTCTTGGCCATCCTTCGCGAATCCGACGGCATCGCCTTAATGATCCTGAAGAAGATGGGGCTTTCCACCGAACAGATTCGACTCGAAATCGAGCGCAACCTTCCGGGCGGCGGCACGACCATGACATTCGGGGAAATCCCGTTCAGTCCCCGCGTGAAGAAAGTGATCGAATACGGCGTCGAGGAAGCTCGGCTGCTCGGCCACAATCATATCGGTAGCGAACATCTGCTGTTGGGCCTCCTGCGTGAAGAGGAGGGCATCGGCGGCAAGATTCTCCGCAGCCTCGGTGCAAATCTCCTGACGGCGCGCCAATTGACCGTGACCTTCCTCCGCAAGTCCGCGCCTCGGGAACGCGATCGCAAGAGCAACACGCCCGCGCTCGATGAGTTCGGGCGCGACCTCACGCAGATGGCGCAGGAAGGCCAACTCGACCCCGTCATCGGCCGCGCCGATGAAATCGAACGGGTGCTCCAGATTCTGAGCCGACGCACGAAAAACAATCCGGTGCTCATCGGTGAATCCGGCGTTGGAAAAACCGCCATCGTCGAAGGTCTGGCACAGCGGATTGTCCAATCCGAAGTTCCGGATAATCTTCTTTCCCGTCGCGTCATTGCGCTCGACCTAGGCTCGCTGGTGGCCGGCACGAAGTATCGCGGCCAATTCGAAGAGCGCCTGAAAGTGGTGATGAAGGAAATCGTGCAGGCAGGCAACATCATCATTTTCATCGACGAGTTGCATACGTTGGTGGGAGCTGGCGCCGCCGAGGGCAGCATCGATGCGTCGAACATGCTCAAGCCTGCGCTCTCGCGCGGCGAAATACAATGCATCGGCGCGACCACGCTGGATGAATACCGCAAACACATTGAGAAGGATGGTGCGCTGAAACGCCGCTTCCAGCCGATTTACGTTCAGCCGCCGAGCCTGGACGAGACCGTTCGGATCATTCAAGGATTGCGCGATCGCTACGAGGAACATCATGGCGTCGAGATCACGGAAGACGCGATCGTCGAGGCCGTCAAGCTGTCCGACCGGTATATCACCGATCGTTTCCTGCCCGACAAGGCCATCGACTTGATTGATGAGACGGGCTCCCGGGCGAAGCTCCAGACGTATGCGTTGCCCGGCGAATTGAAGGCGATGGAGCAGGAACTCAAGAAGGTCTCGCGCGACAAGGAATTGGCCATCTCAATGCAGAACTTTGAAGAGGCGGTGCGTCACCGTGAAGAGGAGGAACGTCTCCGCAAACTGCTCGATGAGTCAAAGCGCGAATGGAAAAAGAATCAGGAAAAACAAAAGCCGACGATCGGCAAAGAGGATGTCGCCTATGTCGTCTCCAAGATGACGGGCATTCCGCTCTTCAAGCTCGAAGAGGAAGAGTCCAACAAGTTGCTGCGCATGGAGGAATTCCTTCACAAGCGCGTGGTCGGGCAGAACGAAGCCATTTCGGCCGTCTGCCGAGCCATCAGGCGTTCTCGTGCGGGCTTGAAGGAAGCCAAGAAGCCGATCGGTTCCTTTATCTTCCTTGGACCGACGGGCGTCGGCAAGACCGAGCTGGCTCGGACATTGGCGGAATTTCTCTTCAACACCGAAGACGCCCTGATTCGGATCGACATGTCCGAATATCAGGAGAAGTTCACCAGCTCACGGCTGTTCGGAGCGCCTCCGGGCTATGTGGGCTACGAAGAAGGCGGGCAGCTGACGGAACGTGTGCGCCGGCGGCCTTATTCGGTGGTCTTGTTCGATGAGATCGAGAAGGCGCACCCCGATGTCTTCAATCTGTTGCTTCAAGTGTTGGACGATGGTGTCTTGACGGACAGCCTCGGCCGTAAGGTCGATTTCAAGAATACCGTCGTGATCATGACATCCAACATCGGCACGAAGCTGATCCAGAAGGGCGTCAGCCTGGGTTTTCAAAGCACCGACGCCGACCAGGATCGCCACAAGAAGGAGGAAGTCCTTGGAGAGTTGCGCCGGCAGTTCAGCCCGGAATTCCTCAACCGGATCGACGAGATTGTGGTCTTCCACCAACTCGACAAGACGCATTTGACGAGCATCCTCGACATCCTGTTGCGCGAACTGAACATGCGCCTTGTCGAAAAAGGCGTCGAGATCGAGGTCGACGACGAAGTGAAAGCCTGGCTGATCAAGGAAGGCTATGAGCCTCTCTATGGCGCACGGCCGATGCGCCGGACGATCCAACGGGCGATCGGAGACCCGCTCTCCGAAGAGATGATCAAAGGTCGCTTCAAAGAGAGCCGCAAGATCAAGGTCGTGTTACGGGACGGTGCTCCCACGTTCATTGAGCAGGAGGCCATGGCAGGGGTCTAACAGGCTGCCGTGCACACTGAGTCATCATCGTTCCAGACAACATCGTGCGACCCTTGTCGGCACTCCGACAAGGGTCGTACTCTTTTTGGGCACCACATCGGATGATCTCCACGACCGCGCCGCTTCCGTCCGGCCCCATCCTCGGTATCGAAACATCCTGCGATGAGACGGCCGCCGCCATCCTCGCCGCTGATGGAGCAGTGCTGGCCAACGTCGTGGCTTCGCAACATCGGGTGCACGAGCGATTCGGCGGCGTCGTGCCTGAACTCGCTTCTCGCGCTCATATTGAAATGATTGAGCGGGTCGTGCTTGCCGCCTTGGAGGAGAGCAAGGTGTCTTGGAACGCACTCGCGGGCATCGCGGTGACTCAAGGTCCGGGCCTGGCCGGGGCTCTGATTGTCGGCCTGAATTATGCCAAGACCCTGGCCTATATGCTCCAGCTTCCTCTTGTCGGCGTCAGCCATTTGGAGGCGCACATCGCATCCGCCTGGCTGGAGGATCCGGCATTTCCATTACCGTGCATCGTCCTTGTCGTGTCGGGAGGGCATACGCATCTGTACAAGAGAGACCGAGACGCGACGAGTCACTTATTGGGGTGCACAAGAGATGATGCCGCAGGCGAGGCGTTCGACAAGGGCGCCCAGATGTTAGGTCTCGGCTTTCCGGGGGGACCAGCGCTCGATCGGCTCGCGCAGACGGGAAATCCTTCTGCCATCCCGTTTCCGAAATCTGCTCTCGAGAAGGACAGCCTGGAATTCAGTTTCAGCGGATTGAAAACGGCGCTGCTGTACAAACTGCACGCGATGGACGAGACTGAACGCAGCACACGGAAGGCCGATCTGGCCGCTGGCTATCAAGAAGCGATCGTCACCGTGTTGATCGAGAAAGCGCTTCGGGCCGTCCGGCAGACGGGAATCCGGTCCTTGGCGGTGGTGGGCGGTGTCTCAGCCAACACTCGGCTCCGTGCCTTGTTGCAAGAACGGACACACGCCTCTCAGATTCGTCTGAGCATTCCTCCTCTCCGCTTCTGCACAGACAACGCGGCCATGGTTGCGGCCGCGGGGCGCCAAGCCCTCGCCGCTGGTCGCCGGCTGGCGCTCGACGCCGAACCATTTGCCACCCTTGAGCCGGCATTCGCGGCAATGGAGGACACCCATTCCTGAAATCTACGGTCAAACGAGCGGTTTGCGCGCCAGCCAGCTGGCGGCCGTCGAACGCCTCTACCGGCGCCGGGTCCCGCAGGACAAAGTCCTTTCGCCGGAGTTGGCGAAAGCCATGTGTCAACTTTCGCTGGACATCCGCCGTCCGCTCGCCGCCCTCCTGACTCGACGAGGACAAGTTCAGGAAATTATCATCGGCACCGATCTGACGCTGTCGCCCGCGACCTTGTCCAAATTCCGCGCGGGCTCCCGGTCGTTGCGCGGCCTCCGGTTGATTCGCACACAGCTGCATGATCAGCCGCTGAGCCAGGAATCGCTCACCGATCTGGCATATCTCCGGCTCGATCTCTTCGGCGTCCTTTCGGTCACCCTTGCCGGCAACCCGGGCGACCTGTATTTGGCTCACCTGCTTCCTCCGAACGGTACGGGTCAACTCTGCAATGTCCTCAAGAGCGCGCCCTTTCATCAATGCACGCTGGTGTTTGACCGCTTCATCCAAGACCTTGAAATCGAAATGCAACGTGCGCAGGCCACGCACGCGATCGGGCATGACAGGGAATCCGCGATGCTGGTGAGCGCGTCTTCCCGTAGCCGGTTGGAGCAGGAAGAACGCCTCGTTGAGCTGACGGAACTGGCCTCGTCGGCCGGAGTAACGGTCATCGACCGGATGGCGCAACGCACACCGGATGGTCACCAACGCTATCTCCTGGGCAGTGGAAAACTGAAAGATGTCCTGATTCAGACGCTGCACAAGGGAGCGGACATGGTCATCTTCGATCAGACCCTCACGCCAGCGCAGTCACGAGCAATCTCCGAGATGACCGACATCAAAGTCATCGATCGTACCCAGTTGATTTTGGATATTTTTGCGCGGCGGGCCCATACCCGGGAGGGAAAAGTGCAGGTGGAGCTCGCGCAGCTCCGATATCTCCTGCCGCGACTGTCCGGCAAAGGCAACGAGTTGTCTCGGCTCGGCGGTGGCATCGGATCCAGAGGCCCTGGGGAAACCAAGCTCGAAACGGATCGACGCCGAATCCGCGATCGCATTACCCATCTGGAACGCGAACTGGAGCATTTTGCCCGTCACCAGGATCGGCGCCGTGCGAGGCGCACCCGGCAACGACTGCCGGTTCTTTCATTGGTCGGCTACACCAACGCCGGCAAATCAACCTTGCTCAACGTGCTCACGAAAAGTCACGTCGCTGCGCAGGACCGCGTGTTCGAAACCCTGGAGACGACCAGCCGCAGACTTCGATTTCCGAAAGATCGAGAGGTCATCGTGACCGATACCGTCGGATTCATCCGCGATCTCCCGCAAGAACTCCTGGGGGCATTTCGGACGACACTGGAGGAGTTGCGCGAGGCGGATTTGCTGATCCATGTCGTCGATGCCAGCGCCGCCGATATCGACATTCAAATTTCAGCGGTTGAAAAGATTCTTCAAGATCTCACTCTCGACACCTTGCCTCGAACGCTGGTTTTCAACAAGTGTGATCGCCTCCCGCGCCACGAGGCGGAGCTGTTATGTCGACGCTATCGGGCCATCGGCGTCTCCGCCCTGCAACCTGAGACGCTCGAACCCTTGCTGGATCATCTCGAGCGGGAACTCGCACGTGCCGTTCCACCTGAGCCGGCCGCAACGGATGCCAGCGTCGCCCTTGCTTCTCACTCGTGATCCCTTCACAATCGTAGCGGCCCGCCATGCCACGCACGCCAACATCTCCGGCTGATCTCCGGAAGCGGGCACAATCCATCGCGCGAAAGCTTCAGGCCGCCATGCCGGAAGCCAAAGTCGAGTTGTCACACCGGTCTCCTTGGGAACTCCTTGTGGCCACGATTTTGTCGGCACAATGCACGGACCAGCGGGTCAATCAGGTCACCCCCATGCTCTTCGCGCGTTACAAGACTCCTTCGGAATTGGCCAAAGCCCGGTTGCCGGAACTTGAACAGATCATCCGCTCGACCGGCTTCTTCAAGAGCAAAGCGAAAAACCTCACGGCCTGCGCCAACGCCGTCAGCACGCAATTCGGCGGACGCGTCCCCGACCGCATGGACGACTTGGTAACCTTACCCGGCGTGGGACGCAAGACGGCGAACGTGCTCTTGGGACAAGCCTTCGATCAACCGGCCATCGTGGTCGATACCCATGTGAAGCGCGTCTCCAACCGCTTGCGCCTGACGACCTCCGACGATCCTGTCACGATCGAGAAAGATCTCCAACAATTGCTGCCCTCCTCGCAATGGACGGCTCTCTCGCAACGCCTGCTCCTCCACGGTCGCTACGTCTGTGTCGCACGAAAACCACTCTGCAGCCGCTGCCCGATCTATGACGACTGTGACGCCAAGGAGAAAACCCCCCGATGATTCGAAGCATGACCGGATTCGGGCAGAAACGCGCGCCCTGGCAGGATGGATCTGTGACGGTGGAAATCCGTTCCGTCAACCATCGGTTTCTGGAGATCGCCTGCAGACTTCCCCGCGCCTTACACGGCTTGGAGGAGGGCTTCAAAAAAGCCATCCAACACCGTTGTTCGAGAGGCCGCGTCGATCTGACCGTCACCATCCAGGGAGGAACGGGTCGGGGAGGTGTCATCAACCTTGACCAGTCGTTGGCAAAACAGTACCATCGGGCCCTCCGTCGATTGAAAGCCTCTCTCAAACTGCCAGGGGCCATCGATGTGGCCCTCATCGCCGGGCTCCGAGATGTGCTCACCATCTCCGACCAGCCGCCGGAGGAATCGGCCTTGGCCGAGCTGGTGCGTCGGCTTGCCGAAGATGCGTTGGATGATTTGCAGAGCATGCGAACGCAGGAAGGCACCGCACTGGCCAAGGATATGGAAGGGCGCATCCAGATCATGAAACAACACCGGTCGGCGGCCGCCGCGCGCGTACCGGACGTGGTCCAGGAAGGGTTCGAGCGCATGAAACAGCGTATCGAAAAACTGTTGGGGACCGAGGCGCCCGATGTTGCCAGGCTGAATCAGGAACTGGCCGTCTATGCCGATCGCGGCGACATTGCGGAAGAAATAGTCAGATTGGACTCCCATATGCTACAGTTTGAGCAACACCTTAAGCGCGCGGAATCTGTGGGCAAAACCCTCGAATTCCTGCTTCAGGAAATGGGCCGCGAGGTCAATACCATCGGCTCCAAGGCCAACGATGCGGTCATCGCCGGCCATGTGGTACACATGAAGACCGAATTGGAGCGTCTGAGAGAACAGGTTCAGAACGTCGAATGAGTATGACAGCCAACGCGACCCCCCTGCCTTCAGGACCGGTCCGATCGTCGACGGACCGTCGCGGAATCTTGTTCATCATCTCCGCGCCTTCAGGCACGGGAAAAACGACGTTGTGCAAACAACTCACGGCCAACATTCCCGGCTTGTGGCATTCCGTCTCGTATACCACCAGGGCGCCCAGGTCGGGAGAAGAACACGGCCGTGAATACTTCTTTACGGACGAAGCCACATTCCAAGCGATGATCGACCGCCATGAGTTCGTTGAATGGGCGCGCGTCTACGGGCATTTGTATGGCACTCCGAGAAAGACGCTCGCGGAGAAAATCGATCAGGGCATCGACGTTCTGTTGGAGATCGACGTGCAGGGTGCGCTACAAGTGAAGAAGAAGTTTGAGGACGCCGTCTCGATCTTCATTCTGCCGCCTTCAATGACGGTGCTGCGCCAGCGTTTGATGAGCCGCGCGTCCGATGCCCCGGATGAAATTCAACGCCGCCTGCAGAAAGTGAAAGAAGAAGTGTGGAGCTATCGCGAATACGCCTACATCGTCAGAAACGATGATTTGACACACTCACTCCGTGATTTGGAAAACATTTTTCTCGGCGAACGCTTGAAAACCAAGCGCTTGAATATGGCCTGGATCGAAAACAATTTCATTCTGGACGACGAAGCCAAACCCGGAGATCGAAAAGATCTCCCCTAACCACAGAGGAGCGCCCCATCCATGATCGACATGCTCAGTTTGCTGCCGCAATACACCTCGGATCAGTTTGACTCCCGACACCGCTTGGTCATCGTGGCAGCCCAACGGGCCAAGCACATTGTGCAGGGCTCGCGTCCCTTCGGCGCTTCGCGCTTTACCAAGGAGACGACCATCGCGCTCGACGAAGTGCTGCGAGGCGAAGCCAAGTACCTGGTGGGGAAGGACGCCAGGGAAGCCATGAAGGAAGCCAAGCGCGGGAAAGAAGGCGAAACCGAACGCATGGCCATGATGACCGGCGAAGATGCCAAGGAGATCAAGAAAGAACTCAGCGTGTATGTGGACGATAGTCCGAAGCCTTCCGCCCCTGAAACGGAAGAATAGGGCATGACCTTCGAGAACGTACGACCGGTGCTGACAGATACACGCGTTGTGCTTGGCGTGAGCGGAAGCATTGCGGCCTACAAGGCCGTGAGCATCCTGC
>DATEEH010000119.1:0-107152 GCA_035281245.1 Nitrospira sp.
ATTACGACACCGGTCACCGCGCCATCGAAGGCCAGGGATACGGGCGTGTCGCCCGGTACGCCTGGGGCAAGGATTACCATCGCATCCTCGGGGATCGACTGGCGCTCCTGGAATCGAAACTGCATGACTGGGCGCCGGAGGTGCTCACTCGGTCCTATGTTGATACGGGCCCAATCATGGAAAAGGCCTGGGCTCAACGGGCCGGTCTCGGCTGGATCGGGAAACATTCCAATCTGGTGTCCGCCGAACATGGGAGTTGGCTGGTCCTCGGTGAAATATTGACGACGCTCGTTCTCCCTCCGGACGCACCGGGAACGGATCTTTGCGGCGGTTGTTCGCTCTGCATTCAAGCTTGTCCGACTCAGGCGATCGCCGAGCCCTATGTCATCGATGCAACTCGGTGCATTTCATACCTGACGATCGAGTTCCGAGGCGAACGCGATGAGATCCCGACCGACCTCGCCGCCGGCATGGGCAACCATATCTTCGGTTGCGATGACTGTTTGGACGTGTGCCCCTTCAATCTACAGGCCGAACCGACGACTGATCCCGCATTTCATCCCACCGTAACGACGCTGGCTCCTCGGCTCGCCGACCTTGCCGGCCTCAATGAACAATCCTTCCTCGAGCGATTCCGTCAGAGTCCGATTCGAAGGGCCACCGTCCGTGGCCTGCAGCGCAACATTCAGATTGCACAAGAGAACGAGTAGACAGAACTACCTAGCGTCGAGCGCTTAGTCCGCGATCGGGCGTCGCCTCTTCCATCGCTCTAGAAATAGGAGTACGCTAGCTCCAGTTCTTCGGTGGTCCGCGAGGGAGCCTGAATAAGGAGTGCTCCTATGCATACCCCGATCGTCGCACTCATATCCGCTGACCTTTCTGCGAGAGCCGCGCTCGAACAAGCACTCTCCGATCACGCATCTACACTGCTCGTCGCAACAACGACCGACGCCGGCGTTGGTCTCCTTGCCGAACGACATGATCTCGCGCTGGTCTTCTGTGATGAGAGCGGAGGACTGATCGACCGCACGCTTGTGCTTGCAGCCGCCGGACGAGCCAATGTTCCGGTTCCTGTGGTCGTGCTCGGCGAATCGGACAGTGCCAGAGCGGCGCTCAACGCCATTAGGGAAGGGGCGATCGATTATCTGCCCAAGCCCGCGACAGTGGAGATGTTCAAGGGCTCGCTCCGTTCTCCTCGCGTCTTGCAGCCTTCAGCCGGTCTGCCACAAGAGCAGTTCCCTGGATTCGACCGTATCATCAGCGTCTCTCCGCAGATGCAGCTGGTCAAGCGGCTGGCTGCAGAAGTGGCGGTCACCGATGCGACGGTGCTGATCACCGGTGAAAGCGGTACGGGCAAGGAACTGTTTGCTCGCGCGATCCATGCAGCCAGTCCACGGTCGCAAGGTCCTTTCCTGGCGCTGAACTGCGCCGGCATTCCGGAACCGCTCTTGGAATCGGAACTCTTCGGTTATCAGCGGGGCGCCTTCACGGATGCCAAGCAGGCGAAGCCAGGCAAGTTCCAACTGGCGGCAGGAGGCACTCTCTTTCTCGACGAAATCGGCGAAATGAGCCTTTCAGCGCAGGCCAAATTGCTCCGCGTCCTGGAAGACCATATGGTGGATCCGCTCGGCGATACGCAAAGCGTCAAAGTGAACATCCGCGTCATCGCGGCGACCAACGAAGATCTCCCGGCGCAGATCAAGGCCGGACGCTTTCGGCTTGACTTGTTTTATCGATTGAACGTCTATCAACTCCGTCTCCCGCCGCTCCGTGAACGGCCGGACGACATCGAACCGATCCTCAAATCCTTCCTCGAGCATGCACGCCAGCATCGCGGATGCCGTATTCAAGGCATTGCTTCGGCGGCGTTGGCACTCCTGGAACGGCACGATTGGCCTGGCAATGTCCGGGAGCTTCACAACGTGGTGGAGGGGTTGACGATCACCTGCAAGACCGACACGATCCAGCCGGACCATTTGCCTTTCACATTTCGGGCCCAAAAAGCGCCGGCATCCGGCGTCTTGCCGGAAAGGACCTCGCTATTGGCGTTCGGCCTCTCGTTTCAAGAAATGGAAAAGAAAATACTGGAAGAAGCGCTCCGAAAGGCGGCAGGAAATGTTTCTGAAGCGAGCCGTCTCCTCAAGATCACACGTAATACACTTCGCTACCGCATGGCCAAGTACCATATTTCCTAGCCGACTACCGTATCGTCACGATGGTCACGCCGTCGCCCCCTTCCGTTCGATCGCCGGGACGGGCATGGGCCACATAGGGCGATTCTCTCAAATACGCGCGCAGGGCGGATCTCAGTTTTCCCGTCCCATGACCGTGGATGATGCGGAGCGAGGGCGTACCTTCAAGGGTGGCCCGATCCAATGCCGCAGTCACTTGATCGAGCGCGTCGTCAGCCGCATGGCCTCGGACATCGACAATGCGGTGTTCCTCGGCATGGTAGGAGCGCCCTGTTGTGGCCGCGCTCGATAGCGAAGCCGTCGGAGCGGACGGCTCCCCTCCGGAGGGTCGTCCTACCCCGACGAGGTTGGCGACCGTCGCGAGCAATTCACCCTCGCCGACCTTCACGCGCACACGCTTTTTTCCTCGAGGGACCTCAAGCAGCGTTCCAGTCATGCCCAGCCCGGCGATTTCGACCTGGTCGCCTACCTCAAGCCGCTCCAGCGGTATGGGAGTGCCGGCTGGCGTGAAGACTGCGCTCGTTTTTGCCTCCAGCTCGAACAGGCGCTGTTTTGCCTCTTTTGCTTTCATGAGTTTCTGTTCGCGTTTCACTTCGTCGACGGTCGCTTGCACTTCGGCGCGGGCGCGGCTGAACTGTTCCTGCAAGCGCTTTTTGATTCCTTTTCGCTCTTCATGCTCCGTCGCTTCCAGCCGGGCAAGCCGCGCTCTTGCTTGAGCCGCGGCAGTTTCGGCTTCAGCCCTGGCCTCTTCGGCTCGTGCCAGATCAATGGTGAGCTGTCGCTGTTTCGCATGCAGGTCACCGAGCATCTGTTCGAACGTCCGATCTTCGGACTTCAGTTTCTGCCTCGCGTCGTCGAGGATGGTCTGTTCCATGCCGAGACGCCCAGCAATCTCAATGGCCGACGAGCCGCCGGGCACTCCCATAAACAACCGATACGTCGGGGACAGCGTCGTGATGTCGAACTCCACGCTAGCATTGGCGAATCCCGGCGTCGTTTGCGCCAGAATTTTCAGCGAGCGATAGTGGGTGGTGACAATCACTTTCATCCCAAGTCCGGCGAGGCGACACAACAACGCTTCCGCCAAGGCCGCCCCTTCCGTGGGATCGGTCGAGGTGACTGGCTCATCGAGCAAGACCAGGGCCCGGCGCTCCGGGTGCGTCCTCTTGAGGAGCTCAATCATTTGGGTCATATGAGCCGAGAAGCTCGACAAGTCGCGAGCGAGATCCTGCGCATCGCCGATGTCTGCAAACAGCTCGGGAAAGACGGCCATCTCGGACTCCGGCTCGCACGGCAGGTGCATCCCGACTCTGACCATGAGCGCAAAGAGCCCGATGATTTTCAGGGTGACCGTCTTCCCGCCCGTGTTCGGACCGGAAATGACCAGGACGCGGACCCCTTCATCAAGTACCAGGTCATTGGCCACGACATGGGCCTTGCTGAGGACCAAGAGCGGATGCCTCGCCTGTTTTACACGAATGCGTCCCTCATCGTTCAACGACACGGGTTGAGCACGCAACTGGCGCCCGAAGGCTGCGCGCGCACCAATGGCATCCAAGTCGGCAAGCGCGTCGAGGCCGGCAAGAATGAGAGCGGCTTTTTCCGCGATGCGACCGGAGAGCTCACGAAGAATCCGCATGACCTCACGATCGACCTCTCGATCGGCCACCTTGATCGCATTGTTCAACTCGACCAATTCACGGGGCTCGAGAAAGACCGTGGCCCCGCTGGCAGATACGTCGTGCACGATGCCGGGAACACGGCGTTGCATCTCGATCTTGATCGGGACGACATAGCGACCCTCGCGTTGGGCAAAGTACTGTTCTTGGAGCGCCTCGGCATAGCGGCGGCAGTGCAAGATATCCTCGAGGCGATGCCGGATCTCCTGCTTAAGATCGTTGGCGTGGTGCGTGAGACGACGAAGCTCAGGAGTCGCCGACTCCCGAATTGAGCCGTCCGGCTGAATCGATGCCTCGAGCATCGCCCTGATGCTCCGCAGCTCGTGCCCCGCCGCCAGCACCCCCGCCGCAGCGGTCAACGCCGGAGCGTCCTGTGCATGTCTGCCGAGATAGCGCTGAACGTCCTCCCAGAGCGTCAAGACGACAGCCTGGTCACGCAGCTCATGGGTGTCGAGTACTGCGCCTTTGACGGCTCGGCTCAGCATCTCTTCCACGTCCGGAAATGCCAGCACCGGCATGGGATCAGGACAGTCTTGAAGTCGGACCATTTCGCTCGTCAGTTGCTGAAGGTGGCGCGCCTCGGTCAGATCCGACGAAAGCTGGGCGGACCGCACGCGTGCCGCGCCTCTCGCCGAACGCGTATGCGCCGCGAGCTGCGCCAACAGCTTCCCCCATTCCAAAGCTTCTATCGTCTTATCGAACACGGTGACGTCCTTCCGTCGGTGAGAGCCGCACCTCTCTTCGGAACAAAAACTGTAGCGAACCGTCCGTCTGACAAGCAAGCTGACACGCAAGCCGACGCTGAAGAAGAACGACCGGACGACGTCATGCGGTTGCATGCAGATCGAGAATCAAAAAGATCCATGACGACGCGGGGTTACCACTTTTGTATCGCTTGACTCAGAGGGGCGCCCGCCGATACTATCGCCCATCGTTTTCACCTCGCGCAGCGGCAATTTCTTTGAAGGAGTACCCGCATCATGGCGATCAAAGTGGGCATCAATGGATTCGGACGGATCGGGCGCAACGTCTTGCGGGCTTCGCTCGGAGATCCGGAGTTGCAATTCATCGCGATCAACGACCTCACCGATGCCAAGACATTAGCCTATCTGTTGAAGTATGACTCGGTGCACGGGACCCTGAAGGGCAGCGTTGAAGCCAAAGACGATCAGATCATCGTCGATGGAAAGGCGATCAAAGTCCTGGCGGTCAAGGATCCGAAGGAGTTGCCCTGGAAGGATCTGGGCGTTGAGATCGTCCTCGAATCGACCGGACGATTTACCGATCGGGAAGGAGCCGGAAAGCATCTTTCGGCGGGCGCGAAGCAGGTCATCATTTCTGCTCCCGCCAAAGATCCCGATGTCACCATCGTGTTGGGCGTCAACGAGGACAAGTTTGATCCCAAAATCCATCACATCGTCTCCAATGCCTCCTGCACGACCAATTGCCTGGCGCCAGTCGCCAAAGTCCTGCTGGAGACGTTCGGCATCAAGCATGGCGTCATGACGACGATTCATTCGTACACCAACGATCAACAACTCTTGGATCTCCCGCACAAGGATCTTCGACGCGCGCGGGCGGCCGGTATGTCGATGATTCCGACAAGCACCGGCGCCGCCAAAGCCTTGCACCTTGTCCTCCCGCAATTAAAGGGCAAAATGGACGGGCTCGCCATTCGAGTGCCGACCCCGAACGTGTCTCTGGTGGATCTGACGGTGGAAACCGAAAAAGACTGTGATGTCACGGCGGTCAATGACGCGTTCCGCAAGGCCGCGAACGGATCATTGAAGGGCATCCTGCAGTACTCCGAGGATCCCATCGTCTCAATCGACCAGAAAGGCGACGATCATTCCGCCACGGTCGATGCGCCGTTGACGACGGTCATCGACAAACGGCTCGTGAAGGTCACCGCCTGGTACGACAACGAATGGGGGTATTCCTGCCGCGTGCGCGACCTGATCAAGGTCCTCGCGGCCAAATCCAAAGGCCGGTAAGCCGCCACGCTCCGCATCATTGGTCAATTGGCTTCACGTTGACCCAGAGGACCGTTCATGAACTTGCATAAGCAGACGATCGACGACATCTCGCTGGCCGGCAAGCGGGTCATCATACGTGCGGATTTCAACGTCCCCCTTGACGATTCGCTGCAGATTACGGACGACACCCGCATCCGGTCCACGCTGCCGACCATCAACCGTGTGGTCGACGACGGCGGTAAAGCCATCCTCTGTTCACACCTCGGCCGTCCCAAAGGCGCATTCGATCCCAGGTTCAGTTTGGCGCCCGTGGCGAAACGGTTGGGGCGTCTGCTCGGCAAAGACGTCATCTTTGCCCCCGATTGCATCGGTCCAAACATTGAAAGTCTCGTCGCCAAAATGAAGCCGGGCGACGTCATGCTGCTCGAGAATCTTCGTTTCCATTCGGGCGAAGAGAAAAATGATGAGACGTTTTCGAAGTCGCTGGCTGCACTGGGGGACGTCTACATCAACGATGCCTTCGGTGCGGCACACCGAGCTCACGCCTCCACCGTAGGCATCACGAAATATGTGCCCGTCGCTGCAGCCGGGTTCCTGCTGAAGAAGGAAATTGAGTACCTCGAGGGCGCGGTCGAAAATCCCGTGCGGCCGTTCGTCGCCATTCTCGGCGGAGCCAAAGTGTCGGGAAAAATCGGCGTCATCGAGAATCTCGGCAAGCGCGTCGATAAGGTCATCATCGGCGGCGGTATGGCCTTCACGTTCCTCAAGGCGAAGGGACTCGAGATCGGTAATTCACTGGTCGAAAACGACATGCTCGATTTCGCCAAAGGCATCGAAGATCACGCTTTCTCGCGCGGCGTCAAGTTCTATCTGCCGGTCGATTGCGTCGTGGCTGCCAGCCGCGACCACGGTGCGGAAACCAAGATCGTACCGGTGCAGGAGATCCCCAAAGGCTGGTACGCGCTCGACATCGGTCCGGCCTCGGTCAAGCTGTTCGGGGAAGCCGTGCAAAATGCCAAGACCATTCTGTGGAACGGCCCGATGGGCGTCTTCGAAATCGACGCGTTTGCACGCGGCACCCTCTCGATTGCGCACGCGATCGCCGACGCCTATGCGTTGACGATCGTCGGCGGCGGTGAAACGGCCATGGCGATCCATCGAGCCGGCGAATCGGAGAATATCTCCTTCATCTCCACCGGCGGCGGCGCGGCGCTCGAATTACTGGAAGGCAAACCGCTGCCCGGTTTGGTCGCCCTGCCCGAGCGCAAAGACTAGCGAATCAGCCACCCGTGCGGACCACTCTCATCGTCGGCAACTGGAAAATGAACAAGACGGCCTCGGAGGCCGGCCACTTCGTTCGGGAATTGGCCGGCGCCCTTTCGGCCGATCGCAGCGTGGAAATCGTCATCGCACCGCCGTTCACCGCGCTCGAGTCCGCGCGTTCGGCTTTGGGTTCGGTATCGCACATTGCGCTTGGCGCACAGAACATGTACTGGGAGCCGCAGGGCGCGTTTACGGGTGAAATCTCCGGGCCGATGCTTCGCGATAGCGGCTGCACCTACGTCATCGTCGGCCATTCCGAGCGGCGAGTGCTATTCGGGGAGAGCGACGAGCACATTCACCAGAAAGTCCGTGCGGCCTTGGCCGTTGGCCTTCGTCCGATTCTCTGCGTGGGGGAATCTCTGGTCCAACGTCAGTCGGGACGCACGGAACCGGTGGTCACTGGTCAGATCACCGCTGGCCTCGCAGGGTTGAGTGCCCAGGAATTGAAGGCCGTGATCATCGCCTACGAACCGGTATGGGCCATCGGGACCGGCCATGCGGCTACAACGGAACAGGCCGTGGCCGTCCACCGTGCGATCCGCGAGCGCATCGCCGCAGGCTGGGGCACGGACGTGGCACAACAGATCAGAGTGCTCTACGGAGGAAGCGTCACGCCCCAGAATGCGGAGTCACTTCTCAACGAACCAGACATTGATGGCGCCCTTGTCGGTGGGGCTTGTTTGAAGACGGAGTCGTTTGCTACAATCGTGCGCGCCGCAATGGACAGACCTCAACACTGACTCACTCATGCACACACTCGTCATCATCATTCACGTCATCGCCTGCTTTCTGATGATCGGTGCCATTCTTCTGCAATCGGGAAAAGGCGCGGAAATCGGCGCCGCGTTCGGCGGCTCCAGCCAGACGGTATTCGGCAGCCGTGGACCGGCGAATTTTCTCAGCAAGTTTACCGTCGTGGTCGCCGTCGTCTTCATGGTGACGTCGTTAAGCCTCGCCATTCTCGCAAAGGAACGGACCTTCTCCTCGACGGTCATTGATCTGAAGAAGAAAGAAACGTCCCAACCAGCCCCGGCGGCTCCGCCAGCTCCGACAGACAAACCGGCGTCCGACTCCCATTCCTCGACCGATCCCGCCGCTCACTAGCCAAGCGATTTCAATACCTCAGGACGCTCAAGAAAGGATGTCAGCAAGGCCGCAGCGAGCGAAAAGCCGAAGAGGTACATACCAAGCTTCGCTTGACCCGCTCGCTTCGATCAAATGCGAGCGGATGGGTACCTTGCCTCCAGTAGAATCGACTCGTTGAGGGTTTGAGCGAGCGAGAACGCGGCTGACGGCCTTTGTTGAGCGTCCTCAAACGCGGGTGAGCCAGGAGTCGTGGGACGGATCCTCCCCTCGCACAATCGCAAAAAAGCGCTTCTGTAGCGACACCGTAATGGGACCCGGTTTGCCGGTGCCAATGCGGCGGTTGTCGATTTCTCTGACGGGAGTCAATTCGGCAGCGGTGCCGGTAACGAAGACTTCGTCGGCAATGTACATTTCGTCGCGCGTGAACCGCTCTTCGAGCACAACGATCCCCTGCTCGCGTGCAAGCTCGATCACCGCGTTGCGCGTGATGCCTTCGAGAATGGAGGTGAGGGGTGTCGTTTTCAGGCGGCCTTTCCGCACGATGAAGATATTCTCACCGGTTCCCTCTGACACGTAGCCATCAGGATCCAACAAAATGGCTTCGTCGTAGCCGTTCGACTTCGCTTCCCGTTTGGCCAGGATTGAATTGACGTAGTAGCCGGAGATTTTGCCCCTTGTCATCGACACGTTGACGTGATGACGCGTAAACGACGAGACGCAGGCCCGCATACCGTTGGCCAGGGCATCGTCGCCCAGATACGATCCCCACTTCCAGGCAGCGATCGCGAGCTTGATCGGATTGTCGCCGGGGTAGACGCCCATGGCCCCGTATCCGATATACACCAGGGGCCGGATGTAGCAGGCATCCAATTTGTTGATCCGCACCGTCTCGACGATGGCTTCGGCGACCTGCTTCTTTTCATAAGGCATCGTGATCATGCCGATGTGGGCCGATTCGAACAATCGATCGACGTGTTCGGGCAGCTTGAAGATGGCCGATCCGGACTTTCCCTTGTAGCAGCGGAGGCCTTCGAAGGCTGCCAGTCCGTAGTGGAGGGAATGCGTCAAGACGTGGACTTTCGCATCCGCCCAGTCGACGAACGACCCGTCCATCCAGATTTTGCCTTGCGCCTCCATCATGACGCGGACTATAGCAGCGGTTTTGAAGAAGCGTCAAGCAAACGGCCGGTGATGTGAAGGAGCGTTACCGCGCGTCCGGGCGGAGAGCGAGGTCGGCTTTGATCAGATAGGCAAGGCGCTGAGCCGCATGGGGTGTTACATGTTCGATCTTCAATCCGAACTCGGACTCATTGGACCAACGGACCGAGGCACGGGAAATCTCCAATGGAGGATCCATGTCCCCGAACGTGAGGCGAACGCAGACTTGAGTTCCAGGAGTGAGCGAATGATCCCCCAGCACACGTAAGCCGGTGAGGCTGAGATTCTTTACCACCCCCTTACCGATCACACTTCCGCTCAGGTAGTAGGAGTTAAACCACGTCGGAACGCGGCGATACGGTCTGAGCACAAATCTCGTCCGTGATGGCGTGGTGCGCGTGGACTTCATAACGCCACATTACACTCAGAAATGCATGCAAGACAGCCCACCAACGGAGGGGGAGGAGGCTCACGTGTGCCCATCCTTCCTTGACACCTTTGAAATCACTATGATACATAACGCTGTTCTGTCACGGAGGCAGCACTCATGTATGCAATAGTGGAAACAGGCGGCAAGCAATATCGGGTCGAAAACGGCTCTCTCCTTCAGGTCGAAAGTCTTCCCGGCGATGTCGGCGGCGAGGTCGAACTCAGGGAGGTGAGACTGGTCCACGGTGATAAGGGCATTGTCGTCGGACAACCGTTGGTCAAGGGCGCGAGAGTCACGGCGGAAATCATCGATCAGGGCCGAACTCGGTCGATCATGGTCTTCAAGAAGCAACGCCGTAAGAATTATCGGCGCACGAAAGGTCATCGTCAGGGCTTCACGAAGTTAAGGATTACCGGGATCGAAACAGCGTAAAGGACGTTATGGCGACGAATAAAGGCGGCGGCTCGTCAAGAAACGGGCGGGACAGCAATCCTCAATATCTCGGTGTGAAAGCGTACGGCGGTGAAACTGTCAAGGCGGGCGCCATCATTGTGCGCCAGCGCGGGACAAAGTTCTTCCCCGGTTTCAATGTCGGCCTCGGAAAAGACCATACACTCTTCGCCCGCGTGACGGGAATCGTCAAGTTCGAGGGCGGACGCGCGCGACAGAAGGTCAGCGTCTATCCCGTGCCCGTGGCCTCGTAACCACCGCGTTTCTCTTTCTCCTGAGTCACCCAGGCAGTAGTCGGCAGTTAGAAGTACGCTGCCGTGGCGGGGGCTTCCGCCGCGGCGCCTTTCGCCTTTCGTCGGATCGCCGGTCGGCTCAGCAGGGAAGGATGCCATGTTCGTCGACGAAGTCTCTATCACGGTCAAGGCCGGTCGCGGAGGCGACGGCAGCCGCAGTTTCCGCCGCGAAATGTTTGTGCCCCGCGGTGGCCCCGACGGAGGCGATGGAGGCGACGGAGGCGATGTCATCTTTACCGCTTCCCGACGACTCACGACGCTGCTCGATCTTCGCTACCAGCGGCATTACCAGGCGGAAGACGGCAAGCCGGGCGGCGGATCGAACTGCACCGGGCGCAGAGGAAAATCCATTCAGGTGCTGTTACCGGTAGGGACCGTCATCTACGACCTGGCCAGCGGTGAAATGCTGGCCGACTTGGTGGTCGATGGGGAATCGGTCACGGTGGCGCAGGGCGGCAAAGGCGGACGTGGCAACAGTCATTTTGCGACTTCGACGAACCGCGTACCCACTCATTTTGAGCATGGCACTGAAGGCGAAGAATTTACGCTCCGGCTCGAACTCAAATTGCTGGCGGACGTCGGCCTTGTCGGATTTCCCAATGCCGGGAAATCGACGTTGATTGCCGCGATTTCTGCCGCACGGCCCAAGATTGCTGATTATCCCTTTACCACACTCGTCCCGAATCTGGGCGTGGTGCGGTACGGCGAAGAGCGCAGTTTCGTCGTCGCCGACATCCCGGGACTGATTGAAGGTGCCCATGAAGGCAAGGGGCTCGGCATTCAGTTTTTGCGCCACATCGAGCGGACTTCCCTCCTGCTCCACTTGATTGACGTCTCCGAGGGTGCAGGGGACGAGCCTTTGGCGAGCTTTACGATCATGCGTGAGGAACTGACGGCCTACGATCCCACGTTGGCCAAGCGCCCATTTGCCGTGGTTCCGACCAAGATTGACGCAGCCGGCGATGAGAGCCGCCTGATCTCGCTCCAGACCTTTTGCCGGGATCGGAGCATTCCTTGCCTGCCCGTGTCTTCGGCCACAAGAGCCGGGCTGACGGAACTCATCACGTTCGTGGGTCAACGCGTCGAGCAGCTTCGAACAACGGCATGCGAAACGAAGTCCTAACACAGGCCAACCGGATCGTCGTCAAAGTCGGAAGCAGCCTGGTCTCCTCCAGGGAGGCCGGCCTGGAGCCGGAACGCATTGATCGTCTGGCAGAGGATCTGGCTGCGTTACGGACCGCGGGACGAGAAATCCTGGTCGTCTCGTCTGGTGCGATCGTCTCCGGTATCAAAAAGCTCTCGCTCAAAGAGTACCCGAAGAGTTTGCCGGTGAAACAGGCCGCGGCGGCAGTCGGACAAAGCAGGCTGATGTGGGCCTATGAAAAGTCGTTTGAGCGCCTCGGGATCAAGGTGGCGCAGATTCTGCTGACCCATCAAGATTTGGCTGACCGACGTCGTTTTCTGAACGCCAGGCATACCCTCACAGCTTTGATCGAGTTTCAGGTCGTCCCGATCATCAATGAGAACGATACGGTCGCCGTGGATGAGATTCGGGTCGGTGATAACGATACGCTCGCCGCGGAGGTCGCCCATCTGGTCGATGCCGACCTGCTCGTGATCCTTTCAGACATTGACGGATTGTTTACGGAAGATCCTCGCAAAAATCCGTCGGCCGAACTCATTCCATTGATTGCCGAGATCACCGACGACATCGAGCGACGCGCCGGCGTCTCGACCACGTTCGGCAGCACGGGAGGCATGGCGACCAAGGTCCGCGCGGCCAAGAAAGTCGGCGAATATGGCGTCGCCACATTGATCGTGAATGGCCAGAGACCTGGGCTTCTTCCACAGATCCTTTCCGGGAGCAATCCGGGCGGGAGTCTGTTTCTCGCCAAAGCGCGGCGAATGAACAGCCGCAAGCATTGGATTGGGTACACCTTACGGGCACGGGGCGCGATTACATTGGACCAGGGAGCCGTCGAGGCACTGACCAAGCGTGGGAAAAGTCTCCTGGCTTCGGGAATCGTGACGGTTACAGGCACCTTCGAAGCGGGTGATCCGATCAGCTGCTTGGATCCTGACGGCAAAGAATTCGCGAAGGGGCTCGTCAATTGCTCTTCGGACACGTTGATGAAAACCAAGGGCCTCAAGACGGCCGAGATTCAACAACGCCTTGGCCCGCAAGAGTATGAAGAGGTCATCCATCGCGACAATCTTGTCATTCTGTGATCCGCCTCCGGAATTGTGAGGTGTGAGTGTCGTCGCGCATTGGATTGTTGGGCGGAACGTTCAATCCCGTTCACAATGGCCATCTGGCGATTGCGCGTCAAACGCGCGAAGCGCTCCAACTCGATCGCGTCGTCTTGATCCCGACGGGCGATCCTCCGCACAAGCCGCTTGAATACCTTGCTCCGGCAAAGGACCGTTATGAAATGGTCCGACTGGCCATTGGATCGGATCCTTCACTGTCGATCTCCGATGTCGATGTGCGACGGTCGGGGAAATCCTACTCGATCGATACGGTGAGGCTGCTTCAACAGCAATACGGCAGGGAAACCACCCTCTACTTCCTGATCGGATTGGACGCCTTCCTCGAATTGCCGACCTGGCGCGACCCGGAGACCCTGCTGACGCTTTGTTCGTTCGTAGTCCTTTCCCGACCGGGGCTGTCGTTTCAAGCACTTTCCGCACTGCCGCTGATCCCCCGTCTCCCCCGGGCTTCGCTCGTGGACCTGGATGCCGGGCGCAGCGTGCGCCTGGACACCGCTATCGGCCAGCAATCGCTGATCTGCCTTCGCTTGCCTCCCAGTGACGTGTCCGCCTCGGACATTCGCGCAAAAATCGCTCAGGGGGTTCCCACGGCAAATCTGTTGCCGCCTGCGGTGCAATCCTATATACTTCAACATCATATCTACTAAGAGGACGCCGATCGCACGAACATCGAAGGCCACCGCCCTAGCCATTGCGAGGGCCATGCTCGACAAGAAGGCCACGGACGTCCTCATCCTCCACGTTGCGAAGCTGACCTCCGTTGCCGACTATCTGGTCTTGGGATCCGCTGATTCGGACCGCCAGACGAGAGCGATCGCCGATCACGTCGATGGGGTGCTGTCCCAATCGGGTCCCGGTGCGTTGAGCATCGAAGGAAAGGCGTCCTCGCAGTGGGTGCTCATGGATTTCGGCGACGTCGTCGTCCATATCTTCCGGCAGGATGCGCGCCACCACTACGGCCTCGAACGGCTGTGGGGGGATGCAAAACGCATCCCTATTCCGGGCTACGCATCGCCGGCCATCGCCGCATCGAAGTCCATTCCTCGCACAAGAGCGCAAACCGCCAAGCGAGCGTAGCGCCATGCTCAGGCTGCTCACGACGATCTTTCTGGTCAGTGCCGGTATTTTCATCTACAGCTATTTTCGCGAGCTCAATCCCGGCACGATTACCGTTCATACCGGCCCGTCGACGCAATTCGACTTGAGTGCAGTCACCCTCGTGGTGTTTTCGATGGCCGTCGGCGCCGTGTTGGTGGCTCTGGCGGTCGGAATGCGTCAAACCGTGCACGTCATCGGAAACTGGCGAAGCACGCGCCTCCAACGGCGCAAGGAGAAGGTGGACGCCTTGCATCGGGAAGGCACGCATGCCTTCATGTCGAAGCGGACGAGCGATGCAGTGGGCTTGTTCGAAAAAGCGCTCTCGATCGATCCGAATCGAGTAGATTCGCTTCTCTGGCTGGGAAACATCTATCGGTCGGAAAGCAACCATGCGGAGGCCATTCGTCTGCACCAGAATGCGCAGCGCATTGACGACCGGAACATTGAAATTTTGCTGGAGCTGTCGAAGGACCTCGAGGGGGCGAAACGCTATGAGGACGCGCTCCAGACCTTGCAAAAAATCCTGGGGATCGAGCCGGACAACCTGACCGGCCTCATCCGGAAGCGTGATTTGTTGATCCGGCTTGAAAAATGGAGCGACGCGCTGGAAATCCAGCACCGCATGGCCAAGGCCAATCTGCCGGATGCGGAGCGACGCGCAGAGGCCCAACTCCTGACGGGATGCATGTATGAAGTGGGTCGCCAGTTGCTGGAGCGAGGGCACGCCGACAAGGCGAGACGCTATTTTCGAGGGGCCATCAAGAAAGACCGAACCTTTCTACCCGCCTACATCGGTCTGGGCGAGGTGTTGATACGCGAAGGCAAGACCAAAGACGCCGTCGAGATACTGAAAAAGGTGTATGCCAAGACGCGCAACGTCATCATCCTGCATCGGCTGGAAGAGCTCTTTTTGGAACAAGGCGAGCCCAGCGAGATCATCCGCATCTATCAGGAGGCGCTGCAACAGGATCCGCACAACGCCGTCCTCCAATTCTATCTCGGCAAGCTCTACTACCGGCTGGAAATGGTCGATGAAGCCTTTGATATTCTCTCGACGGTCGAAGGCCCGCAGGATCAGCTCGTGGACTACCATAAAATCATGGCGAATCTCTTCCTGCGGAAGCAGCACATGGAACAGGCGGTCGTCGAGCTCAAGAAAGCGCTGCAGTTCAAGAAGCGGGTGATCGTGCCCTACGTCTGCACGGTCTGTCAGCAAGACACGACCGAATGGTCTGGACGCTGCCGCCGCTGCGGGAACTGGAATACCTTCGTGGCCCTTCCTTGGCTGGAAGGGGGCGCCGCGAGCGGACGAGAGGGCACCGCCAGCGCCGGCCGCAGCATTCCCTACCAGGGCATTGCTTCTCCGTTCGAAACCGTGTAGCTTTCGCTTCGAAATCCTTCAAAGGTAGACCTCTTTTCGCAAGGGAGTGAGAGATCCGTGGATTATTCACTGTTTGCTCGGAAAGCGTTGTCAGACGAGGTCTTGACCCGCGCGGAATGCCGTGACGTGTTGAACACGCCGGATGAAGATCTGCTCGCCCTCTTGCACTCGGCCTTTCTCGTCCGCTCTCAGTACTTCGGCAAGACCGTCCGCCTGCAAATGTTGCAAAATGCGAAAAGCGGCGCCTGCCAGGAGGATTGTCATTACTGCTCGCAATCTGCGGTGTCGACGGCGGCCATCGAACGATACAACCTCCTGCCTCGGAATCAAATGATCGACGGCGCGCGTCAGGCGGCCGCCTCCAAAGCGCAGCGTTACTGCATCGTCATCAGCGGCCGCAGTCCGCTGGACCGCGAGATCGACGAAATCGCGGAAGCGGTTCGAGCCATCAAGCAAGAACTGCCGATTCAGATCTGTTGTTCACTGGGCCTGATGAATGAGGCGCAGGCCAAACGACTCAAAGCCGCAGGCGTGGATCGGGTGAATCACAACTTGAACACCAGCGAGGCCTTCCACGGATCGATTTGTACGACCCATACGTTTCAGGATCGTCTTGCCACCATACGGCACGCACGTGCCGCGGGATTGGAGATCTGCTCCGGAGGCATCGTGGGCATGGGTGAAGCCAATGATGATCTCATCGACCTGGCTATGGCTCTGCGGGAGGTGAAACCCGACTCCATTCCATTGAACATGCTGCATCCGGTGGCCGGGACCCCCTTGGAAGCCTGCGATGCACTCACCCCCCAACGCTGTCTGAAAGTCCTCTGTCTCTTCCGCTTCCTGCACCCCCGCACGGAAATCCGCATCGCCGGCGGGCGGGAACATAACTTGCGCAGCCTGCAGGCACTCGCCCTCTATCCCGCGGATTCCGTGTTCGTGAACGGGTATCTTACGACGCCTGGCGCTCCGGCCCCTGAAGTATGGGGCATGATCCGGGACCTCGGCTTTACCATTGAAGTGGAGTATCAGGGCGCGCAACCCCTCGCCGCCGCCACCGCGCAGCACTAGCCCTTCCCATCCGTTCGACAGACTTCGGGTCTTCACCGGTCGATTTACAGCAATCCAACCTGGGACTTTCCTACAAGGAGTTCTCCTAGTAGGGGTGCCCCTGGGGCTGTGTTGTCATGAATGAAGAGGCAATCGCTCACCATCCGGAAACGCCCTGCATGCAGAGAAAAGAACGCGCAGCGAACTGTCCTCCGGGTATGTTCCCTCTCTCACCGCATGCTTCACCGTCGGACACCGCTTCGACGATGGATCTGCCCTCCGACAGCCGAAGCATCGCCGCCGTCATTTTGTCCACCGTCGCAATCGTGTTTGCCTTGTATTCGGCTCAACGGTTTTTTATTCCGTTGGTCCTTGGTTTTATCCTGGCCGTGACACTCAACCCCCTGGTGAGATTTTTGGAACGACTGAAGATACCCCGTCTCGTGGGGACCACCGTGGCGATGGTGGCGCTGCTATGCATTATGGGGGCCGCTACATTATCCTTGCGTGGACAGGTTGAGAGAATACTGGAGGAGGTGCCGGACGCGGCCGCGAAATTGTCGGCCACTCTTCGCGACTTGGCCTCCCAACCGAACCCAATGTTGAAGGTCCATGAGGCCGCGCGCGAGCTTGAACAGGCCACCAACCAGGCGACGAATGGTCAAAGCAAAGCGCAGAAACCGCCTACCCGCGTCGTCATCGAGGAATCGAAAATCAAACTCGTCGATTGGCTTTGGACGGGCTCATTGGGCATGTTCGGGCTCATTGGCGATACGGTCATGCTGCTGTTACTCGTGGTCTTCCTCTTGCTGTCGGGCGACACCTTCAAACGAAAGCTCATGCGCATTTCGGGGCCTTCGCTAAGCAAACGCAAGATCACCGCCGCCATCCTCGAGGACATCGACCAGTCCGTTCAAAACTATATGCTCACACTGCTCGTCGCGAACATCGTTCTCGGTATTCTGACCTGGATCGCGTTCCGATTCATTGGCTTGGATAATGCCGCCGCGTGGGCCGTCGCGGCCGGCATCCTGCATTTCATCCCGTATCTCGGACCGGCGCTCACGGCACTCGCCACGGGAATGGCGGCCTTCATGCAATTCGAATCGGTGCCTATGGCCCTGTTGGTCTCCATCTGTTCCTTGGCCATTGCCACGTTCGTCGGCATGGTCCTCTTCACCTGGATGAGCGGCAAAATGTCCAAGATGAATACCACCGCAGTCTTCGTGGCGCTGCTCTTCTGGGGCTGGCTCTGGGGAGTGTGGGGGCTGTTATTTGCGATTCCGATCATGGGCATTGTGAAAGTGTTTGCCGAGCGGATCGAGGATTTGCAGCCCTTGGCGGAGTTGTTGAGTGAATGACCCTCGCGACAGATGTTCTGCGTTGGAGCAACATTCACCCCGGACCCGCCTGTGGTGCCTCGGCACCGCGCTGGCCGTTGTCCTGTCGATCATCCCGTTCGCTCCTGCCGGGGCGGATGCCGCGCCTGTGCCCGTGCGATTTCCTGAAGGGTTGACCCATGGGTTCCTGCTCGTCCGATCGGCGGCCGGAGATATCGTGGGCCACGGAGAGCTGACCCAGACCGTGAAGGAAGGGGGAGTTGCAGAAAGCCGACTCGTGTTTCGCTTCCAGGATGGATCGATTCACGACGAGAAAGTGGCGTTCTCACAACAGCGGGTGTTCACCTTGATCCGCTATCAGCTCAGTCAGCGCGGCCCATCATTTCCCCAACAGATGGACGTACTCGTGGATCGAGGGACGTCCACGTACGAGGTCAGGGCACGGACACGGGAGGACCGGACAGAAAAAGTGTTGACGGGAGACATCGACGTGCCGAAAGACGCCTACAACGGGATGATTGTCACGACGCTATTGAACCTGCCGAGAGAGGCGAACGAAACGGTGAACGTGCTGGCCTTCGTGCCGGAGCCAATGGCGATTGCTCTCGAATTGGCCTTTGTCGGCGAGCAGGTCATCAGAATAGGCGACCAGTCCCGCAAGGCCTGGCAGTATGCGTTCAAGCCGGACATCGGGCCGGTCAAAAAGTTTCTAGGAACGATGCTGGGAAAGCTACCAACCGATTTTCGCTACGATTGCTACATCCTCGCGGATGAGGTACCGAGTTTCGTCCGATTCGAGGGTCCCTTGCAGCTCATGGGTCCAATGCTCAGCATCGAACTCATTAGTCCTCAAATGGCGCTGACCGCCGAGGACCGGAAACATGCTCCCAGGTAACGAGAGACATGGTTGCCATGAACCCGTTCGTCAGCCTTCTCATCAAGCAGCTCCCCAAACTGGTCCCCGTGGTCAAAGCCATGCTGGAGCGGCCGAGCGGAGCCAGGACGGAGGATGGACGGCTGGCAGTCGTCGAACAGTCGGTGGAATGGCTGGCGGAGCGCTCCGATGCCGTGGAGAAAAGGCTCAGACGGCTGACCCTGCTCGTAGCGGCGGGCTTGATCCTTTCGCTCGTGACCTTCGTGATCGCTCTCTATCGCTAGGCGGGTTGCGACCCACCGCTGACGGGCGCGGCCATCGATGGCGCGACATCCAGAAGTTCGTCGGATTCGGCCGCGCAGAATGGTTCCCGCCTCTCTTCGAGCAACGTGCGTCTCAGAGCCAGGTATCCGACGTACAGCACCGAACCGTAAAAAGCCGATGCCATGTCTCGTTGGGGATCCCAGACGTCTCCTTGGTGTCCCACCATCGCCCTTTCGATATCCGGATGAGCGATTTGACCGATCCAGGCCTCCACGATCTCCCAGAAGGCGCTAAATCCCAGTACGGTCATGACGACCAAATACGGCAACAGCCATCCCTTCACGTTACAGCGGCGTCGAAATATTTCGATCAGCGGCAGGGTCATGAAAAACCCGAAACTGAAATGCACGATCCGATCGAAATGATTGCGGTGAAAATCAAACCAGGTGTCGAGCCAAAATCCGAACGGCACTTTGGGATAGGTATAGTGGACGGCGATCGTATGGAGCGTCAGCCACCCTGTAATCAGAACATAGGAGGCATTGGATAAGGGAAACGCTCGGTACGTGAGCACGAGTGTGGCCACAAACAGAAGCGGCAGAATGTTCTGGCCCCACCAAATGCGCATGTCCAGCGGCGCAATCGCCAACGCCAAGAACAAGCCCGCATACCATGTCAACATCATCTGTGGAATCAAGGACTTAAGGCTCGCTGTGTCCGAAGAATTCGATATCGTCATTACTCTGCGACCTCACTTTCCGGGAATAGGTGATGAATGGGAGTGAGTCAACTTACCACAGCAGATCGCAGTCCGATAGTCAGGGGCCTTTCCCCTAAGGGATGGCGGTCGTTGATCTGTGCAACACTGTGCTTCGCCGCGGGGCTTGACGGCTGTGCATCGACGCCGACTCCTCTGACGCTTCCCTCCATAGGGCTCGAAGATTCCGCCTTCCGAACGTCGATGGAAGCGTTTGCAGGAGCGCCGATCATCGGCGACAATCGTGTGGACATACTCCTGAACGGGGAACAAACGTTCCCCGCCCTGCTCGACGCCCTCCGTTCGGCTCGTGACACCGTGACATTTGAATCCTACATTTTTCACGAGGGCAAGCTCGCCGATGACATCGTCGAGGCCTTGGCCGACCGATGTCGTGCGAAAGTCCGCGTGAGCATGCTCCTCGACGCCCACGGGTCAAAGGGAGTGCCGGAACGGTATATCGAAACGCTCAAGGCGGCCGGCTGCACGATCGTGCCGGACTTCCGTCCATTGCGACCATGGAGTCTCGAACGAACGAACAAGCGCAACCACCGTCGCATCGTCGTCGTTGACGGACGGATCGGATTCACCGGCGGCTATGGGATCGACGATACGTGGAACGGCGATGGACGCACCGCCGGGCGTTGGCGAGAAACGAATGTCCGTCTCGAAGGACCGGTCGTACAAAGCTTGCAGGAAGCCTTCGTCGAGCATTGGCGTGAGGCGACCGGTGTCCTGTTGGGAGGTAAAGAGTACTTGCCGTACCCGCCGGTCGAGATCAAAGACCTGCCGGTGCACGCACAAATCGTTCGCAGCTCACCTCTGCAGGGTAATGATGCGATGTATCGCGTGTTTGTGCAGGCCATCTCCTCGGCGCGCACGTCCATCATGATTTCCACGCCGTATTTGATACCAGGCGAGCAGCTCACCGGTGCATTGTTGGACGCTGCTCGACGGGGAGTCCGCGTCCGGGTGCTGATTCCGAGCGTGGAGAATGGCGAGGGAGTCGAATTTGTCACCCAAGCGTCTCAACGTGACGTGTTCGGCCCTTTGTTGGACGGCGGCATTCAACTGCATGAGTACTCGCCCGCCCTCCTTCACACCAAAATGATGATCATCGACGGTGCCTGGGCGACCGTCGGGAGTGCAAACTTCGATAATCGCTCCATGGCGATGAACGACGAGCTGAACGTGATGATCTACGATCAGTCCATTGCCAAGCGCTTGGAAGAGATTTTCGTCGAGGACGTATCCCAGTCCACCAAGCTCACGCGGGAGAAATTAGAAAACCGGCAATGGCTCCACCGCGCACTGAGCGTGCTGCTGAGTCCGTTTCATGCCTGGTTTTGAGCACGCTATTCTTCTCGTAATCCCTCGCCGACCGGCTGTCGAGCGGCCCACCGGGCAGGCAGGTAGCCTGCCATCCATGCCGCCCCGATGGCCAACAACACCGCCTGGAGCAGCACTTCCATCGGGATCATCATGCGGATCGTCCATCCGAACGATTGTTTATTGATGACGGCGATGAGCACCCAGGCCAGTGCAAGACCTCCCAGAACGCCCAACAGAGCGCCGATCACTCCTAAATAGACCGCCTCCCACAGGACCAAGCGCTCGACCTGCCTCCCACTGGCCCCGATGGCGCGCAGTGTGGCCAACTCGCGCCGTCGCTCCAGCACGGCCGTCACCAGGGTGTTCACGATCCCGAGGACGGCGACGAAGACCGCGATCGCTTCCAGCACATAGGTCAGGATGAAAGTCCGGTCAAAGATGTTCAGGATCTCCCGTCGAAGCTCCCCATTATTCACCAGGAGCGGCGGAGCCATCGAGGCCTGATTGAGCGCTTGAGTCACCGAACGTTTGACCCGCTCTTGATCGGCATCAGGATTGAGATACAGCGCGAACACCGTGATACGGTCATCATTCCAAAACCGACGATACATCGATCGCTCCATCACAATCTTTCCCCCGTCGGTCGCGTAGTCGTAGAAGATCCCTTCAACGACGACTGTCTGTGGTCCTAATGGAGTCGTGATGGTCACGCTTCCACCCCGCTGCAGTCCCAACCGGTTGGCCAGCACTTCTGAGACGACCACCCCACCGCTGTCGGCCGCCCGCCTGAGGACGGTGGCCCATTCTTCGTCGACCATCAAATAACGCCCACGCTCCGCATGAAGCCGCAGATTCCTGGACACCAGTGCTGCCGGCTGTCCGTTCGCCTGGACTTGGACATCGCGATAGGTGTCTACTGCCGCCACGCCATCAATGGATGTGAGGGTGCCAAGCCACGAGCCGGGCAAGGTTCTCGACGCATGCCCCACCTGCTTCCCGTGCAACCAGGCCGGTGGCGCAATGATGAGATCGGCCATCACCGTCTGATCGACCCACGCCTCGACGGTGTGACGAAAACTGCGTACCATCACGACGACTCCGATCATGATGGCGAGTCCGACCAGCAATGCGGACACCGTCACGGCGTTTCGCCCGGGATGACGCGCCGCATGATCGGCCGCCATTCGCTTGAGATTTCCAGATATCGCCGGCACCATCTGTCCTCTCTGTTGCATCGACCACCGCAGCGCAGCAATACAGACAGGGGAGAGAGAGGCAAACGCCCCCAGAAGAAACAGCGTCGCGCCATATCCCAGGATAGGGAGTCCATTGATGGGAGGGCCCAAGGCGCAGAGCATGCCAGCCCCCATGAAGACCAGACTCGCGCGTAGATAACGGCCGACCCGTATAGTTTCAGACTGTTCATAATCGCCAGGCGCAAGCGCCTTGGTCGCGACCGTGCGGCTGGCATCCAGACTGGGTCCGACGGCACCCGCCATGGACACCACGCCGCCGACGAGGATGCCTTCGCACACAAACGTGAGGCTCTGAAGATCGAGCGTCGTAAACGTCGCCGACGTCAACGGCACATACAGATCGCTGATCGTGCGGCTGACGAGCACCACCAGCCCTCGAGCCAGCCACAAACCACCAAAGGCTCCGAAGGCGCCGCCGAAACACCCAAACACCCCTGCTTCCAGAAGGAACAGGGCCGCGACACGCCGCTCGGTCATCCCGAGAGCCCGGTAGATGCCGATTTCACGCCGTCGTTGCGCCACCGAAAAATTCATCGTGTTGTAGACCAGGAACATGCCTACCAGTAATCCGACCCAACTCAAGACAGCCAGGTTGAGCTGAAACGCTCCCACCATCTTTTCCACCTGGGCTGTGCGTTGAGCCGGTCGTTCAACGACGACAGAGGGAGGGAGCACCGCGCGCAGACCGTTGGCAACCTCATCGGCGGTTCGATCACGCGCCGTCACAATTTCCACGCGATCCAGCCTGCCGACCATGTCGAAGGCTAGTTGCGCGGCAGCGATGTCCATGATCATCACCCGGTTCCAATAGGAGGCGGGTCTATCGCGGCCTTCCACGACGCCGGCCACCCGAAGCCGCAGCAGTCGAGATCCCGCCCTGACCTCAACCCCACTCCCTTCTCGCAGATTCCATGCGGCACTCAACTCTCGTCCGACGTACACACTGTCCCGTTTCAGCACATCGTTGAACGCCTCCTCGCGCGCCCCTCGTTCAATCCGAAAGCCAAGCTGTTCGGCTTCTGCCAGCAGATCCAGGCCGTAGACTTGCGCACTCTCCGGACCATACGGACCCTCCTGCAGGATGAAGGCTTCTTCGATCAAGGGCGACGCCTTGACGACCCCGGGCGCCCTTCGGATTTCGGTGATCAGGGTCTCATCAAGACCAAGATCCTGGGCTGACACTTCAAGAGTGGCTGGTCCGGCGACCGTCACGACGGCACGCTCAAAGGCACGGAGCACCTCGACGTTGGCCGCTGTAATGGCCACCGACGCCAAGACTCCCAAGGCCACACCCGTCACGGTAAGGAATGACCGAAATGGTTGTTGAAACGCATGCGCTCGGATCAGCGTTGCTGCAAGGATGAAGAAGGCGGCCATTTTCTGAAATTATTACCCAGTAAAAACGCCTAGCTATTTTGACTTGAGTGTCCGCGACATTTCTCAGTATTTATGCGGCAGCAAAGGCACTCTGCACAAATCGGCAGTTTCGTTTACAGACTTCCATACCTTTGCTAGACTCGCTTCCAGTTATCGCTGGCAATCGAGGTGGGAAAACATGAAGACCGCGCTACGACGGAAACCTGACACGCTGATCGACGAGCCGGTCGATCTTGATTTGTTGACCCCCCGACAGAGAGACATTCTGCGGCTGGTCTCGGTGGGGCATACGAATCGCGAAATCGCGAACATGCTGCAAATCAGCGTACGCACCGTGGAAGTGCACCGCTTTAACCTGATGCGAAGGCTGAACGTGCGGAACGTGGCACAGCTGCTCAGGCGAGCTCTTCAACTCGGTCTACTGTCCAAATCCTTCGGCAAGTAACCCCCCGGAACAAGACCCTTACTCTAATTCTTTGAGTTTTCCGCGACATTCCACTGCGGACCGGTAGCCTTTCCGATCAAGACATTCGGCCAGCTCCTTTTCCAAGCGTGCAAAGACTTGGACCCCTTCCTCTACCAGGGCGGTCCCCACTTGGACCGCCGAGGCACCACAGAGCAGATGTTCGAACGCATCGACTCCGGTGACGACGCCGCCGGTCCCGATGATCGGCATCTCGCCCTTAAAGTGCTTATAGAAGGCGCGGACATTGGCCAACGCCACCGGCTTGATGATCGCGCCCCCAAGGCCGCCGAACCCCCCCTTCGGCCTGATCACGACCGTTTCGTCGTCCGGATTCACCACGAGCCCGTTTCCAACGGAATTGATCAAATTGAGAAAATCCACGCCGCACCGGGCAATGGCATCGCCTATCAGCTGATGATGCGCCGGGTCAAAATATGGCGGCAGCTTCACTCCCATGGGGACGGTAATGAGAGGACGCACGCGTTTCATGAGCCGTTCGGAGGCATCGGCATCGTAGCCGATCTGAGGTTTTCCGGGGAGGTTCGGACAGGAAAGATTCACCTCGATAAGGTCGGGGCCGGCGGCGTTGATCACTCGCGCAATGGTCAGGAAATCGTCTTCGCAAAGGCCTGCCACGCTGGCGATCACCGGCTTGCCGAACTGTTTCAACTCCGGAATCAGTTTCTCATAGGCACGATAACCGAGATTGGGCAGCCCCATGGAATTGATCGATCCTCCGGGAAACCCATAGTAACGAGGCATGGCGTTACCTTGACGGGCCTCGACTGTCATGGACTTCGTGACGATCGCTCCCGACCGGGACCGCCCCAAGGCCGTTAGTTCCTCACGCGTCACGCATAGGGCGCCGGAGGCATTCATGAAGCAGGCGGGAAATCTCACCCCCGCGATGTTGACCGTGAGATCCATTCAAACCCCTCGAGCAGCCGCCGACGGCACCGTTCGCGTCGTGAGCCGCCCGTCCTTCATCGCCCAGATGTAATCGGCAGCTTCCGCAGCGGCGGTACTATGAGTGACCAGCAAGACCGTGTGGTGGAACTGTTGGACCAAACTCCTGAGCAGCGCGATGATTTCCGCTCCATGATGCGAGTCAAGATTTCCGGTCGGCTCATCGGCGAGAACAATCTTCGGCTCGTGCACGACCGCCCGTGCGACCGCGACGCGCTGCTGTTCCCCACCCGACAATTCGCTCGGACGATGAGGAGCGCGGTGCGTCATTCGCACCATCGCCAACACGTCCGTCACGCGTTTTCGAACGGTGGCACCACGTTCCCCGCGCAGGAGCAGTGGAAAAGCGACATTCTCTTCGACCGTGAGACCCGGGATCAGATGAAAGGCCTGAAAGACAATGCCGATAAAGTGCCGGCGAATTCTCGTCCAATCGTCCGAGCTATAGCCCGAGGTCGATTGTCCGTCGAGATGGATGGATCCTGACGTTGGAAGATCGAGACCGGCGATCAAATTGAGCAATGTGCTTTTCCCACAGCCGCTTGGGCCAACAAATGCGCAGAACGTTCCGGCTGAGACGTCGAGACTGACCTGGTCTACGCCACATATAGGGTCGTTCCCCCGCGTATAGATTTTCGAGACTTCTGTGAGAGTGACCATCGGCGGATTCGAACCATTCGCGATTAGTTTCGTATATCACACCATTTCGTGACCCCACAACCTTGACAGCCATCGCCGGTTCCCCTAACGTGCCGCCATGCCATCTCGCCTGTTCGGCGTACGAGGGTTGTGCCGGCTGGCGCTCCGCGCCGTGCTTCCTGTCGATTGCATCAGTTGTGCGCAGCCTCTGCGCATGGATGCCATTCCCCATTTCTGTGATTGCTGCTGGACGAGAATCGCACCGCTCACCGGTCCCCGTTGTTCCAGCTGTGATCAACCCTTTGCTTCGAAGCACGCAACCTCCAGGACGCCGGCTCACCGTTGCCAACAGTGTCTCGAGCGGCCGCCCGCCTATGATCGGGCGTGGACGCTTTATCCGTATCTCCCGCCGCTTCAGGACGCGATCTGTGCGCTCAAGTATCGAAAGCTTTTTGGCCTGGCGGATTGCCTCTCAAAATTGATGATTCGCGCCTTACCGCCACAGCTCACCGCGGACGTGATCGTGCCAGTACCGCTGCATCCTTCGCGACTGCGCGCTCGTGAATTCAACCAATCCCTTCTGATGGCCGATCGAGTCGGGCGCCACCTCGTGCGGCCGGTATCCACAACGAGTCTGGAACGCACTGTCGCGACGGAATCCCAAACGTCCCTCACAAGGTCGGAGCGTCTTCGGAACTTGCGCCACGCATTCGTGGTCTGCGATGCGAAGCCTGTTGACGGCCGTTGTGTCCTGCTCATCGACGATGTGTTCACCACGGGCACGACGCTCAATGAGTGCGCCAAGGCGTTGCGCTCGGCCGGCGCCGCTTCAGTCCTGGCTCTCACGCTGGCCCGGACGATTGACTCAAGCCTCGTACCCGACAGGTGCCTCGCAGAACACGGACAGCGCTGGTTCACCGCAACAAGGAGTTGAGCCGTGCCGATCTACGAGTATCGGTGTCTGGATTGTCTGAAGCGAAGTAGTATTCTCCAGTTGAGCCGTTCGACGTCTGATCCGCCCCGATGCATGCATTGCCAAAGCGCAAGGCTCGAGCGGTTGCTGTCTCGGTTCGCGTCTCCCAAATCGGACGAGGCGAGAATGGAGTCCTTGGCCGATGACGACGCGTTAGCCGGCCTTGACGAACAAGATCCAGAGAGCATGGAGCGTGTGATGAGGCACATGGGGAATGAGATGGGCGAGGATTTTGGCCAGGATATGGCCGAAGCTATGGATTCTCCGGAAGAAAATGATCCAGGCCTGGACGACTCTGACGGGCTATGACATATATTGTCATATAATTTCACTTGACAGATCTCTTTGATTTTATTAGCCTCAGGCAATCTGGAGCCGACCAATCCTATGGCGAACTTGCGATGGCTGTCCCATGGTGAGAGAGTCCAAGAGCGAGTTGATGACGGCCGAAGAGACTTGCCGCTACCTCAAGATTACCCAACGCACACTCTACCGCTACTTGCAGAACCATCAGATTCCCGCCTTCAAGCTTGGGAAAGAATGGCGATTCGTACGCTCGGATCTAGAGCAATGGATCCGCGAGCGGACCAGAGGCCCATTCGCCTCATAAAGGAGACCTGCCACTGATGTTTGCGGGCGAATACCTCTGCAAGGTGGATGAAAAGGGACGGTTTATTGTTCCGTCACCTATCCGAGAACAGATCGAATCCCAAGGACAAGCGGTGGTCTTTTTGAAGGGCCCCGAGCAGTCCATCCTGATCTACTCCATGAAGGAATGGGAAAAGGTGCTCGAGCGCACCAAAGGCACGCTCGACGAGGAGCAAAGCCGTCTCTTTATGCATTTCGTCGTTTCGGAGGCCGGCACTTCGGAAATCGACAAGGCCGGCCGGATCTTGATCCCGGGAAAGTTGCGAAAACTGGTCCCGCTGGATGACGATCAGGAAATCATTCTCGTCGGTCTTTACCACCGCATGGAAATCTGGAACCCCAGCGAGTGGCGGCGCTACATAGCACGTTCCGAAGATCGCTACGAACAAAACATGGCCAAGATCCTCAATCTCTTATAAGACGCGGGGCCTGTTACACGTTCGCAACTCTATGCCCAGGTACCGCCGCTCCATTCACCTTCCGGCCTCAAAACTTCCGCTTCATCTGAATGGTTCTCATCGCCTCACTCCCCCGAGTACGAATGGGCGCACTGCCAGGCGACCGTCGACATCATTGAAATCCACTGTTCCTCCGTTGCTCCTTGATCGTGAGAAGCAGAGGATCGCATTGACCCTGCCCATCCCTCCAAGCATTAATCACCAGTATGCCACCGTGAACGGTCGCCGCCTGCTCTCCTCGACCGGCCGTTCATACAAGGCCCAGGTAGGACAACTGATCTGGTTGACGTTGACGGCGTTTCCGCATCGGGCTGCGCTGTTGTATCACCTGCAGTCCAGCTGTTTAGCCCTGTCGATCCGCTTCTATTTTACGTCCGCGTTGCGACGGGATGTGGATGGGGGACTGAAGATCGCCCAGGATGCCCTGTGCGAGGGGTTGGGATTGAACGATAACCGCATCATCGAAACACACTTGTACAAACACGTCGACCGGGCAAACCCGCGCATCGAGGTCTTCCTGGCCCCTGCGTATCTTTCTTAATCGACCCGCACGAAACGATCGATTCTCCGACCGTCTCATTCGTACCGTAAGGCATCGATGGGATTGAGCCGCGACGCTTTGTTGGCGGGATACAGGCCGAAGAAAAGCCCGACCGCGAGCGAGAACACGAACGCCACAACGATGACATCGGTCGAGATGACCGTGGGCCACCCGGCCACGACCGTCGTGAGCTTTGCGCCGATGACGCCCAATATGATGCCCAAGATGCCTCCCGAAAGACTGAGCGTCATGGCTTCGATGAGGAATTGCATCAGGACGTGGACGCGCTTTGCTCCCACCGCCATACGGACGCCTATTTCCCTGGTCCGCTCCGTCACAGAGACGAGCAGGATATTCATGATGCCGATTCCGCCCACCAACAGTGAGACGGACGCGATGGAAAACAGCATTATCGTCAATGTTTGGCTGGTTCCCTCCTGAACCTTTCCGATATCCACCTGGGTTTTGACCGTAAAGTCGTCATGCTGCTCACTCTGCAGACGATGACGGCCGCGAAGCACCTCGCGGATGCGATCGACGGCTTCGGGGAGATCCTCCGCACGATCGGTCGATGCGAACATCGCTCCGACAGAACCCAGAAACGCCGTGCCGAATACCTTGCGCTCCGCCGTCGTGAATGGAATAAAGATGACGTCGTCCTGGTCGGAGCCTTGAGCCGATTGGCCCTTGGGAGTCAGAACCCCGACGACGCGGAATGGAACATTCTTGATCCGGATGACGGCTCCCACCGGCTCTTCCCCTTCATCGAAGAGGTTGTCCACGATGGTTTGGCCGATGAGCGCCACACGCGCGGCGCTGTCGAGATCAGGCTGTGTAAAGGCCCCTCCGCTGGAAAACGACCAGTCTCGAATCGCGAGGTAGCCGGGCGAGACCCCATTGACCGGACCGTTCCAGTTCCGGTTCCCATTCACGATTTGCATCACCTCTCTCCTGGCCCATCCGGTTTCTGCAAGCAGGGGAATCTTTTTTTTCAGATCTAACGCGTCGGCGACCGTCAAGGTCACGGCACCGCCTTGACCGCCCCGGACACCGCCCACCGTCGTGGCCCCGGGCCAAACGATGATGACATTGGTGCCCATCGTCGCGATTTGGGCTTGCACTGCCCTCTTCGCTCCTTCCCCGATACCGACCATGGCAATCATCGCTCCGACTCCAATGATGACGCCCAACATCGTCAGGCCGGCGCGCAACCGATTGCGGGCGAGGATTCGTAAGGCGGTGAGGACAGTCATCCAGACAAATGCCGGCATTCAGACCTCGACGCGTCCCGCTGTCCGCCTGGTCACATGATCGCTCAACACCTGGCCGTCTTTCAGTAAGATCTCCCGGCGGGCATATGCGGCGATGTCGGCGTCGTGCGTCACAAGGATCACCGTGAGCCCTTCCTGATTGAGCCCTTCCAGGATCCTCATGATTTCTCCGCTCGATTCGGTATCGAGGTTGCCGGTCGGCTCGTCCGCCAGCAAAAGGGACGGGGCAGTGATCAGTGCGCGGGCAATGGCCACGCGCTGCTGTTGGCCGCCTGACAACTGGGAGGGGAAATGATGCTCTCTCCCGCCGAGGCCGACCCGCGTGAGCGCCGCCGCGGCCTTCGCTCGTTGCTCGGCAAGCGGTAGTCCTCGGTAAAACAAGGGAAGCTGTGCATTTTCCAGAGCGCTGGTGCGCGGGATCAGATTGAAGCTTTGAAACACGAAACCGATTTGGCGGTTGCGAATCTCAGCCAATTGATCGAAACCCAGTTTGCTGACCTCGAGGCCAGCCAGCCGATACTGACCCTCGGTCGGCTGGTCCAGACATCCCAGGATGTTCAACAAGGTGGATTTCCCGGATCCGGACGATCCCATCACGGCCACAAATTCGCCTTGTGCAATCGTCAGACTGAGCCGTCTCAAGGCATTGATCTCCACATCTCCCACGCGATATCGCTTCCAGATGCGGTCGCATTCGATGAGCCTGCTCATAGATCGATCAATCGGATGTGCTGAGGCCGGTTCATTAAGGCGGGAAGAGCTATCTCCTTCACAGAGAGAGCCGGTTAGAGACCTCGGTCGCGTGACCGACGTTGTCCACCGGACGCCCCAAACCCTGGGGGGAGCTCACCGGTTTTCTTGGCGCCACGCGGCTGCTCGATTCCCACGATGACCTCATCGCCGTCGGCGAGGCCCTCCGAGACAATTTCCGTATAGGTTCCGTCGGATATGCCGGTCTGCACCTTGAGGGCCACCGGCTCTCCGTTGTCGCTTTGTTTCCAGATCGGACGGCCCGACGGCCCACCGCCGGTCCCCGAGAGGCGAGTTCCGGCTTCCTCCTTCGCAGAGGTTCCCTCCATGGGACGAGAGGCAGGCAGCTCGGATTTCGGCGGGACAAATCGCAGCGCGGCGTTGGGTACCTTGAGCACATTATCGCGTTGCGCCACCACAATCGAGACATTGGCCGTCATCCCGGGCTTCAGACGGAGATCCTTGTTATCCACGCCGATGACCACGTTATAGGTCACGACGTTTTGAACGGCAATCGGAGCCAGACGCACTTGACGAATGGTCCCCGCAAATGGCACGCCCGGATAGGCGTCGACGGTGAACGTCGCCTCTCTTCCCTCCGCGATTCCACCGATATCCGATTCGCTGACATAGGTGTCGACCTGCATCTTGGTGAGATCGAGCGCAATGAGAAAGAGGTTCGGCGTCGCGAAACTGGCTGCGACCGTCTGTCCCACCTCCACATTTCTCGCGACGACGATACCGTTCACCGGCGAACGAATGGTGGTGTATTTGAGATCCAGCTCGGCGGCATTCAACGTGGCTTCGGCCTGCTTCACCTGAGCCATCGACACGTTGACCTGGGCAGTTGCGCCCTGCGCGTTGGTCACGGCCATATCGACGTCATTTTGAGAGACAAATTGCTGCGCGGCGAGAGACTGCGCACGAGCCAATTCACGTTGGCGTTGCGCCTGCTCGTTCTTGGCCCTGGCCATATTGGCCTTGGCCATCTCCAGATTGCTGGCCGCCTGGTCGCGCCTCGCTCTAAACGGCTCGGGGTCAATGATCGCGACAATGTCCCCGGCTTTCACGATCGAGTTGAAATCCGCATGCAGGCTTTTGATCATGCCGGAGACCTGAGTTCCGACCTGTACGGACACGACTGGATTGATCGAGCCGGTCGCCGTCACGATGGACACGACCGAGCCCCGTTCGATCGCAGCGGTACGATACCGAATCGGCGGCTTTCGCTCTCCATTAAAGAAGACGTAGCCGCCGATCGCGAATCCAACGAGCACCACGGCGCTGATAAGGAGGAAACGGCGCATAGACCTCATTACCGCTTCCCCGTTGGAAGCCGGCTCATTCTAGCAAGAAGGGCTTGGTGAATCATCTCCAGCACACACCGGACGAAACGCAACAGGCCGCCCGCCGGTCGGCGGACGGCCTGTCATTCGTTTCGCAGGCTGGCAGGATGGTCAAAACGGCCGTTTGTTGTCCCCTCCCGGACCTCGGCGCGCCGAGACGCGCCTTTGCCGCTCAAGGCAGCACCATCCTACCTAAGGACTGACGCTGATGCGATCCTTGATCATGTCGAACGTTTCTTTTGGCACGACGTTTTTGGCGACGAGCTCCCCCTTGACCTTGTAGGGGCGATTGCCGACGATTCGGTCGGCCACATCCTTGGACAACCCCAGCACGAGCACCATTTCGCTGGACGACGCCCGGTTGACGTTCATGATGCCTCCGGGAGCCGGAGCCATGTCAGGTGGCTTTGAAGCGGAAGGGGCCGGTGGGGCCATGGATCCAGCCGGCGGCATGGTTGGCGCCAGCGTTCCACCGGCGGAACGAGATTGATCCTTTAGTTCTTTTTGGTAGCGCGCCACCAGGGATTTCAACGTCTCGTTGTGGCGCTTCGTGTCTTCATATTCTTGCCGCAACGATCGGTTCTGGGCGGCCAGCTGCTTCACTCGTTCTTCCAGTTCCTTGGTCCGGGTCTCGGCACTTCCGCGTTCCTTATCGCGTCCGTATTGAATGCGCTCCAATTCATCGCGGGCAGCCTGCGCTTCGTTGCCGAACTTGACATTGAGGTCTTTCAGCGTCTTGACTTGTTGCTCGAGTGCGCTCTTCTGCGCCCGCGTGGTGGCCAATTCCGTCTTGGCGGACTCCGTCTCGGCCAGAGCTTCCTGGTACTTCCGGTCCGAGACGCAACCCGCCATGGTCATGGTCCCTGCGATGATGATTGCCGCCAGCCACACAGGATTCATGCGAACCTCCCCTTCCCCCAGACGGTGTGCATGGATTACCGGAAAGCCGCCCGATTGCCGGACCTTCTGGTCGTCCGGGGACCCTCCGTATCGTCACTGTGTATGCCAAGGCCAATGCTTTGTCAATATAATTAGGAGCCATCTGTCCTCGATCGCACTTCGGTCATTCCCTTGACGGAACGTGGCCACTTTGTGATTATGCGGAGACCCTCGTGCACCGCCTGCGGTTTTCACTCAACAGGGACATCGCATGAATGAATGGGGCCCAGCCCTTGCGGTCATTCTCGGCATTGTGGAAGGGCTGACGGAATTTCTGCCGGTCTCGTCCACCGGACACCTGATCTTGGCGGGCCATGCGTTCGGTTTCACGGGAGAAGTCGCCGCGAATGCCGAAATCTCCATTCAATTGGGGGCCATCCTTGCCGTCGTGGCCTATGAACGAGAAAAATTACGATCGCTGTTCTCGCGCGCGCTCGGCGAACAGGCGGAGCTGCGGCAATCGCTGAGTGATCCGGCAAGCTCGTCGCGCATCGCAGTCATCCGCCGCTCCATGATCGTGCATTCCCATCTCTGGTTTCTCATCGGCTTGGGCGCCGCATTTCTCCCGGCCGGCCTGATCGGCTTTGCGACGCATGGCTGGATCAAAGCGAACCTGTTCAGCCCCCAGACCGTGGCCGTCACGTCCGTGCTGGGTGGAATCATCATCCTTCTCGTCGAATCACGCCGCACGGCGGGAACGGTGCACCAACTCGAGCAGGTCAGGCTTCGGGATGCCGTCTACATCGGCCTGGCACAATGCGCTTCGCTGATTCCCGGAATGTCTCGTTCGGGATCGACGATCATCGGCGGGTTGCTGGTCGGCCTCGATCGAAAAGTGGCGACAGAATACTCATTTTTTCTGGCGCTCCCCACCCTCATCATCGCCACGTGTTATCAAATGTGGAAGTCACGCGACGTGTTCCGGTCCGAGGATTTTGTGGCGCTTGGGATCGGCTTACTCGTGTCTTTTCTCGTCGCATGGATCGTCATTGCTGCTTTTTTGACGTTCGTGAAACGTCACACGTTACGACCCTTTGCCTACTATCGTATCGTCATGGGAGTGATGGTCCTGTACCTGTTCGGCATCTGACGCCTCCGGCCGCCGGCGACAGCGAGAAGATCTCTCCATAGGCAGACCTAGCTGGTGCGTGGGAAATCTGTTCAACACCCTGTGGGTGGAGGAGTATCCGGCGCCGGCAAAGGCGCCTCTTTCCGTTCGAACGCAAAGTGGATGATCAAGCAAACTACGCCGACGCTGATCGCTGAATCGGCCACATTGAATGCCGGCCAGTGGTAGGACTCCACATAGACGTCCAGAAAATCGATGACTTCACCGAATCGCAATCGGTCGATGAGGTTACCGACGGCCCCGCCCAAAATGCCGGCAATGCTGAGTTGCCCGACCCAATCCTTGTGGGGCAATCGCACGAGGATCGTCCCGAGCAACGCCAATGCAAACAGTGACGTCACACCGAAAAAAACCGTGCGAAACGCGTTGCTGCTGCCGGCCAGGAGGCCGAATGCCGCCCCCGGATTCCGGATGTACGTAAAGCTGAAGAGATTGGGAATAATCGGGACGGATTCATGCAGTCGCATCGACTGCGTAATCCAATATTTCGTCGCTTGATCCAGGATGATGACGGTCAGGGCGATCACTGTCAGCAGGACATACCTAGACCCTCGTGTCACTGCACAGCCTCCACGCAGCGGTCGCAGAGCGTCGGATGAGTCGCGTTGGTGCCGACCGCCTTCCGATAATTCCAGCAGCGCTCGCATTTATTCGCCGTCGCTTTCGTGACGGTCACAAGAAGCTCCCGCTGATCACCGGGCGGGAGAACGGCCGCGAGTCTGACTCCTGACACAATAAAGAGCGCGGCCAAGTCGGACTCGTAAGGTTTGAGAAACTCATAGGTGTCCTGATTGGCCTGTAGCTCGACATCGGCTTCGAGCGATGATCCGATCACCTTGTTGCGACGTTGCTCCTCCAGAGCGGCTTGCACGGAGACCCGAATGTTCAGAAGCCGCTCCCATCGCTTCGCCAACCCCTCATCCTGCCACTGTGGCTCCGGCGCTGGAAACGCGGCCAGATGCACGCTCTGTGGCTCCAGAGCCTTGGCACGTTGACCGGAAAGAGACCGCCAAATCTCTTCCGCTGTAAAACTCAAGATCGGCGCCATCAGCTTCGTCATGGCAAGAATGATTTCGTAGAGCACGGTTTGCGACCCACGTCGTGCCGGCGAGTCGGCCCGGAAGGTGTAGAGTCGATCTTTGAGAATGTCGAGATACACCGCGCTCATATCGACGGAGCAGAAATTATTCAGCGCATGATAGATCGCATGAAATTCAAACTCCTCATAAGCCCGCCGTACTCTGCTTTTCAATCCTTCCAACCGTCCCAGCGCCCAGCGGTCGAGCTCGGGCAGCCGATCAACGGGCACACGGTCCCGCCCAGGATCAAAATCATACAGATTGCTCAACAGAAATCGACAGGTGTTGCGAATTTTGCGATATGCTTCGATGAGATGATTGAGAATCTCCGATGAGATACGCACGTCGTCCCGATAGTCTTGCGCGGACACCCAGAGGCGAAGAATCTCTGCCCCGGATTGCTTGATGACGTCCTGCGGTGCGACGACGTTGCCGGCCGATTTGGACATCTTTTTGCCCTGCCCATCCAGCACGAAACCATGGGTCAACACCGCCTCGTATGGCGCCCGGCGATCGGTGACAACGCCGGCCAATAAAGCGCTGTGGAACCAGCCACGATGCTGATCCGATCCTTCAAGGTACAAATCGGCCGGCCACCATCGACAGGGCTTCAACACTGCCGCATAACTGACCCCGGATTCGAACCACACGTCGAGGATGTCCCGCTCCTTCTCAAAGTCGGTACCACCACAGTGAACACAGAGCGTACCCGCCGGCAATAACGCCGCCGGGGTTCGCTTGAACCAGGCATCGGCGCCTTCCTGCTCCATGATCGCGGCAATGTGCTCGATGACCACGGGATGCGCGAGCACGCGGCGACAATTGGTGCACATGAAGGCTGGAATCGGTACGCCCCATACCCGTTGTCGCGACAGACACCAGTCGGGACGATTGGCAATCATCCCGTTGATCCGGTCCTTGCCCCAGGGCGGGATCCATCTGACCCGATCGATCTCCCCGAGAGCCTCTCGCCGCAAGTCGTTGATGTCCATCGAGACGAACCACTGTTCGGTCGCCCGAAAGATCACGGCGCTCTTACAACGCCAGCAGTGGGGATAGGAATGGGCGAGGGAGCCGTGCGCCAAGAGTCTGCCGTTCGTCCGGAGCCTGTCGACAATCGCCGGGTTGGCTTTAAAGACATGCTGACCGGCGAATTCGGGAACCGCCTCCGTAAAGCGTCCGGCATCATCGACCGGCGCCAGGATCTCGAGCCGTTCTCCCGGCGACGCCTTCGCGTTGTGCTCCAAGACGAGCAGGTAGTCCTCCATGCCGTGACCGGGGGCGATATGCACACATCCAGTGCCTTGCTCCAGCGTCACGAAGTCGCCCAGCAGCACCGGTGACAAGCCGGTCGTGAGGGGACGCTGGGTTTCCAACCCTTCGAATCCCTCGCTGCCTTTTTTCACGGCCGCGACGCGGTACTCTTCGACCTTGCATGACTTCGCAACGGCATCCAGGAGCTTCTCGGCGATGATCAAGACTTCCGAGCCGATGTGGACAAAGGCGTACTCGATGTCCGGATGCAGACAGACGGCCTGGTTGGCCGGCAAGGTCCACGGCGTCGTCGTCCAGATCACGACTGAGACCGATTTCACGTCCGCGGCCAATGTGACGGAAGGGAATTTTGCCGCGATCGCAGCCGCTCCGCCGGCGACGGGGAACCTGACGTAAATGGAGGGCGAGACATGGTCTTCGTACTCGACCTCCGCTTCCGCCAATGCCGTTTGATCCTGGGTACACCAGAGAACCGGCTTCAATCCTTTGTAGACGCCCCCGCGTTCGACGAACTTACCGAACTCGCGCACGATCGTCGCCTCATAGGCGCGATGCATCGTCAAATACGGGTTCTGCCAGTCGCCCAGCACGCCCAATCGTTGAAATTCTTCGCGCTGGATGTTGTGAAACTTTTGGGCATACTCGCGACACAGCGTGCGGATGGCCATCTCATCGAGGGAATGCTTTTTCGCACCCAAGTCCTTCAACACCTGATGCTCGATCGGCAGCCCATGGCAGTCCCACCCCGGAACATAGGGCGCGTGAAATCCCGCCATGGTCTTCGACTTGACAACGATATCCTTCAGAATCTTATTGAGGGCGTGGCCGATATGAATGCGCCCGTTGGCATAGGGTGGACCGTCGTGCAGCAGGTAGCGGCGACGGCCCTTGCCCGCCTCTTGAATGCGGGCATACAGGCCGAGCTCTTCCCACCAGGAGAGCAGCTCCGGTTCCCGTTGCGGGAGGTTGGCCTTCATCGGGAAGTCGGTTTTTGGCAGATTGAGCGTCGACTTATAATCCATGATTGCACAGCAATAGGAGCTGTCAGCCTTCAGCAGTCAGTGCGTATCGGAAAGATAAGAGGAGGCTTCGGGCGCAGCTGGACAGAAATATACCGGAATGGAGGCGGGAGGCACCAGTCCTTTTCGATGGAGGAGGACGGCTGAGGGCTGACTGCTGCCGGCTACTAGCTTACCGACATCATCCGGTCCAGTGCCACCCTGGCCCAATGCTTGTCGTCATCAGGCACGACGATGTGATTTACCACGTGGCCGTCGGCGAGGTTCTCCATCGCCCAGCACAAATGGGGGGCGTCAATCCGGAACATCGTAGCGCACTGGCACACGGTCGAGGAGAGAAAGAACACCTTTTTGTCCGTCAAATCGCGCTTCAGACGATTGACGAGATTCAGCTCCGTCCCGACGGCCCATACCGTCCCCGCAGGCGCTGCTGTGACGGTCCTGATGATGAATTCGGTAGACCCGGACAGATCCGCCTTGTTGACGACATCCTCATGACATTCCGGATGCACGATGACCTTGCCCTCCGGATACTGCTTGCGGAACTGGTCCACGTGCACGGGCTGAAACATCTGATGCACGCTGCAATGACCCTTCCACAGAATCAATTTTGCGCGGAGGATGGCGTCACTCGTATTCCCGCCGTTCGGCTGGAACGGATCCCAGACGATCATCTCTTCTCGCGGCAGACCCATCTTGTTCGCAGTATTGCGTCCCAGGTGTTCGTCGGGAAAGAACAGAATTTTTTCACGCCGCGCCCAACACCATTCGATCACGGCTTTCGCATTGGACGACGTGCAGGTGATGCCTCCGTGCTCGCCGCAGAAGGCCTTCAGCACGGCCGCGGAGTTCACATAGACCGCCGGCATCACGGTCTCCTCGACGGGGAGGATACGTCCCAGTGTCTCCCAACACTGATCCACTTGCTCAATCGCCGCCATATCGGCCATCGAACAGCCGGCCGCCATGTCGGGGAGAATAACGGTTTGCTGACTCCGGCTCAGGATATCGGCGGTTTCCGCCATGAAATGCACACCGCAGAACACGACATAGGGGCGTTCCGAGCGTTCGGCCGCCAATTTGGAGAGCAGGAGCGAATCACCCCGGAAATCCGCATGTTCGATGACTTCGTCGCGCTGATAATTGTGTCCCAACACCATCACCCGATCGCCCAACGTTCGCTTCGCATTCACGATACGATCGTGGAGCTCCTCGCCCGTCAGCGACTGATAGTCCGTAATGGGTTTGGGAAGTGTAGGGACGGCGTTCACGGTGGTCCTCGGGGTAACTCTGTAACTTCATTGTACGACACGCATCCTCGGCCAATCAATGAAACGGCGGCCGCGCAGAAGACCTCGTGCGAGAGGACCCTTCGGTGCCATCCGAAGCTAGGCCTATTAACCCGTTGACTTCATAAGAAAGCAGGCGATACCATCGGACTCCAGAGCTAGGGGCGCCATAAGGCTGAGAATCCGAGCGATCGGATGACCCTTGGAACCTGACCTGGGTAATGCCAGCGTAGGGAAGCGGATCACCCGTTGAGATCGGACTCAGCCGCACCCTCGCCCGGGAGGTGCGGTTTTTTTTTGCGCACCGCAACCGTTCACGATCCATGAAAGGATCCCCCATGACGACCAACGGCCATCACACCACCGCACCGGCGATCACGACCCAGCCGTTCCCCGCTTCCCGGAAAGTCTTTGTTGAAGGCACGCAGCCAGGGGTGCGGGTCCCGATGCGGGAAATCAGCTTGGCCCCGACGAAATCGATGAACGGCGGCGCCTCAACTCCCAATGACCCGATCGTTGTCTACGACACCTCCGGGCCCTATACGGATCCATCCGTGAAGATCGATCTGCGCGTGGGACTGTCGGCACTGAGACGGGATTGGATCCTCTCGCGGGGCGACGTCGAGGAGCTGCCCGATGTGACATCGGAGTACGGGCGTCTGCGCGCGGCGGATCCCAAACTCACCCAGTTCCGATTTCAGCATATCCGCAAACCGCTGCGCGCGAAGTCCGGCCATAACGTCACGCAATTACACTATGCGCGTCGAGGCATCGTGACCCCCGAGATGGAATTCATTGCCATCCGCGAAAACCAGTCGCGCGAAGTGGCGCGCGAACTGGCGTCGAGGAATGGCCACGGCGGAGGCGTCGCTCAGCATCCGGGACAAGCCTGGGGCGCGAACATCCAGACCTCCATCACACCGGAGTTCGTGAGACAGGAGGTCGCAAGAGGTCGCGCGATCATTCCGGCCAACATCAACCATCCCGAGACGGAGCCGATGATTATTGGCCGAAATTTCCTCGTCAAAATCAATTCGAACATTGGAAACTCCGCTGTGACCTCTTCCATTGAAGAAGAGGTCGAAAAAATGATTTGGTCGACGCGCTGGGGTGCCGATACGGTCATGGACCTCTCGACCGGTAAGAACATTCATGAAACCCGCGAATGGATCATCCGTAATTCTCCGGTTCCCATTGGAACCGTGCCCATCTACCAGGCGCTCGAAAAAGTCGGCGGGAAGGCGGAAGAGCTCACGTGGGAGATCTACCGAGACACCTTGATCGAACAGGCTGAGCAGGGGGTCGACTACTTCACGATCCACGCGGGCGTCCGCTTGGCCTACGTCCCGATGACCGCCAACCGCATGACCGGGATTGTATCTCGCGGGGGGTCGATCCATGCCAAATGGTGCCTGGCTCACCATCAGGAAAATTTTGCGTATACTCACTTCGAGGACATTTGCGAGATCATGAAAGCCTACGATGTGTCGTTCAGTCTAGGAGACGGGCTGCGGCCGGGCTCCATCGCGGACGCGAACGATGAAGGCCAGTTTGCCGAACTGGAGACCTTGGGTGAACTGACCAAGATCGCCTGGGCCCACGATGTCCAGGTCATGATAGAAGGGCCCGGCCATGTGCCCATGCACCTCATCAAGGTCAACATGGAGAAACAGCTTCAGGAATGTCAGGAAGCGCCCTTTTATACCCTCGGGCCGCTCACGACAGACATCGCTCCGGGGTACGATCACATCACCTCAGGGATCGGAGCCGCGATGATCGGCTGGTACGGATGCGCCATGCTCTGTTACGTCACCCCGAAAGAACATCTTGGTCTCCCGGACCGAGACGACGTCAAGGCGGGCGTCGTCACGTACAAGATCGCCGCCCATGCGGCGGATTTGGCCAAGGGCCATCCGGGAGCTCAGATCAGAGATAACGCCCTCTCGAAGGCCCGGTTCGAATTCCGCTGGGAGGACCAGTTCAATCTATCGCTCGATCCCGATACGGCCAAGGATTTTCACGATGAAACGCTGCCCGACAATGCCGCCAAGGTTTCGCATTTCTGCAGTATGTGCGGGCCGCACTTCTGTTCGATGAAAATCACTCAGGACGTGCGGGAGTATGCCGCCCAGAAGCAGGTGAGCGAGCAACAGGCGATTCAGATCGGCATGAAGGAGAAAGCCGAGGAGTTTAAACGATCGGGCTCAGAAATTTATCGTTAGCCAGGAATCGGCTGGATGCCTCATGAGGCGTGTTCCGGCATCCGCGAAGGAGTGATTGCGATGGGAAAACCAAAACCTGCGCCGCTGCGCGAGCGCGATATCACGAGGCAGATCGCGCGCGAATACTACAAAGAATTTGATCAGCTGATCGAAAGCGATGTGATTATCGTTGGCGCCGGTCCGTCCGGTCTCATTTGCGGTCGTGATTTGGCGGACATGGGCTTCCGGACGGTGATCGTCGAGCAAAGCCTCGCGCTGGGTGGCGGGTTCTGGCACGGCGGCTATCTGATGAACAAGGCCACAATCTGTGCGCCGGCACACAAAATATTGGAGGAAATCGGCGTCCCTTGTAAGAGAGTGAAAGACTGTGAAGGCATGTATATTGTCGATCCGCCGCATGCCACGGGCGCGCTCATCGCCGCCGCGTACTCTGCGGGCACGAAGGTCCTCAATCTGACGCGGGTTGTCGATCTCATTCTTCGCCGTGAGGGCGTCCTCGAAGGTGTCGTGGTCAACAATACGACCGCCGAGATGGCCGGCCACGACATTATCCATATCGACCCGATCGCTCTCGAAAGCAAAATCGTCGTCGATGCGACGGGGCATGACGCCGTCATCGTGAACTTGTTGCATCGGCGAAACCTGTATACGGAGGTCCCGGGCAACGGCGCCATGTGGGTGTCACGTTCTGAGGAAGACGTCATGGACCACACCGGCGAAGTGTATCCCAACTGTTTTGTGATCGGCCTCGCCGTGGCCGCCGTGCATGGAACGCCGCGCATGGGGCCGGCCTTCGGATCCATGCTGTTGTCCGGCCGCTATGGAGCGGATCTGATCAAGAAAAAGCTCAAGAACGAGTAGTATCCATATGGACGTCAAAGATTTTCTAGTGCAGGGAGAGGGCCGCGAAGAAGACAAGCGCGAGGCGTGGGAACTCTTCCAGAAGGCCTATCAACAACAGATGAAAGGCGAATTGGAGGAGGCCGTCTCCCTCTATCGACAATCGCTCGCCGCACATCCGACTGCCGAGGCGCATACCTTTCTGGGCTGGACGTATAGTTTCATGGGCAGGCTCAACGATGCGATCGAAGAATGCCATCGGGCGATTGCCCGGGACCCGGAATTCGGCAATCCGTACAACGATATTGGCGCGTACTTGATCGAGAAGGGCGAACTCGACGAAGCGATTCCCTGGTTTCAAAGGGCCATGCATGCCAAACGATACGAAAGCCCGGCGTTTCCCCATCTGAATCTCGGACGAGTGCATGAAAAAAAGGGCAATTGGACCGAAGCCATTGCGTCCTATAAGCAGGCGTTGGCGTTGAACCCGGATTATGTGCTGGCGAAACGGTCTCTTGGGCGACTGGTGAGCATGCTGAACTGAATTGGTCTATTTGGTCTGTCTCGTTGATCTGGTCAATCTCGTTGAAACCATGACGGCACATTCATCCCAGACAGACAAGGTAGAAAAGACAGATCAGAAGACCGTGCTGGTCGCCGTGACGGACATTTTTTTCTATACGAAAGTCAGGGATGCCCTCCTCCCGAACGGCTACACCCTCGAACGGGCCAGATCACAGGACGACATCGCACTGAAAACCTCGACCCTCCACCCTGCGGCCGTTATTCTCAATATGAACGACGAAACGCTGAACGCGTTCAAAGCCCTGGAAACGCTTCGGGCCAATCCACGGTTGCGTGGGCTTCCGATCCTGGCCTTTGCGAATCATGAGGAGGTCGACACCTGGAACCGAGCCAAATCCATGGGCGTCACGAAGATCGTGTCGAGAAATGAGTTTTCAACGCGGACCAGAGACTTGATCGAACACATCATGACTATCCGCGATCAGTCGGCCGCAGACAGCCCCAACTGAAAGCTACAGCTGATCGCTTATTCGCGAGCCCTTATGAAACGCTCTCGTCTCCATGATCACCACGCCAAACTGAACGCCACCTTCGATGAAGTGACCGAGTGGCAGGTGGCGGTTCACTACGGCGACATGCTGGGCGAATATCGAGCTGTCCGTGACGCCGTCGGCATCGCCGACCTGTCACATCGGGGCAAAGTGCGCGTGACCGGCGACGATCGGGTCAAATGGCTCCAAAGCGTCATCAGCAATGATCTTCTCTCTCTGCAGAGCGGACAGGGGCAGTACTCGAGTTTCCTGACCCATAAAGGCAAGATGTTGACCTATTTCCGTTGCTATCTGCTGACCGATGCGGTGATGCTCGAGGACGTCGGTGAAATTGGCGATCAGACCTATGCGGCGCTGCGAAAATTCCTTCTCTATGGAACGAAAGCCAAAATGGAGAACTGCCGGGAGAGCTGGGGGCTATTGCTGGTCAGCGGCCCGAAGGCCGCGGCGGTCCTCAACTCGGCCTTCGGTACACACGTCGAAGACCTGAAACCCGTCAACTTCATCCCGGCCATGATTGGCGGTCAAACGGCCCTCGTCATCCGCACTGAGGAAACCGGGGAACCTGACTTTGAAATCTTGATTCCGTCGGACGGGCTTGGTGCGGCATGGGAGCGGTTGATGGAAACCGGGGCGTCCCATGGCATCCGACCGTTTGGCAGCCAGGCTCATGACGCCCTGCGCATTGAGGCCGGCCTTCCGAAAGCAGGGGTGGAACTCAACGAAGAAATCGTCCCTCCGGAGGCCAATCTGGAAGGGAAAGCCTTCAGTTTGACAAAGGGCTGTTATCCCGGCCAGGAGGTGGTGGCCCGCATGGATACCTACGGTCACGTACGGCGGCACTTGGTGGGACTCGTGTTGGAGGAGACCACGCTCCCGCGGAAGGGTGCCAAACTTTACAGCGGAGATCGCGAAGTGGGTTGGATCAGCAGTGCCGTGAATTCTCCGAAACTGGGCCAGAGTATCGCGCTCGGCTTCCCGCTGCGCGACTTCAGCACGCCCGGCACCGAACTGAGCGTCGAAATCGAGGGCGCACGGCTCCGGGCAACCGTGCACGCACTTCCCTTTTAGGCGGGCTGGCGAACGATCAGCTTCGCCATCTTCTCTGCCAAGACACCTCCCGGCCGGTGATGACGTTCCCGAACCGAACGAAGCTGAAAGTTGCCGGAGAATGGAGCCGTGGTCCGGACGTGATTGTGCGGGGTGCTAGCGTTCCGGATTGCGCGCGGCAGACACTGCCGATGCGAACTTGAGCACACTCGCCCGTTCTTCATCATCCAGGCCAAGCAACAAATGCGCTTCCTCCCCATGCATGAGGCGGAGGCTCAGAAACGGCTCTTCGCGCCGCTTTTCCTTGTTATCCCACATGGCGTCGATCAGCTGCACCTTATCGAGTTGGACGACTGAGACGACGTCATAGCGGAAATAGCTGTCCCCGATGACCATGTCGAATAACACGTGACCTGCCGTCAACAGGAGAATGTTGAACCGGCCTTGCTCTTCATATCCCTCAGGGAGAAACTTATTGATGTGACACAACGCCACTTTGCGGTCAGCCAGCGCGGCGCGGATTTTTTCCCGCAACGCCGGATAATCGATTTGCAGCGGCTTTTCGTCAGGACTCGTTGCCGCGACAGCCGCGGCCTGTACTTTTTCAAAGATTTCTTCCGCCGACATCAACCCTGCCATTCCAGTACTCCTTCATTGAATGGGATTAGTGCTTGTGTTTCGATCGAATGGCGCGGGCCACGCCGATGAGCGCCACGCCGGCCCACGCGAACTCCAACAAGATGAACCCTGCACGTTGATCGACGACCGCAACGATGCCGAGCATGAGAGAGCCTACAATGTTCAGCGTGAGATAGCCCGCATGAAGCTCCCGCCAAATCCCGCCCTGGTTGAGCCCATAGGCGGCAAGCACCATCAAGGCCCCGACGACCGACATGACCTGTAACAGCATGCGGAACATTCCTTCTCAAACACACTGATGCCAGCCTTCCCGTCGCCATTTTCCGTGCCTGGAAGTGAAAGATGAAGCCGAGTGGGCTTTCCAGCATCCTATGAACGAAGGTACCGTAACTGGTGCATAACCCAGAATGCAAGTGGCGCCCGCTACCGCGGTTGCTCCTCCTGGCGCGCGAGAATGCGATGGGAGAACCGCGTCTTTCCCTCGACGTCCAGGATGGACACCGCCAACGCCTCCTTGGTCACACGAACCAGTCCGAAGTTGTCATATCCCCCTTCATTGATCAAGGTGTTGGGATGCAAGACAGGACTTGGAGTGGTCAGACGTCCGGGGCTCGCTGACAACGGCCCGCTGACGAATTCATGAAAATCCACCACGCCGTCCTGATTGGGATCGTACCTGTTGGCTTGGACCCAATGGATGTCACCGGCGAGAAAGACCACATTCGCGACCCGCTTCTGTACGATAGCATCGACGATGACCTGTCGTTCACGCTCAAAGCCGGTGCCGTCCGTCCCACCGGCCCAACCGTCGTGGCCGGGCACGGCAAGTCCGCCGCCTTTGGGAACGGACAACGGCACACTGGTGACAATGACTTTCCACGTCGCCGTTGAAGCCGGCATCTCTTCGAGCAGCCACTGTAACTGAGCGGCGCCAAGCATGGTCTTCGCCGGACCATCTGGCTCGGCATTCTTGCTGCGGTACTGTCTGGTGTCGAGCAGGAAAATTTCCAGATCCGACCCGTAGCGAATGCTTCGATACAACCGGTTCGGATCCGAGACATCGCTGCGGATCGGCCAGTACTCGCGCAAGGCCTGCCGACCGGCGGGCATCTGCGCTTCGGACGGACCCGAAAAATTGTTCTTCACTTCATGATCGTCCCAGGTGACGTAGACCGGCACCGTGTCCAGCAATCGGCGCAGCGCAGCGGCTCCCCGCTGGTAATGGTGCTTGGCGCGATATTCAGACAACGTCGTGGCGATGAAATTGGCGCCGGGATCGTTGGGTGGTGACGGACAGACATTGTCGGCGTAAATGGTGTCGCCGAGGAAGAGAAAGAAATCCGGCTTCTGCCGGCGAATGGTGTCGAATATAGGGTACCCCGCTTCACCCTGCCGGCAGCGATCCTGTCCGCCGACGTCACCGCTCCAGGCGAACGTGACCGGTGCAGATGTGTCGGATTTCGGCAGCGTCGAAAATTCTCCCTCTGCGGCAGCGCGCTGTCGGGAGGGAGCCGTCCCCGGACCTGGGTCGCTCATCAGGATGTAGTAGCGATAGCGCGTCTGAGGCGAGAGACGGTCAAGGGAAATCGTGCGGGTGAAATCGGTCTCGGGGCCAGTCACCACGCGCGGCGTGCGGCTAGCAGCCGACTGCACGGACGCCATTGCCGAGATTTTTTTCCATGCGTCGACCGAAGCCCATTCAACCTGAATCTCTCTTGGTCCGTCGGTCCTGAGCCATAGCTCGGCGGAATGACTCGTGACGTCGCCGACCGCTGTTCCATCGGGCAGACCGGGCTTTTGCAGCTCGGTCCGATCGGTGAATGGACTGCCCGGAGGCAGTCCTTCCCTTGAAGCCGAGACACAGCTTGGGAGCAGGAGAAACGCAGCGTAAATGACAGCGCCATAAAAGAATGTACTCCACACCTCTCTCACGGTTGAAAATCGGACCGAGCGTCCTGCATACTGGCTCCTATCGGGAGTCGACATCATGAACGAGCTGACCTGCATGATCCAAGGCTGTCAGGCGAAGGTCTATTCGCCCGCCGGCACCCAGCACGTATGCAAAGAGCATTTTCTCAACTTCCTCACCTGGCGACGACGCAAAGGCCCCCAGATGTTCATCCATTACGCCGGTCTGACCATGGATCAGCGCGACGCCATCGCTGCCGAATGGTCCAAGACCGTCTCCATCGTCGAAGCGCCCTCCGGCCAGACCCAAAAAGCCTGACTTTCCCTTTTCCCCTTTTCTCAAAGCGGGTGGCGTCGATCGATTATTCGCACCCAACCCCGCCCTGCGCACGCCGAGACGTGCGCTTTACCCAATCTCACCCGCCCAACCCACCGATTGCTTCGCAATCGATTTCCCGGGACGCGGCTTTTACCAGGCGCGCGCAGCGGAAATGCATCTCCCAGACTTTTCATTCTTAAGCGGGTGGCCTCGAATGATCGTTCGCCCGCAGTGGGGTCCCCACACCGGGCGGCGTACGAGGACGAACGATCATCGAGGACAGGACCCGCGGACCCGCGCCCTAACCCATCACGGGACTGCCGTGATGATGGATCATCAACCACTCATCACCAATGCGCTCGAACAGATTGGTAGCGAGCACCCGGCTTTGCTGTGGTTCGTCCGATTGTTGCGTCGTGATGTTTTCCACGCAAATCACCCACGCCATGTCGCCCGCCACCTGAACAATGGACTCGGTCAGCTCGAACTTCATGGAAAAGGTGTTGTTGAAAATGAGCACCCACGAGTCGCGCACTGCCGGCCACTCAGCGCGAAGGGTCCAGCCGGGATGAACGCAAGTGACATACTCGAGATGTGCCCAAACCTCGTCCATTTTGGCAATGTCGAGGCTTTCAAACGCATCGTAGAATTTCCGGTTCGCTCTCGAGACCTCTTGAATGCGTCGTTCGATCACGCCAACTCCTTCTCAGTCACGAGCGATCGACAGGTGCGTCATCGCCCCGATCAAGCGCGTTATCATACTGGAATCCCCACTGTGAGCGCGAGCAAAGATTGGGCAGGCTATGACTTGGAGAATCTGGAGGTCTGCAGATGCACGACCCACACGCCGCAGAGGATCAACACGATTCCGATGATTTCCGCCTCGCCCACGGGTTCTTTCAAAATGATGGCGGAAAGCGCCACCGCTGCGACCGGGGTGAGATTGCCGAGCACGGAGGCGCGCGAGGGGCCGATACCTTTGACGCCGAACAGCCAGGCCTGTTGAGCAATCGCCGTCGCGAACAACACCAAGTAGGCCAGCGCAAGCCAGTCGGAGGGCGCAACCGAACCGACTCCTGCATGCAACATTTTTTGGTCCGTCCAGAGCAAAGGGAGCTGCAATGCGGTCGCCGAAAATAGCGTCGTCCAGTTGACCGTCAGCGCCGGCAGCCGCTCCATGATGGTCCGGCTGCCGATCGTGTAGAGCGCCCAACTCGCCACACCCAAAAACACGAGGATGCCGCCGAGCAACGGCTGTTCTCCCGCGGCGTTGAATCCGGCCACTGACACTACTCCCACCCCGAAGAACGACAACAGGCTACCCGCCCACACCGCACGGAGCGGCACGTCTTGGATGAAGAGCGCCGACAGCAACGCGGTGACAACCGGCAACGATCCGATGATCACCCCCGCCACGGCGCCGCTCACATACTTGAGGCCAATCAAGATCAACAAGTGATTCCCGAGCACTCCCAGGCCCAGGAGTGCGAGCGTTCGATAATCGCGCAGCGTCAAGCGAGCAAGCGATTCGCCCTGCCACCACCAGGTGGCGATCAGAATACAGAGCCCGCCGATATCGCGTAACACCGAAGCCTCGACTGGGGAAAATCCGCTCAATGCGAGCTTCTGCGCGACGATCGATCCACCCCATAATACAGCTGCAAGGACGATCGCTCCGTAGCCAACCCCCAATGACCCTTTTCTCATGATCACGGCATACATGCCTTCTTCAAAGTGGTCAAGCATATTCGGCCCGAGGCTCGTGTTTCCAAAGCGTTTACCGGATATGTCGGCGCATGGACCTTCAGTGCATCTTGCTTTCGTCGTGAACGCTTGCGCAGGCGTCGCGAGGCATGCCCTCGTCCTCGGGACTTTGCTAGGTGTTTTTAAGGGGACGATTCCGTTTTATGGAAGCATGAACGGCTCGCCTTCAGAGCGCGCCTCGGCCGCCACCAGAGAATCCGACCGTCTCAATTTTGAGACGTATGACGCCGTCTTGAGTGACCTGGATGGCGTGATCACTCAAACGGCTCGATTGCACGCCGCCGCGTGGAAGCGTCTGTTTGACGACTACCTGTGCCATGTCGCCGCTCAAACGGGAACCGCATGTCAGCCGTTCGACCTTGAAGAGGACTACCGATTGCACCTCGATGGGAAACCACGGCAAGACGGTGTACGGGACTTCTTGCAATCCCGCGGGTTGACTCTCCCTCTCGGCTCTCCCAGCGACAGCGGCGATCGAGACACCCTGTATGGGATGGGCAATAGGAAGGACGGATATTTTGAGGCCGCCTTACGGGAGACCGGTGTCGCTGTGTATCCCACCACGGTCGCATTCCTGCGTGTGGCCAAACAAGCCGGCTTGAAGATGGCCGTCGTCTCGTCGAGCCATCATTGCGCCGAAATCATCGAGGCGATCGGTTTGACGCCCCTCTTTGAAGTTCGCATCGATGGACACGAAATCGACCGACTCCGTCTTCCCGGCAAGCCTGCTCCAGATGCCTTTGTGGAAGCGGCGCGGCGGTTGACCGTCGAACCGCGGCGGGCCATTGTCATCGAGGACGCGTTATCGGGTGTTCGCGCTGGACGCGCCGGGGGTTTTGGGCTCGTCATCGGCGTCAACCGGCGCAACCAGGCTCAGGCGCTGCGAGACCTGGGTGCGGATGTGGTCGTCAACGACCTTGGTGAACTCTTGCCAGGATCAACCGAATCTCCAACTCCCGCGTCGCGGTAACCAGTTCACAGGGAAACGATCCAATGATCCATCGTCCTCGGTTTCATCCGCCTCCGCACATTTATCCTCCCGATGAATGGAACCTCATCGAGAAACGCTTCATGCCCGACCTGCTGGAACAAGACGAGACCATGTTTGCGCTGGGCAACGGCTATCTCGGCATGAGGGGATGCTTCGAAGAGGGCGGACCCATCGGTCAGAACGGCACCTTCATTAACGGCTTCTACGAAAGCTGGAAAATCGTCTACCCCGAAGATGCCTATGGCCTGGCGACGACGGGCCAAACCATCGTCAACGTGACGGACACGAAGAACATCAAGCTCTACGTCGATGACGAACCCTTCTGGCTTCCGCACGCCAACGTGCGCAGCTTCGATCGGCGACTCAACATGAAATCAGGAACCCTCGACCGGGAGGTCGTCTGGGAGACTCCAGCGGGCAAGCAGGTCTCGATCAAATCACGCCGCCTGGTATCGTTTGAGCACCGTCACGTCGCGGCCATCTGGTACCAGATCACGCTTCTGAATGCCGCGGCACCGGTCGTGCTCTCGTCCGAAATGATCGCCAACGAGCCGACCCCGCGACGGGGCAATTACGATCCACGACAAGCCAAGGTGTTCATCGAAAAGGTGCTGAAACACCACCTGAGCTATGCCAAGGGCCAGCGGATGGTATTGTGCCACGCGACCAACAAGAGCGAGCTGATCCTGGCCTGCGCGATCGACCACACGCTCGACACCCCGTTGCACGTCGAGTGGAAAACGAATTACACAGCTGACGCCGGCCAAGTCGTCGCGACCATTGCTGCCGAACCCGGGCAACCGATTACGCTGGTGAAGTACGTCGTGTATCATACGAGCCACACGGCGCCTCCCGAGGAAGTGTGTGCGCGTGCAGAACGCACGCTCGACCGGGCCGTCGACACCGGATTTTCCTCTCTCCTGGGCGCTCAGGAACGTTTCATGGAGGACTTCTGGCAACGGAGCGACGTCAAGGTCATCACGAACCCCGATCGAGCCAAAGCCTCGACGACCGCTGTTCAGCAGGCGCTTCGGTTCAATCTGTTTCATATCCTGCAAGCCTCTGCCCGCGCGGAAAATACCGGCGTACCCGCAAAAGGACTGACCGGCGGCGCGTATGAGGGACATTATTTCTGGGACACCGAAATTTACGTGCTGCCGTTCCTGACCTACACCGCACCGCGTATCGCGAAAAATCTCCTGAGGTTCCGACACGGCATGTTGGACAAAGCCCGCGCACGCGCCCGAGAGCTGAATCAACAGGGAGCCATGTATCCCTGGCGAACGATCAATGGCGAAGAGGCTTCAGCCTATTACGCGGCGGGCACGGCCCAATATCACATCAATGCCGACATCATGTACGCGTTGAAAAAGTACATCCAGGCCACGGAAGAGAATGAATTCTTGTTCGATGAAGGCGTGGAGATGCTGGTAGAAACCGCCCGACTCTGGCGATCACTCGGCTTCTATTCGCCGCGGAAGGACGGCCAATTTTGCATTCATTGTGTCACCGGACCGGACGAATACAATACGGTGGTCGATAACAACGCCTATACCAACCTCATGGCGAGGGAGAACCTTCGCTATGCGGCCGAGACCGTGGAACGCGTCCGTGAACAGCGGCCGGATCTCTTTATCGCATTGGTGCATAAGACACGATTGGATCCCTCCGAGGTGCTGGAGTGGAAGCAGGCGGCGGATCGAATGTACGTGCCGTATGACGAGCGCCTGCGGATTACCCCGCAGGACGACCAGTTTCTAGAGCAACAGCCATGGGATTTTGATCGCACCCCGGCCGACAAGTATCCGTTGCTTCTCTATTTCCACCCCCTGACCATCTATCGCTATCAGGTGATCAAGCAGGCCGATCTCGTCCTCGCCATGTTTCTCCTCGGACATGAATTCGATCCGGAGCTCAAGCGGAGGAACTTCGCCTTCTACGATCCCATCACCACCGGCGACTCATCGCTCTCGGCCTGCATACAAAGCATCATGGCCGCGGAAGTCGGCGAAATGGACAAAGCCCTGGAGTACGGCCGGGTGGCGACGCTGATGGACCTCGGCGACGTGGCGGGGAATGTGAAAGATGGATGCCATATTGCCGCAATGGGCGGCGTATGGATGATCTTTGTGTATGGCTTTGCGGGATTACGCGACTACGGCGGTCAGCTGTGCTTCTGGCCGGCGTTGCCCGATGTGCTTCATTGCATCCGCTTTCAGCTCCAGTATCGAGGTCAGACCCTCGAGGTCAATGTGGGACAAGACACGACGGAGTATCGTTTGCAAAGGGGAACGGGGTTGACGATCCGCCATCGAGACGAAGAGCTCAAATTATCCCCCGACCTGCCCTCGGTCGAACGGCCGAACGGGACCCTCACAGCTTTCTACGAACGACAAGCACGCCGTCGCGAAGCGTGAGCAATACGGCTGACATGTCGGAGTCACCGGCAACGGCTCGATTCAATTCCTGAATGGCGGCCGTTCGTTCGTCGGGGGGCGGTTGTAAAATCACGTCTCCATCCCAGAGGACATTGTCGATCAAGATGACACCGATGGGGGAAAGCAGCTCTTTCGCCCTCCGGTAATAGTTCAGGTAATTTTGCTTATCGGCATCGATGAAAATGACGTCAAATCGTCCATCGAGCGTCCGCATCGTCTCAAGCGCCGGGCCCATGCGAACGATGATCTTGTGTCCGTCAGGTGAGGCCGCAAAATAACGGCGGGCAACGGCGGCTGAGGGTTCGTCGATTTCGCAGGTGGTCACCGTACCCTCATCGGGCAGGGCCTCGGCGAAACACAAGGCGCTGTAGCCGGTGAACATGCCGATCTCGAGGACGTGAGTGGCGCGGACCATCTGAGTCACCATTTTCAAAAACGCCCCTTCCAGCGGCCCAACCACCATTTGTGGACAGTCCATCTGCCGGTACGTTTCTGCACGAAGGTCGCGGCAGGTGTCGGACTCATCCATGGAATGCGCGGTCGCGTACGCTTCGATTTCAGCGGAAACTAACGCCTTCATGGGGTCCTCCCGGTTTGAAAAATGGCCCGCTGCGTGCGAGACTGCATAAGGCTGTCGTGAGATCGCTCCGCGGCACGATCATAGCATGCAGCCCATAGAGGAAGTGGTCGAGATGAAAACACTCCATACCCTACAGTCGCTTACGGACCGGCTCCTCGAAATACAGCGCATCAACAGTGCCGCCTCTGTCCTGTCCTGGGACCAGGAGACGTATATGCCGGCAGGCGGAGGTGCGGCGCGCGCCGAACAAATTGCGACGCTTCAGGGAATCGCGCACCAGCATCTGGTATCGGCGGAGACCGGTCGGCTCCTCGGAACGTGGCTCGATCTCGATACCGGGCTTCCTCTTGAGCAAGACGGAGAGCTTTGGGATGAGTCGTCCGGCGCGCTGCTTCGTGAAGTGTGGCGGGACTACAGCCGTGCAAAAAAACTCCCCTCCGAGTTTGTCATGCGGTTGAGCAGGGAATGTAGCCTTGCGCAACAGGTCTGGGCCGAAGCCAAGACACAAAACAATTTCAAATCGTTTCTGCCGAATCTGCGTACGGTGTTGGCGCTCAAACAGGAGGAAGCCCACTACCTCGGATTTGAAGGGACGCCCTACAACGCATTGCTCGATGTCTACGAGCCGGGGTCGACGGTCGCCGCATTGCGGCCGCTGTTTACGCAACTGAAAACCCGCCTCGTTCCGTTGTTGAAGCGCATCCAGCACAGTCCCATTCAGTTCGACGATACCTTCTTGTACCACGCCTACGACCAAGCCCGACAAATGGAATTTGGCCGGCTCGTGCTCATCGCCATGGGGTACGATTTCGAAAAGGGCCGATTGGATCTGTCGGCCCATCCCTTTACCACTTCCTTTCATCCCACCGACGTCCGTGTGACCACTCGGGTCTACGAACACGACCTTCCCTCATGCCTCTTCAGTTGCATCCACGAGGGTGGCCACGGATTGTACGATCAGGGGCTTGATCCGACGCATTACGGGACGCCGTTGGGCGAATCGGTATCCCTGGGCATCCATGAGAGCCAGTCGAGATTGTGGGAAAATTGCGTCGGCCGTTCACGAGCGTTTTGGCGATTTTTCTACCCAATTCTCCAGGCGACCTTCCATCATCAGCTGCGGGCAGTGGACATGGAACAGTTCTATGCGGTCATCAACCGGGTCAAACCCTCCTTGATTCGCGTGGAAGCGGATGAGCTGACTTACAATCTCCACATCATGTTGCGGTTCGAGATCGAGCAGGACCTCATCGAGGCCAGAACGAACCTTGACGACCTTCCCGAGATCTGGAATCACAAGATGAAGGAGTACCTGGGCATCGTGCCGTCCGCAGACGGTGAAGGCGTCTTGCAAGATGTGCATTGGTCGATGGGAGCGTTCGGATATTTTCCGACCTATACGTTGGGGAATCTCTACGCCGTGCAGTTCTACGAGCAGGCGAAACTCGAGATTCCTCACATCGAAGACGAAATCGCGGCGGGACAGCTCATGATCCTGCGCCGTTGGCTGGCTCAGAAAATTCATCGGTGGGGCCGCATGTTCACCCCTGATCACCTGACACAACGGGTCACGGGGGTGAGCATCAGCCCCGAGCCATTTCTACGGTATATCGAACGAAAATACGGCGAGCTCTACCAGCTAGAAAAGTGATCAGCGATGCCTCTTGTCGCTTTTCATGCATCACGCATCATGATCACTGTCTTTAATAGCCCATGGCCTGGTTGAGCTTGGACATGAGCGCGGGCGGGAACGTGAACTCCGCTTGGACGTCAATTCGATGGGGCACCAAGAGCGTGGTATGGAAGACGATGTCACGGATGGGAATTTTGAATTCGGGGTCCTGCGGGGTGCTCAATTCGACCGCCTCGACCGATGAGGTAATGGCACCGCTGTCCTGTGGACCGTAGGTCGTGATCACCGCCTTCAGAATGTCCATCACCTTTTCATTTGTCTCGATACCGGTCACTCCTTGCTCGATCAGGGGAAGGACTTCTTCTTGCGCCTGATCGGAAAGCGTGAAATTTTCCACCCGCTCTTTGCGTCGAAGTGAGGTCAAATCATTGTCCAGATCCTTGCTGAATGCCCCGTAGGCGAACCGGAAATATTCGAAATGAAATCCCTTCAAGCCCTTGCCGAACATCTGCAACTCGGAGAGGAAACAGAGCTGTTGAAGCTTGACGTCGCTCAGCAGGCCGTGCGGTTCGGCCAGATGCAGCGCGTAGAGCAAGAGGGCGCGATCGACGGTGATCTGTTGCGGCTGACGCATCGGCTGTACATCCTTCTGCAGCGGCCCCCGGCGGGCGCTGCACTATAGACAGGGCAGCACACCCCGTCAATCGCCCCTTGACCGAAACGGGGATTTTTGTCTTTAATGGCCACCGGTTGGAGGCAACTGATATGGCGGCCGGGAAATTCGCGAAAGAAATGAATGTCCTGAAGGAACATTTGGGCAAGCATCAGCTGAAATTCACACGCCAGCGGGAACTCATTCTGACGGCGTTTCTCCGGCAAGAGCACATCACTGCCGAAGCGATGTACCACCAACTCGCCAAGACCGATCCCCATTTGGGGCTGGCGACCATTTATCGAACGCTCAACTTGTTTTGCGACGCCGGCATCGCGCAGGCCAGGCATTTTGGCTCCCAAACGCAATACGACAACGTCTCCCATAAGGGCCATCATGATCACCTGATCTGCACCGGTTGCGGGAAGATCGTCGAGTTTGAGAACTGTGAAATCGAAAAGCTGCAAGAGGAAGTTGCCTCACGCAACGGCTTCACCATCCAGACCCACCGGCTTGAACTGTACGGTCTTTGCTCCCGCTGCCGTCATTGACGATCGTCCCCGCTTCTGATATCTTTTTGAGATGGCTTATCAATTTCAATTACTCGCTTTTGCGGGGAGACGCCGCATGGTGCTGGTGTTCGCGTCTCTGCTCGCGCTCGTTCTCCCCTCCTTTCCCGCCGTGGGGGCGGACAAACTGACCGTGTATTCGGGGCGATCCGAACGGCTGATCAAACCAGTGTTGGACGAGTTCACGGCGAAGACGGGCATTGGTGTGGACCTCCTCTCGTCGGGAACCACCGAACTCGTCAACCGCCTCAAAGCGGAAGGCGATCGCACACCGGCTGATCTCTTCTTGACCAATGACGCCGGGAGCCTGGAGCAGGCTCGAGGTGCCGGCATTCTCCGCCCCTTGAACATGCGGGAAGTCGACCGGGCGATTCCACCGCAATTCCGCGCCCCCGACAACGCCTGGGTCGGTCTTTCCGGTCGGTTCTGGATCATCGTCTACAACACGACGCTGGTCAAACCGGAGGAACTCAAGTCATTGCTTGATCTCCGCGATCCCAAATGGAAAGGGAAGCTCGCCATCCCCAATGCCGGGAGCGAATACCTGCAGGCCGGCGTATCCGTCATCCGCGCGGCCTACGGCGACGCCAAGACCACGGAGTTTCTGATCGGCCTCAAGGACAATGCCGGCGCTCAGGTCTACCAGAAGAGTTCACAAATCGTGGAGGCGGTCGCCAAGGGGCAGGCCTTGCTTGGCATCGTCAACCATTACTACATCTATCGTCATCTGGCGACGCAGCCGACGGCGCCTATCGCCGCCTTCATGCCCGATCAGCAGGAAGGCGGCATGGGCGCGATCATGAACGTCGCCGGTGTCGGCATCGTGAAGTCCACCAAGCACCTCGAATCGGCCAAGCTCCTCGTCGAATTTCTGGTGGCGCAAGCGGGCCAAAAGCTCTTCGCCGACCTCGACAAAGAGTATCCGCTGCATCCGGAGGTGAAAGCGGATCCTGCGCTGGTGGAGCGAAAGAGTTTCCGTGCCGCACAAGTGCCTCTGACAAGGCTGGCTGAATTGCGGGAGCCGACCCTCACGCTCATTGAACAGGTGGGACTTCGATAAGCGGACGAGGCCCACGTGATCACCACTCGCTCCCAACTCACTTCGCCCTTGCAGCTCGTCACACTGGCCAGCGCCGCGCTCATCCTTCTGCCGCTCGGCTACGTCACGTCACAGGCCTTGTCGGCGGATCCCGCGGTCTGGAGTCGCCTGTGGACCACGCGCATCCCCGAGCTGTTGGGCAATACGATCTGGCTCGCCGCCAGCGTCGCCTGCTTAACGCTGGTGCTCGGCGTCTCCACCGCTTGGCTCGTCACGCGAGTGGAGCTTCCGGGACGGAGACTTTGGGAGGTGGCGCTCGTCCTCCCGCTGGCGATGCCGACCTATGTGCTGGCGTACATCTATTCGTACCTTCTCGGATTCGGCGGCCCCGTGGAGCATCTCTGGCAATTGGTGGCGGGGCCCCAAGCGCGGATCGTTTCACCTCACAGCTATCTCGGCGCCACGCTGGTCATGACCCTGGATACCTTCCCTTTCGTCTACCTGCTGAGCCGGAGCGCCCTACTTAATATGAACGTGTCGTTCGAGGAAGTCTCGCGCGCAAGCGGCGTCTCTCGCATGAAAACGTTGTGGCTGGTCACGCTTCCCCTCATGCGTCCATCCATCGCCGCCGGTCTGGCGTTGGTCGTTCTCTATGTGGTGTCTGATTTTGGCGCCGTCTCGTTGTTGCGATATCAGACCTTGACCTACGCGGTCTTTCAACAGATGACCGGTCGGTCCGACAACACGGCGGCCAGTATCCTGAGCATCCTTCTCGTGGGATTGGCGTTGTTGTTTCTGATCACGGAACGATGGTTCCGCCATCGTAGCCGGTTTTACCAGACGACCGGACGCTATCGCCGGCCGGAGCGACACCGATATGGCTGGCTGGGGACAAGCCTGGTGACCGGCTACCTGCTGTTGGTCGTCGGTGCATCGTTCGGACTGCCGGCCTACCTCCTGGTGGTTTGGAGCCTCTCGCCGGAAGCGCAGGCCACGATCGACAGCCGCTTCTTCGCATTCTTGTGGAATAGCGGCTTTCTCGCGGCTTGTGCGGCGACCGGCGGCGTATTGATCGGCCTGCCGCTTGCCTATATGGCGAGCCGCCGTCCTAACTGGCTCAACCTGGGCTGTTTGCAAGCCGCCTATGCAGGCTACGTGCTCCCCGGCCCCGTTGCGGCGCTGGCGGTTTTGGTCCTGTGCTTGAATCTGACGCCGTTTCTGTACGGATCGGTGTTGGTCCTCATTGTGGCCTACGTGATTCATTTCCTGCCGGCAGGACTGCAATCATTGGAGCCGGCGTTGCAGCAGATCACGCCCAACCTCGAAGAAGTCGCCCGAACCCTGGGACTTGGCGTGAGACAGACGTGGCAGCGCGTGACGCTTCCGCTGATGTGGACCGGTTTCATCGTGGCGTGGGTCCTCATGTTCCTCCAGACAATGAAAGAACTGCCCGCCACCCTGCTCTTGCGGCCGGTGGGATTCGACACCCTCGCGATTCGTGTCTGGATGGAGGCGAGCGAAGAATATTATCAGCTGGCGGCGCCGTCAGCGCTATTGATCGTGCTCCTCGGGCTCCCGACGTTGCTGTTATTATTGTCAAAGGATTGGCGCGCGGCGTAACAGGCATGTCAGATGAAGCCGCCACATTCACTCATGGCTGAACCCACCCTGCAAGCCGACCTGTACCGGCCGGTGTCATCAGTGCTGGAGTTGCGCGGCGTGTCTTGCGCCTATGAGGTCGGGCGCCCTGCCGTGCGCGACATCTCTTTTGCCGCTCATGAGGGAGAGATCCTCTGTCTGTTGGGACCATCAGGCTGCGGGAAAACCACCATCCTCCGCGCCATCGCCGGATTCGAGCCCGTCCGGTCAGGCCAGATCTTTCTGTCAGGACAACTCGTGTCATCTGCCCAAGAGATGACGCCGACCGAAGATCGTCACGTCGGCATGGTCTTTCAAGAATATGCATTGTTCCCCCATCTGCGTGTGCAGGAAAACATCGCGTTTGGCCTGCGCCGCCTGAGCCGGAGAGAGCGCAGAGTGCGCATCCAGGACATGCTGCGTCTGGTCGGCCTTGAAGGCTTCGAGCGGCGGTACCCCCATGAGTTGTCTGGTGGCCAACAGCAGCGCGTGGCTCTCGCCAGAGCGCTCGTCCAACATCCGGTGCTCTTGCTGCTGGATGAACCCTTCAGCAACTTGGATCCGGATATGGCGAGCCGGATGCGCCAGGAACTTCACGATCTGCTGCGCCGCACGAAGACGACGACGATTCTCGTCACGCACGATCACGACGAGGCCTTTGCCATGGCGGATCGCATTGCCGTGCTGAACCAGGGCCGACTCGAGCAATTTGACACACCGGAGACGATCTACCATATGCCCGCAACTCCGTTCGTGGCGGATTTCGTCGGACAAGCCGACTTCATCCCCGGCACCGTGTCCAATGGGATGGTTCATACGGAACTCGGTGAGTTTCCGAATACGCTCGCTTGCGAGGACGGCACGGCAGTCGTCGTCATGATCAGACCGGATGACATCCATTTGGTGCCGACGAAGGGCGCCACCTCACACGTGGTCTCCCGTCAATTCAGGGGATCGGAAAATCTGTATGCGGTCAGCCTTCCCTCCGGACAAATCGTCCACAGCAGTCAGGCCTCGACGAGCGTCTACCAAGAAGGCACGCCGGTTGAATTGCGCGTGTTGGCTTCACATACGGTGCTCTTCAAGCAGGCTGGTCCGGCGACTCACATCGAACCGGAACATTGACAGCGGTTTTCCGCTTCTGGCAGAGTCATCAGCCAAGATCCGTCCACCCACCATTTTCGCATCAGGCATCAGAAAAGGAGCCTTCATGGAGGCGCTGAACAATGCGGTAGACTACGGCATTATTGGGCTGCTCTTGGCCCTCAGTGTGTGGTCCGTTGCGATTGCGATCGAGCGCTGGCTTTACTATCGACGGATTGATCTGGCCAAATTCGCCTCTCAGCAAACGCTGGAAATTGCGCTGACGAAACGGCTGGTGGTCATCGGCACCGTGGCTGCCAATGCGCCCTATATTGGCCTCCTCGGGACAGTCCTTGGCATCATGCTCACGTTTCACACCATGGGAACGTCGGGGACCATGGCCGTCAATACGATCATGATTGGATTGAGTCTGGCGCTGAAAGCCACCGCGGTCGGACTGCTCGTGGCCATTCCCTGCGTCGTCCTGAACAATATCCTGCGCCGGAAAGTGACCGAGTTGGTGGCGCATTATAAGGTGATGCATGGATCGCGAGCTTGATCAGATCAACGTCATTCCGCTGGTGGACGTGATGCTGGTGCTCCTTGTCATCGTGTTGACGACGGCAACTTTCATCAGCACGGGTCAGATTCCCGTCAATCTCGCGAAAGCCAAGGAAGCCGGCGACCGGAAGGACGTGCCCATCATCATCACACTCAATGCCGACGGCCTCCTCTTCGTCAACGACCGGCCGGTGACGCTGGATGGGTTGAAGGATACCCTTCGAGCGGAAACCCGTGAATCGGCAGTCGTGGTGCGGGCGGATAAAACGACATTATTGGAACGTTTTGTCTCACTCGTCGATGATGTGCGAGGGCTGGGCTTTCTACACGTGAGTCTCGAGGTGGTTCGGCTCTGATCGTTGGTGAAAGCGGTGCAACCGCCGCCAACTGACGAGCCGAAGGGTCAAAAGACGATGCGACCTCTCTTAGCAGGACACTTGTTGCCAATCACGTAGCACATTGTGTCTGTCAAAGGTGAGCTGATAGGCGTGACATGACTCCCCTCTCGCGATGCCCGTATAACCAACCGTCCCGCTGCTTCGCTTGAAGTACGTCCATCGCGCCTGGTCTCCTTCAAGCTCTTCGATCTTATGAGGGGCGCCATAACGTTTACTCACATGGTCCGTGGTCACCTCGTTGATCTTTTTTCTGAAATATTCACCCTCGTCTGAGCACGAGAGTATTCCTCCGAGCAATGCCGACGCTGTAAGCACCAACAACATTCGTCTCATGGCTGTTGTCCCTTTAGTAAACGATCAGACGGAATACCAACGCGATTCCGCAGGCCGGATGAAATGAGCAGACGTCCTGCATTGTCGACAATAATGGCCTCAACATCTTCTAAGTGCTCGACTAATTCCATCCCCCGCTTGGCTCCCAGAACAAAAATCCCCGTATCCAACCCATCCGCCCATACCCCTTCTTTGGCAATCACGGTCACGCTTTGACATCCCTGTGCTGGCTGCAGTGTATTCGGGTCTAAAATGTGATGATAGCGTATGCCGTCTTTTTCAAAGAACCGTTCGTAATCTCCGGCGGTCGAAATGGCCTCGTCATGCAACGTGATTTCCGCAAGAATTTCGCCCTCCTTCCTGGGATGCCGGATCTCGACTGGAAATGCCCCAACATCCGGCAACCAGCCGAATGTCTTGATATCTCCCGACAGGGCCACAACCCCGGCTAGGGCCCCGCTCTTCTTCATGACGCTGACGGCTTGGTCGGCAGCATAGCCTTTGCCGATACCACCCACGTCGATTCGCATACCGGGTTTTTCAAGAAAAATTGTCCGCTCCCAGACGTCCGTTTGAATGTGCTGTAGATCCACCAACGGCTTGAGCGCGGCTAATTCTTCAGCAGTCGGGAGTCGAGGTTCGGCCGAAATATTCCATGCATCGACGGCCGGGCCAATGGCAATGTTGAACGCTCCTTCGGTCATTTCGGCGACTTGCAGCGATTTTCTGACGACCGTCATCGTCTCAGGACTCACGCGAACGGCGGTTCGGCCCGCCGCCGCGTTCACGCGGGAGAGTTCGCTGGCGGGGATCCAGGTGCTCAGCAATTGCTCAAGACGCTTCACCTCCTCAAAGCCAGCCATGATAGCGGTGTTTGCCTCGTCGGTCGTCCGAGCGACGGCGGTGATCGAAACCAGCGTGCCCATATGCACCTGTGCCCGTTTGACTGTCACCAATGAAGTGCCGGAAGATCCGGCTTTGACGCAGGACAGGACGGCCAAGGGCAGACAGGTGACAAGCAATATGATGACTTGACGATTCACGTGGGAAATTTCACCACCAATGGCGACGAAAATACCGTGGGACTCGGGGATAAGGCATGACTTCAAAAAGGCGCGTTCGCACTTGTGGTGGATTCGGCAACACCGTAGCCACGACACGCCCATCCAAAGATGCGTTGTTCAGAGAGAGTGTTTCGAGCGCTTCTGCTCGGTCTTCTTCGTCATTCACCATGGAAACGGATACCATACGACCATATTGAGGAGCATCGATGCCGAAGTGCCAGACTCCAAGATAGGTGACCGGATCTGGTCCAATGGAAAATGTCGAACTCAGTTCTGCAATCGACAAAAATGGACCTTCATTAATTTGAACGCGGGTTAATTCATACTCGCCAGGTGCAAGAGACACAATGAATCGCTCATCATCCGACTGTATATCAACCGTAAAGCGCTCTTTGGTCTGCCGATTCTCCACCTCAAAGAATCGGACGGATGGCTCGTACTTCCTGCCCCGCTCCCCCGTCAGCACGGCACGCACGCGCCCAACAGTAACAGCAGCCTGCGCAATCTCCTCCTGAGGCACCGCAGCAAGTTCCTTGACACAGGCCGATAGCAGCATGAGCGACGCTAGACCGACACACCATGTCCATGACAACCGAACCATGGTTGATTATACGGCACCCCCCGGAGTCAGCAGGACTCTTACGGCCACCTATTGACAGTATAAAAGCGCGACGCTATACTCGTCGACGATTTTAATAATTGTTCTCAATATCAAGGAATGTATACACCGATGATTGGATCGACATCGCAGGAGAGCGCGTATGTCTCGGAAACCCGTTGTGAATGCGGCCAGCTGATCGCGAAAGTCCGAGGCCAGGGCTTGGAACTCAAGTGTAAGCGATGCAAACGCATCGTCATCATCCCCTTCAACGCCATCGAAGGATGGACGGCCGAATCTTCCGCAAAGATTCACGAGAAAGTCTGAATCAACATGACCAGAGGCCATCGAGTCCAGAGTCAAACCCATTACCATGGTTCCATGGAGGAGGTTTGCTATGAGGACTCGCTGGGTCTTGTGCGCTCTCATAATTTGCAGTCTACAGGCAATGCCGGCGCTAGCCGTGGATATGACTCCTGAGGAAATCCAGAGAATGGTCGACGAAGCCGTCAACAAGAGGCTCAAGGAACACGAGCAGCGTGAGAGCGCTGGAGAACGTGCGATGGAGCAAAAACCCGGTCAGCCCTCAACACAGTATCCCACGGCTACAGGTCCCATCACTGACATTAAGGTCGAGCGAAAGGGGGAGGAAAGAGTTCCACTGGGCTTCGGATCAACCGGTTCAGGAAAGTTGGTCTATGCCAAACCGTTCTTGTCTGTTCCCAAGGCGACCATCGGTGGATATGCCGACTTTAAATACGTTGCGGCCACGGGGCCCACACTGGATAACCCAAGCAGAAATTCCTTCACGCAGGAACGGATGGTGCCGTTCATTTACGCCGACATCACGGATCGTGTGAAGTTCGCAACCGAAATTGAAATTGAGCGCGGAGGGCCCAACTCGCCGGGTCAGAGCGGAACAAATACGGGATCGATGCAACTGGAATTCGCTCAACTCGATTATCTGGTCACCGAAGCCATTAACATTCGAGGCGGCATCTTATTGATGCCGGTCGGCAAGTTCAATCTCTTGCATGACTCCCCGCTCAACGATCTGCCTGACCGGCCAATGGTCGACCGGCTGGTCATTCCAAGCACCTGGTTTGAATCGGGGGCTGGTGTGTATGGAACGCTCTATCCCTCGAGTCTTTCCAAATTGGACTACGAACTGTATTTCGTAAATGGCATGGGATGTAACGCCCAAGGCGCAACGATCACGGACCTGACAGGAACAAGGCCATGCCGTGGCAGCGTCTCCCGCGACCTCAATGACAACAAAGGAGTGGTGGGACGTGTCGCCTTCAGTCCATTCCTCGGCGTTGAAATTGCCGGCTCCTCATTTTACGGACAGTACAGCAACAGAAACGCGGCCGGCGTGAATAATCAAGATAATAATGTCGGCATCTATGCTCTCGACTGGACGCTTCAACGCGGCCCCTTTGAAGTGATCGGAGAGGCTGCTTGGTCACGCGTCACGGGTAACCAGGGGGCTACCTTTGCCACACAAGGGCCGGACGGGATGTTCGGGTACTACATTCAAGGCAATTACCACTTCATGCCCGAATGGATCAGGAAGTTGGCGCCGACCCACTTCGGTGAATCTTCGACGTTCACTGCCACAATACGCTGGGAAACAGTCGACACTGATACCGGGAACAAGACCAGATTGCCCAGCGGCCAGGTTAGCCATCAGCGTGATCTGGAACGGTTAACCTTGGGACTGAACTTCAGGCCGATCGAAGATACCGTCTTTAAGTTCAGTTACTTCTTCAACACGCAGAAAAACACGACGGCCTCGACGTTTGTGAATGCGCCGGGCAACGGGGCCCCTCTCAACACGTCAGGTCTGCGCGTTGACGGGAACGGATTCCTGTTCATGGCCGCCACCTATTTCTAGGGAGTGATTTGTACTGTCCGCACGCGTGAACAGCACAATTTGAACGATCATGAATGGCTTGCAGAGATCCAGATTTGGCTTTCTGGTCTTCGGACTGTCTGTGCTGTTGACAGGCTGCTCCTCGCTCGCCGGCGTGCAGGAGCGTTATACGGTCTGCTCCTATGATCACGTCTGGGATGCTGCCATCGATAGTGTGAAGGACCGGTCCATCAAAGTGCAGGAGAAAGAGAAAGGGGTCATTGAAACGAGTTGGCTGGAGATTCCGATGCCGGGGCGGACCTTCGGCGCATTCCAGCGTGAGATGGCTGAAAGCAAGGACCGCTCACGGATCATCATGAGGGTCAAACAGATGAGCGACGTGACGAACGTCAACTTTCATGAGGAACGGCAGCGATGGGCCTTTCGTGGAGGCTCACGGCTGTTTGGCTGGGCGGATGCCGAGCCGTCTCAAGAAGTCATCGCCGATATCAATCATCGCTTGGACGCGAAGCTGAAGGAACGCGGATGCACATTGGCCTAAAAACGTTGATGTTAGCCGCCCTCTTCGGTGTCTGCCTCCCGAGCCCGGTGCGGGCGGTCGAACGCATTTGGGACAACGAACTGCGCCGCTATCTGACGGAATCCGAGCTCGAGCACGCCGAAGTTTTCATGAGTGAGGAGGAAGCAGTCAAGCTTATGCTGCCGAAATCGCAGCGGATCAGGCGGGAGCTGATTCGCCTGACTCAAGAAAAAAAAGTACTGATCGAAGAGCGGATTGGGTGGAAGTTTCCCGAGGAGTCGTTCGAGGTATATATCGGGGAATCAGGCGATAAAGTGGACGGCTACGCCTTGCTCCACAATACCGTCGGGAAACATCGCCACATGACCTACATGGTCGGTGTGGACAGTGAAGGACGTTGCAGCAACGTGGAACTGTTAGTGTTCCGCGAGGCAAAAGGAAGCGAGGTGGGCAAGAAACGGTTCAACTCCCAGTACGAGGGCAAAACGGTCTCGGACCCGATCCGGATCAATAAGGACATCATCAATATTTCCGGAGCCACCATGTCCGTGCGATCGATCAGCGCCGGTGTGAAACGCGTCCTTGTGCTCGTGGATGAGTTTTATCTGAAGCCCCGCGGACTTGGCAGTGACACCGTGGCAGCCCGCAGAGCCGAGAAAGGTTTCTTCGGCTCGATCTTTGGAAATTAATCCTTTCAGATGGACGCAGAGTAAGAGGACCGAGCGTCCCCAGCCATGCGCAACTTCAATCAACGGTTCAAACTCAGGGACTCGGATCGTCATATCAGGATGTTGTACACCCTGTTCCTCATGTTGATGCTGGCAGGCTTTTGTTTTTCCTTCTTCTGGGCACACAGCATGACGGGCCTTTCGCCGTCAGGCATCGCAGACCATTATCGAGGGTCCGATACGACGTTTGGCGAGCCCATGTCGTTTCGAGAGCTTGCTGAGGTTACCCACTTCCATTTGTTCACGATGCCCGTCGTCTTCATGATTCTTGTTCATGTCACGTATCTCACGAACGCGAGGCATGGACTCAAGACTTTCGTGACGTGGGGAGGCTTCGGCGGTGTCATGCTCGACCTCGTGTCGCCTTGGCTTATCACCTATGTCTCGCCCATCTTCGTGCTGAGCATGCTGACTGGCGACATACTGATGACGCTGAGCTTTCTCGTGATGATGGCGATCCCGCTGTATGAGATGTGGATCCTACAACAACCATTAATGGCGGGGAAACGACCGGACGACTCGATGCATACGCGCTAACGTTCGCACAATTTAGATCGGCCAGAGGTTATCAGCCCAGAGCCAGGAATCACCCTCAACGGTGATTCCTGGCTTTTTTATGTGGGTTGGATCGAAGAAATAAGCAGGCCAGAGGCCCCAGAGCCCCGAGTCAGGCACCCTCAGCAAGATAGGAGGTTTTTATGAGGACGCGGCCCTTACTCGTGGCGCTAAGTCTATTAGTGACATCGCCCCTTCTCGCGTTGGCAGAAGACCCTGCATTGGAGCAGCGGATGAAGAAACTCGAGGAAGACGTCCGCCAGTATAAAGAGGAATTGAGAACGTACCAGGAACGCGAGCGCCGCGAAAGCCCCGCCGAACGAAGAATGGAGGAAAAAGAAGGTCCCGCCGGCAGTCAGTATCCCATGGCCACAGGTCCCATGACCGATGTCAGGGTCGAGAGAAAGGGAGAAGAAAAGGTTCCGCTGGGCTTCGGCTCGACCGGATCAGGCCGTCTGGTCTATGCCAAACCGTTCGTGGCTGCTCCGAAGGCCATCGTCGGCGGCTACATGGACATTCAATATCGGGCGCAGCAAAAAGCCAGCATTGAAAATGGCTACGGGGGGACGACAAACGGCTTCGACCAACAGCGCTTCGTCCCGTTCATTTACGCCGACATTACGGAGCACGTGAAATTTGCCTCGGAAATCGAGATTGAGCATGGCATTCGCGAAGACGCCACTCAGGGCGCCGAAATCGGATTGGAGTTTGCGCATATTGACTATCTCGTCAACGAACCGTTCAACCTGCGGGCCGGCATTCTGCTGGTTCCGATCGGCAAATTCAATCTGCTCCACGACTCCCCGCTGAACGATCTCACTGACCGTCCCTTGGTCAGCCGGTTCATCATCCCATCGACGATGGCGGAGACCGGAGCCGGATTCTATGGAACGTTGTATCCGGGTCGTACCAGCAAACTGGACTACGAATTGTATGTGACCACCGGCCCTTGCGGGTACGACAACGATGGCACACCGCGCGTGAATGAGAGCGATGGGACACGTGGATCTCGTCAGCGAAAATGTCCGGCGGATGACGGACTCGATATCAACAACGGCAAGGCCGTCGCCGGTCGTGTCGCCTTCAGCCCGATGCTCGGCGTCGAAATTGCGGGATCGGGCTACTATGGCAATGCTGCACCACACGGCAATTACAACCCGCTCAGCATTGCGGCGCTCGACTGGACCCTTCAAAGAGGTCCGTTCGAACTCATCGGTGAAGCGGCTTGGTCCTATGCCAGAGGTAACTCCCGAGCTATTCAAGCCCCCGGAAGCACGTTCGCACCAGGCTCGCTGTTAACAGGAATCGACGGCAACAGCGGCATAGGCATTCCTCCACAACGCATGAACGGTTTTTATATTCAGGGTAATTACCACTTCATGCCGGATTTCTTGGCGAAGTGGTCGCCCAAGCGATTTGGCGAAGGTTCCACCTTCACGGCTGTCATCCGTTACGACAGGGTCAATACGAACCTGGATAACAGCAACGGCACAGGCGGGTTCGGCAATCTGGAACAGATCTCCTTCGGCCTGAATTATCGGCCGGTTGAGGACGCGGTATTCAAAATCAGTTATCAGTATCAACCGCAAGCCTTCGATCCAAACACGAGTACCAGAATTCATGACAGCGCATTCGTGATTTCAGCGGCAACTTATTTCTAATCTCACGCCAGGGGAGCCTCCCTCTGCGAGGCCTTCCCCGAACTACAAGGAACGGAGATTTCTATCTCTAAAGGACAACATGCCGGTCACGGTACACACGACTCATCCAGCAGCGCTGAAAATCTTTGCGATCCTGGAAAAGGTTAACACTCTTCAACCGATGAAGCACGACGTGGAAGAATTCATGGTCACGCAAGTGACACGCCTCCTCGACGAGGTGTTGCCTTGGCAACGCGGACATGGCTTTCGGACCGCACAAATCGCACGAAGGCTTGGCGCGGCTGCAGGATTTGCATCGGAGATCTTGCATCATTTGACGCTCGCCTCGCTGCTTCACGACGTTGGTCTCTTGGCCTTGCCCGAGCAGTTCACTGCTCATTCTGAATGTGTGGATCTCGAATCATATGCCTTCATTCAATGCCACCCGCGCGTCGGAGCACAATGGCTCGAGCCGTTTGCCTTCCTCAAACGGGCGTCGGTGATCATCGCGCATCACCACGAGCGATGGGATGGTTCAGGATATCCCTATGGAATCCGGGGAACCTTTATTCCCATAGAGGCGCGCGTCCTCGCGATTGCGGATGCGTTTGATGCGATTACAGTGCCCGGCGTAGAGGACCCGAACCTGCGGGACGCTGTGGCACATCGGATCGTCCGAGCCGCCGCCGGCACGCAATTCGATCCGCACCTTGTCGAATTGTGCCGCGAAGCCTGCACCTGCCATTTCACAGGATCTGATGGCTGTAACACATCAGTTCTAGGCTTGGACGACTAACTGGGAGCCATTCATGAGAGACTCGGGCTCTGGACCGATACTGCGTACTTCTCTGCTAGCGCTTTTGGCTCTCACACTCCTGACAGGTTGCTCAGGCGGTGGCTCTTCCGCACCTACGACGGCCAGTGTCACGGGAACTCCAGGAGCGGAGCAGGCCCTTGGCGAACGATTGTTTATGGAAACCCGCTTTGCCCAAGCGTTCAAGGCATTTATAGATGCCGGAGGAGACCTCAACGATCCGAACGCGGGCGATCCGGTCGTGGATTCGGTGGAAACCTTGGGAACTCCGATCACCGCCGAGGCGCCCTTCAAAGGGATGTCGATGAACTGCCGATCCTGTCACTTCGTCGACGACCTCTTGACGGCTCCGGGAGGCGGCATGCGGACCTACACCGACTATGCACGACGAAGTCCGATTCCCGCCCGCGCTGACGGCAAGACTCACGCACCCCGCAATTCACCGCCGCTGGTCAATGCGACGCTCGACCGTCCCGGCGGCATCCTGCTGCATTTTGACGCGGAATTTAACTCGACCGAAGAGCTCGTCGCCGGAACCTTTACCGGCAGGAATTTTGGCTGGCTTCCTGGTGAGCGAGCGCAAGCCATTGCTCATATCGCGAGGGTCGTCCGGGAAGACGACGGATCATTCGATCCCTCCGATCAGTTCGATGGCCTCTCGTACCGCACACTTTTTACCGGTAACCATCCGGGCATCCCAGATGAATTTCGGTTGCCGCCAGAGTTCCGCACATTAGCGGGATCGGCCTCGGATCAAGAGATTTTCGATGCAGTTGTCAGGGTGGTGGCCGCTTACGTACACGGCCTGCTCTTCTCTCAGACCGAGGACAGTGGCGCGCCGATTCGTTCTCCATTTGACGTGTTCCTCCAGAGAAACGGACTGCCTCAACAACCGGATCTCAACGAGGCGCCTATCGACTATAGCCGGCGCCTGCGGATGCTCGTCAATAATTTGACGAGCCCACAGTTTGTGACGTCAAATCCCAACCGATCAGATGGTCAATTTCAATTTCACTCGCAACCATTTCAATTCGGTCCGACCGAACTGGCCGGACTGAAAATGTTTCTGGCGGAACCGGCAAATCCAATTGCGTCACCGACTGAACTGAACGACGGGAAAATCGGCAATTGCATCGCCTGCCATTTGGCGCCCAACTTTACCGATTTCAAGCTGCATAATACCGGGACAACCCAGAAGGAATACGATAGTTTTCCCAATCATGGCCCTGGAGCGTTCTTGGCTCTGTCCATTCCCACGCTGGCAACGAGAACCGCCAATGATCTCCCGGCGACGGAGGCGCATCCAACGGCAAGTGAACGCTTCCGTTCCATTCCGTCGAACAATACCTCACTGACGGACTTGGGAGTCTGGAACATCTTTGCTAACCCCGACATGCCGGCCGCTCAAGCGAAAATTCGCACCATTCTGTGCGACGATCAACAGCCCTGCCCGTTAACTGACAGTGTACTGCTCGATCGTGCCATCGCCCGATTCAAAACTCCGGGACTGCGTGATCTCAGTCATTCCGCACCCTATATGCACAACGGGCAGTTCGCAACCCTCGACGAGATCATTACCTTCTATCGAGATATGTCGTCGCTTGCACGCGCGGGCGCGCTGAGAAACGGAGCTCCAGATTTGCAAGGCATTGCGCTCACGGCATCAGACAACGCCTCGTTGGTCGCATTTCTTAGATCGTTGAACGAGGACTATCAATAAGGAAGGGTTGCGCTCAGCACGCGAGCGGGAGGGGACTTGCCCCCGCTCCAGGGGCGTGGGCCCTCGTTTCCTCCTGAGGGCCCCGCCCCCGTTCTTACGATTCTTTCTTGATCTGCTCAGCGAGATAGTTCTCGAGGCCGACCTGCTCAATAGTACGGAGCTGCGTTTCAAACCAGTCCACGTGCTCTTCTGAGTCCTTGACCATATCCTCGAGTTTATGCCTGGTGGTAAAGTCCATCACCTTGGCGCAGTGCGCAATGGCTTTGCGGAGAGCCTCGACGTCCTGCAGCTCGAAACGGAGATCCGCCTCGAATAGGGCTTCTAGGGATGCTCCTCTGCTCACCTCATCGACCTGATCGACGTCGGGATCTCCCTCAAGATAGAGAATATGATCGATCAGCTGCGCACTGTGCTCCACTTCTTCCGACGCCAACTCCCGAAACTCGTGCTGCAGCCGGTCATAACCCCAATTACCGCTCATCGCGGCATGCAACAGGTATTGATGGACTGCCGTCAGCTCGGCCCGTAGAATCCCGTTGAGATGGTCGAGGACGCCTTCCTTCGCCTTCATGGGATCCTCCGTTTCAGCGTGAGATCAGCTCTCTTTCTTGATTTGTTCGGAGAGATAGTTTTCCAAGCCCACCTGCTTGATCGTTTCCATTTGCGTTTCGATCCAATCGATGTGATCGTCGACGTCTTTCGCCATATCCTCGAGCATGTGGCGGGTCGTGAAGTCCAACACTTTTGCGCAATGGACGACGCCATCATTCAATAGAGCCAGCATCTCCTGTTCTGCCTTTAAATCAAGTTTGAACTGTTCAGGCACGGTCTCCCCGACGTGAACCGTATTCATCCGTTGGACGTTCGGAACGCCTTCGAGATAGAGAATGTGACCGATCAATTCATCGGCATCCTTCATTTCGTCAATGCTGCGCTCGCGGACCTTGTGATACAGGCGTTCGTACCCCCAGTTCTCGCACATTTTTCCGTGGACAAAATATTGGTTAATGGCCGTCAGGTCTGCTGTGAGAATCTTGTTGAGAAGGTTTACAACGCCTTCCTTTGCTTTCATAGCGGCCTCCCTTCGACGAAAGTGTAGGAATCCGTGTGCACTCCCTTAGGTCATTATCATCGTGACTCCCGTGCGCGTCAACTTGCCTCATCGTGCCGTTTTGATTTCATCTCTCAGTTTCGACGACACGAATTCTCAATTTCGAAACTATCCTTCTGCGCGGGACGAAGAAATAGCGCATGGTCACGAAGGGAATGGCATGGGGAGAGAGCTGAAGGCAGGTCGCTTGAAAGGATTATCCCGCTTCGCGGTAGCCGCAATCCTCATTGCGGCATTGCACGCTGCGGCCTGTTTGCTTGCTCACTTTTTCGATGAGGAATGGTGCACTGCAGGTCGGGCAGGCCTTGGGGATGGGACGATCCCATAGGGCAAACTCACAGGCCGGATATTTGCTGCAAGCGAAGAACGAACGGCCTTTCCGCGTGCGCTTTTGGACAAGGTCACCCCCACAGCCGGGCTGCGGGCATTTCACTCCAAGCGCCAAAGGTTTCGTCGTCTTGCATTCCGGGTACGCGGAGCAGGCGATGAATTTTCCGAAACGGCCCGTCTTCACCACCATCGGACTCCCGCATTTTTCGCAGACCTGATCGGTCGTGAGTTCCTGCTTGGGAATGATCTTGATCGTCCCGTCAGGCAGCTTCTCGAAGTTTTGCGTATTTTTGCAGGGGGGATCGTCCTTATAGCCAGGACAGGCCAGAAACTTGCCGTTGCGCCCCCATTTGATTTCCATCATCCGGCCGCATTTCTCGCAGGGAATGTCCGTGGGCGGCTCGACCGTGTCCTTCGGGCCCGGGATGCCTTTGGCCTTCTCCAGGTCGGCGGTGAACGGATCATAGAAGTCGCGCACGGCATCGACCCAGGGCTTGTTGCCCTCTTCGACTTCATCAAGCTCCGCCTCAAGCTGCGAGGTAAAATCGACGTTGACCACGTCGGGGAATCCCTTCAGCAGAAAGTCATTGACCGTCTTTCCCGTTTCGGTCGGGACGAATCTCCCATCCACCTTTTCGACATACTTACGTTCTTGAATGGTCGAAATGATGGCCGCATACGTTGACGGACGTCCGATGCCCTTCTCCTCTAGCTCTTTGATCAGCAACGCCTCGTTGTAGCGCGGAGGCGGTTGTGTGAAGTGCTGTTTGGAGGTCACGCCGGGGACGGTCTGCTCAGCCTGTTCGACGAGGCGCAACCGTTCACCTTCCGTCAATTCAGGCAGTTGTCGCTCGGCGCTTTCTTCGACTTCCTCTTCCTGCTTCGCTTTTTGGGCGAAGAGTTCCTTGTCGACGCCTTCCATATAGACGATCGTGTGGCCGGGGAACTTCACGATCGTGCCGCTGGAACGGAATACATATCTGGCATCGGTCTCCAACGGCGACGATTCCACGCGGGTGACGTCCAAGATGGCCGGCACCATCTGCGAAGCGATGAAGCGATTCCAAATCAGCTTGTACAGATTGTATTGGTCCTGCTCGAGATACGGCCGGATGGATTCGGGATCACGCCCCGCGGATGTCGGCCTAATGGCCTCATGCGCTTCCTGAGCCGCCTTCGAGGTCTTGTAGACGTTCGGCTGGTCCGGAAGATATTCGGCTCCGAACCGCTCTTGGATGACTTGTCTTGCGTCGGCCATTGCTTCCTGGGAAATCCTTGGCGAGTCCGTTCTCATATAGGTAATGAGTCCTGTGGACCCTTCCGCGCCGATCTCCACACCTTCGTACAGCTGCTGCGCGAGCGTCATGGTCTTCTTGGGTGTGAAATGCAGTTTACGGGCCGCCTCCTGCTGCAAACGGCTGGTGATGAAGGGAGCGACGGGATTCCGTTTCTTTTCCTTCCGTTCAATCGATCCAACGACGAAGGCTTTACCCTGGATAGCGGAAACGATCTGGTGCGCTTGCTCCGCGTTTCCGATCGATGCCTCTTCACCATTAATACTATGGAGCTTGGCTTCGAACGGGGGCGGATTGGCGCCGGCCAGCAAGGCGGTGATCGACCAGTACTCCTCGGCACGAAACGCCTCCCGTTCGGCCTCTCGCTCGCACATGAGCCGCACGGCCACTGACTGGACTCGCCCCATCGAGAGGCCGCGACGGACCTTGTTCCACAGCAGCTGACTGCCTTGGTAGCCGACGATACGATCGAGCACACGGCGAGCCTGCTGGGCGTTGACCAGCTTCATGTCAATCTGGCCGGGAGACTGCAATGCCTGTTTGATCGCTCGCTCGGTGATTTCATTGAAGAGCACGCGAAAGACTTTCCCGTCACTTTTCTTTTTCGACTTGCCTCGAAGTTCTTCGGCGAGATGCCAAGCGATCGCCTCCCCTTCGCGGTCCGGGTCGGGGGCCAGAAAGATCTTATCCGCGTCTTCCGCCTTCTTTTTGATGTCGGCGAGGACCTTGGACTTACCCTTGATCGTCACGTACTGCGGTTTGAAATTGTGTTCGAGGTCCACCCCGAGCTTGCTCGTCGGCAGATCCTTGATATGTCCCACCGACGCCATCACGGTGTAGCCCCGCCCGAGATACTTCGTGATCGTTTTCGCCTTCGTGGGAGACTCAACGATAATCAGCGATTTCGCCATGTCGACTCCAATTCGCGAACAGCTTACCCTAACATCCGTACCAAATATAGCAGATCAGTGCAACCAGCCGCTTCAAAATGGATGCTTTACGTCCTCAGATACCGTTGCCCCGGTAGTTGTCGGACGCGTTGTTGAAGTTCAAGCGATAACAACGATGCCATCACCGATGGCACCGAAAGCCGTGTCCGTTCGAGAAGATGATCAACGGTGAGCGGCTCGTAGCAGAGCGCATCATACACCAGCCGTTCATGATTTCCCAAATGCTCGACCGGTGCATGCGGCAGGGGCGCAGCAGAGAGCCGCGATTTCATCGCCGGCTCGAGCTGCGGCAAGATGACGTCTATTACGTCTTGCGGCTGCTCGACCAACGCCGCTCCCTCCTTGATCAACGCGTGTGTTCCTCGACTCGTTTCGCTGTCGACGCTTCCCGGAACGGCAAACACCTCTCTCCCCTGCTCAGCAGCCAGCCCCGCCGTAATCAAGGATCCGCTGTCGATCGCAGCCTCAGCGACAACGACGCCGAACGACAGTCCGCTGATGATCCGATTTCTGCGCGGAAAGTGTCCGCTGTGCGGAGGAGCGTCCAATGAGAGTTCGGAAAGCACGGCGCCGTGTGCTTCGATCTCGCGTCGAAGCCGCTCATGTTCAGGCGGATAGGTGCTTCCAAGGCCGCATCCCAGCACGGCCAGGGTGCGACCGCCGGCCGCAAGCGCACCACGATGCGCCGCCGCATCAATGCCTCGTGCCAAGCCGCTGACGATCGTGAACCCCGCCTCCGCCAGTCCGCGGGCCAGGCGTTCCGTGACCAGCCCTCCAGCCGGCGTCGCACGTCTGGCGCCCACGACGGCGATGGCCAGTTCGTCTGACTCATGCAGTGACCCGGCAATGTAGAGCAGCGGCGGCGGATCGGCTATCGTCAGCAACCTGCGAGGATAGTTGCAATCCAGAATGCTCCGCACCTCGATGCGCCTACGCTCGATGCCATGGAGTTCTCGGGCAATGCGCCGACAGGCGTCACGGTCCGGTCCATGGACGACGGCGTCGGCCAGTTTGGCGCTGCAGCCCTTGTGCATCAACTCCGCAGCCGTAGCGCGAAGCACCGCCTCCGGCGTTCCCCACTCGCGGACCAATACCAACGCGATGTGATCGCCCACCCCTGCAATCGCGCGAAGCTTCATCCAGGCTTCGAGCGATGCGGACAAGGATGTTCGACCCGTTTCAGGATTCATCATCCCTCACAGGACAGAAGGGCAGAATGGCACCGCGCGCGGCAATTCGCCCCGCACGATGCTCCTGCCTATATCACCACGAGATCGTATTGTTCGAGGTGCAATTGCTCATCCGGCATGACAAGGACTTTGGCAGCGCATTCACGCTCCAAAGCTTCAATGCCCTGACGTTCCTCGTCCTGCAGGAGACCGGCCACGGAAGGATGGGCGCCCACCACGATCCGCTGCTGCTCGTTTCCTCTTCCGATTTTTCTGATCTCTCGGAAGATCTCGTAGGCTACCGTTGTCGGCGACTTGGTGTAGCCTCTGCCTTCGCAGTATCGGCAGGGTTCGGAGAGCGAGCGCAACAGGTCTTCTCGCACGCGCTCGCGGGAGATTTCAATCAATCCGAGGTCGGAGATGCGGGAAATGCGGGTGCGGGCCTTGTCCGAGGCCATCGCGTCCACCAGGGCATGATAGACCTTGTCCCGGTTCTTTTCCCGTTCCATGTCGATGAAGTCGACGATGATGATGCCTCCGATGCCGCGCAATTTTATTTGATAGGCCACTTCCTTGGCCGCCTCGAGGTTGTTACGCAGGATCGTTTCCTCCTGGTCCCGTTTCCCCACGAAACGCCCCGTGTTCACGTCGATGACCGTCATCGCCTCCGTGTGATCGATGACGAGGTAGCCGCCCGACTTGAGCCAGACCTTGCGGCTCAAGGCTCTGGCCATTTCCTGTTCAACCCCGAGGTAGTCAAAGAGGCTCTCATCCTTGTCGTAAAAGTGAATCCGCGATGTCTGTTCCGGCGAAAAACGCTGGACGAAATCACGCACGGCGTCGTATTCCTGCCGCGAGTCGATCCACAGCCGCTCCACCTTCTTCCCGAACAAATCGCGCACCACGCGGAAACTGAGGCTCAGGTCCGTATGCAACAGTGCCGGCGCCGGCTGTTGATCCCGCTTGGTCTTGATGTCCTGCCAGAGGACGTGAAGAAAATCGACGTCCGACCGCAACTCGTCTTCCTTCACTCCTTCGCTGACCGTGCGCACGATGTATCCGCATCCGGGATGGCGAACCCGCTTCATGATGTCCTTGAGCCGCGCCCGCTCTTCGTCACGGGCAATACGTCGCGACACGCCAATGTGCTCCACATTCGGCATGAAGACCAGATAGCGCCCCGGCAGAGACACATACGTCGTCACGCGAGGGCCTTTGGTGCCGATCGGCCCCTTCGAAATCTGTACCATCAACTCCTGACCCTCTGTCAGCAACTGTTCGATGGGCTTGCTGCTTTCACGTCGCGGGCGCAGCTCATCCGCATCTTTGTCGTCCTCATCAGAATCCAACAAGGTGTCATTCGGTTCGGCATCCAGCGACAAGTCCGAGACATGCATGAACGCCGCCTTTTCCAAGCCGATGTCCACGAAAGCCGCCTGCATGCCGGGCAGCACTTTTGCCACCTTCCCTTTATAGATGTTGCCGACGAAATCTTTATATTTGGCGCGGTCCCCGAAGAGATCGGTGACGACGCCGTTATCCAATACGGCCACACGGGTTTCCTCCCGTGCGACGGTGATAGCAATCTCCACACCCATACTAACTCCTTCCGTTCAGCGCGTCGTTCGAAGCGACGTGAGGATGGAACGCGGGAAACCCCAGGTTCCAATGTCACTCAAGTCCTCGTCGATTCGAGGATGCGCACAATCAATAACATGTCGGGCGTCGCAGCCTGCGCCGCCCTTCGTTCAATAAAATAGACTCAATCGCCGCCGTTTCACGTTCAGCAACAGTCCGAGCGAGGCCATCGTCATGATGGTCGCGCTGCCACCATAACTCATCAGCGGAAGCGGGATGCCGACGATCGGAAACATGCCGGCAGTCATGCCGATATTCACGACGACGCAAAAGCACAGCATGGAAATGACGCCGACCGCCAATAGGGCGCCCAGCTCGTCTTTCGCGCGGGTGGCGATTTCCAGGGAGAGCCATATGAGCGCGACGAATAAGACGAGCAAGAGCAATACTCCAAGAAACCCCCATTCTTCCGCAAACACCGAAAATACAAAATCCGTGTGCCCTTCCGGGAGGAATTTCAGCTGACTCTGCGTGCCTCCGTACAGCCCCTTGCCGGTCAATTCTCCCGCGCCGATGGCAATCCGGGACTGCAGCGCATGATAGCCCTTCCCGCCGGGATCATAGTTCGGATCGACGAACGCCATGATGCGTTGCCGTTGGTAATCATGCAACGAGCCCCACATGACCTCCCACGCGAAGGGAAAGAGCATGAGGGAAAACAACAAAATCACACCGAGCGCCTGGGACCGCATGCCCACCATCAACAACATGGCGGCATAGACGGCCATGAAACTCAACCCGCTGCCAAGATCCGGCTGCTTCAAAATCAATAACAATCCTGGCAACATCAAGGCGCCGGGAATGACGACGCGCTGCAGCCACCCGACTCGCGGCGCCTTGGAATAATAATGGGCCATCACCAGGATCAAGACCAGCTTGGCAAACTCGGACGGCTGGAACGCAAAGGGACCGATCGGAATCCAGCGTTGGGCTCCACGGCTCGTCTTCCCTTCGAACAGCACGACCGCCAACAGGATCAAGATGATCGCATAGGCAGGATACGCTAATCGTGCAATGCGGTGATAGTCCCAGACCAGCATGATCAGGAAGGCCAGCGCGCCGAGCAGGATCCACACCAATTGCTTCGCAAAAAACGGGAGTCCCGGCCCTCCCTGATCGTGAGTCACACTGTAGATCGAAAGTACGCCGATCGAGAGGATGGCAAAGATCAACCCGAGAAATCGCAGGTCGAAGCTGTCAAACCCCCTCCGGTCCATCATGCGGTCAATCATGGCGCCCCACCTTAGCCACTTGGACCGGCGCGGGAATCGCACCCGCGTGGGAGGGTTTGGCAGCCGAGAGTTTCATATAAGTCTCAATGACCTCTTTGGCAAGGGGGGCCGCCGCAGATCCGCCATGGCCCATGTGTTCGGCCAGTACGGCGACCGCGATCTTCGGATGTTCGACAGGCGCAAACGCCACGAACCAGGCATGGTCTCGCAACTTCTTTGGGATGTCCTTTTCCGGCCCCGTGCGGAGAGCAGCCGTTTGGGCGGTCCCCGTCTTTCCGCCGATCGTCACGATCGAAGATTTGGCTCTGCCGCCGGTGCCCTCGGTCACCACTCCAGCCAGCGCTTCCCTGATCAACTTGAGCGTGTCCGGTTTCACCGTCAATTTGGCCTTGGGTACCACTGGCAACTGCTGGAGCTGTGCGGTCGTCCGATCCATGATGGCCTGTACCAACCGAGGCCGGTAGGTGACGCCGTCATTGGCGACAGTGCCGATCAGGCTGGCCATCTGGAGCGGTGTCACCGTGACATAGCCCTGGCCGATCGCCGCCGAAATCGTTTCTCCAGGCAGCCATGCTTCGTGCTTCACCTTTTGCTTCCATTCCGTCGAGGGTACAATGCCCACCCGCTCAGACGGCAGCTCGACGCCGGTTTCCTCCCCGAGACCGAACTGATGCGCAAAGGCCGCCATCGTATCAATGCCCATGCGCTGTCCAACCGTGTAAAAATACACGTCGCACGAATGGACCAGCGCCTTGCGCAGGTCGACCGAGCCATGTCCGGTTGCTTTCCAGTCGTGGTATACGCGACGCCCGAACTGATAGCCGCCATTGCAGAAGATCGTCGACGAGGGCGTGACTGTCCTCGTTTCGAGGGCCGCCGCCGCCATCATGACCTTAAAGGTGGACCCTGGCGGATACTGCCCTTGCGAAGCCCTGTTGTTCAGCGGCCGGCCTTCGTCCTGCACGATCTCAACCCATTGTTTTGGGGTCAACTCTCGTGACAGCACGTTCGGATCGAAGCCCGGCCGGCTGGCCATCGCGAGGATATCGCCGTTCGTGGGATCCAACGCGACAATGGCGCCTGATTCCTGGCCGAGCAGGTCTTCCGCGACTTTTTGCAGCCGCAAGTCGATCGTCAGATACAGATCGTCCCCTGCGTGCGGTTGATCCACCAACACGGTCCGCTTTTCGTGTCCCAAGGCGTCGACCTCGATGCTTTTCTGGCCTGCCAGGCCTCGGACGATCTGATCAAAGAATTTTTCGACGCCGTATTGGCCGACGATGCTGCCTTGGTGCAGTTCGGCAAACTCCGGCTTTTCCAACTGCTCGGCAGAGACTTCGCCCACATAACCCAATACGTGCGAGGCCGCCATCCCCCCGAGATAGTTGCGGCGTGATTCGACCTGAATCATCACACCGGGCAGATCGAGGCGATGCGATTCGATCAAGGTCGCTTCCTTCAACGTCAACCGGTCTTTGATCTTTCGCGGCAGCTGCTTCGCTCCCCGGACCGCCAGTTTTTTGCGCACGAGCTCCGGATCTATTCCGATCAATCCGCTGAGTTCAGCGATGAGCACCTCGCGGTCTTTGACGTCCTCGAGCGAGACGTACAGGCTGAAGCTCGGCACGTTGTTCGCCAGCAACACGCCGTTTCGGTCATAGATGAGCCCGCGTGCCGGCTCGAGAATCACCGAACGGGTCCGATTGTTTTCGGAGAGGTCTCGATAGTACGGCCCCTCACGGATCTGCAGGTGCCACAGCCGCAAGGCCAGTAGCGCAACCACCAACAAGAGTCCGACGCGCAGCACGACCAATCGGCGCTGCAGTTCGGCAAAGTCAGAATCTTGTAGACTGGAGGTCGCCATGAGATTTCGATTGAATCCTTACGAATACCGGTCCAGCATGCCAAATCGCGGCGAGGCCAAGCGCCGCTCGTACAGCCAGAGCAGTCCGGCACCCACCACAGCGTCGAAACACGCCTGCGGGATGACAACGAACTGCATCATCCACCAGGACACATCCACCGTCGCATGTGTCATGCTCAGCACCGCGACGAGGCCGCCAGCCAACGAGAGGACGAGGAGACCTCCAAAGAGAATCGTCGGTGTAATTTCGGCGACTTGCTTGGCCAACAACCCGGCGAACAACCCCGCGCCGCCGGTCGTGACAAGATTCAACCAGAGATCGCCCGCCGAATACAAATTCAGAATCCATCCAATCGCCAGCCCGACGAGAAGTCCTTCCAACTCGCCGGCGAGCACTCCGATGAGCGCGGCAACGACGAGCCCCAAATCAGGCTTGATGTCCCAGATGGCAACGTGTGGTAGCAGCGTCGTCTGCACGGGGACGAGCAGCAACACCAGCCCTCCATAGAGCAAAAACTTTTTCATGGCTGTACCTTCGCTCCAGGGTCCGGTTTCACGCCCGTCTCCTCCGATTGGCCGTGAGTCGCTTGAATGACGAGCACCTCTTCCACCCGGTTCAGGTCCACCTCAGGAACGAGTTCGGCGGTTTGAAACAAGGCACCTTCCTCCCGGTCGATCGTGGTAATCGTGCCTATGGCCAGCCCACGCGGGAACCCGCCCACCAAGCCCGAGGTCACCACGCGGTCCCCCTCTTTCACCGCCGACAACATGGGGATGTACTTCAATTTGGCCCGGCCCTGCGGAATGCCCTCGACGATCCCTTCGTCTCTCGTGCGCTGGATCAACCCGGCAATGGCATTATTCGGATCGGTGAGCAGCAACACGACCGACGTGGCGCCGGTCGTCTTGACCACACGGCCGACCACACCTGCCGGCGTGATGACGCCCATGTCTTTTTGAATCCCGTCGCTTTCTCCTTTATTCAAAACGACGGACTTGTACCGATTGCTGGAATCACGACCGATGACTTGGGCCGCCACCATGGCAGGCAAGGCCTGTTCTTTGAACTGAAGCAGAGACGTCAGCCGTTGAGTCGCGGCCGCCGCCTCGCGTAACTGATTGTTTTCGCCGCGTAGCCAGTCCATTTCCTGGCGCAGCAGGCGGTTCTCATCGGCGACGTGTTGCAGCGACACGTACTGTTGCCACATGGCGGAGATACCTTGATCGATCGAGGACACGGCTTCGAGCGGCAACCGGACGAGCTGACCCACCGGACCGTCGAAATACTCGAGGAGTCCTTGGCTTTGTCCTGGAAAAAGGAGAAGGGCGGCCAGGAGCAGAGCAAACATTCCTAGCGCCAGACGCCTAGCACCGTGGGAAGAACGCACGTTGACCATCCACATGTATCGGGATGGAACCTTATCGGAAGGTGTTGGCCTGAGACATGACGGCGACCTTGGCCAGCAGATCCAACTCATCGAGGATCTTTCCGACTCCCAGCACGACGGAAGTCAACGGATCGTCGACGGTGATGATCGGCAAGTTCGTTTCTTCGCGGAAGCGGGTGTCCATACCCTTCAGCAGGGAGCCGCCTCCGGTGAGCACGATGCCGCGGTCGATGATGTCGCCCGCCAATTCGGGCGGGGTATTCTCCAGCGCAACCTTGATCGCGTTCACGATCGTTCCGATGGGTTCCTGCAGCGCTTCTCTGATTTCCGCGTCGTCCACCACCAAGGTTCGGGGGATGCCGGAGATCAGGTCGCGCCCTTTAATCATCATGGTTTTTCTCTCCTCGAACGGATAGGCGGAGCCGATTTCGAATTTGATCCGTTCCGCCATATGCTCGCCGATGAGAAGGTTATATTTCTTCTTGATGTAATTCATGATGGCGTCGTCCATCCGGTCGCCCGCGACCTTCACGGACTCGCTATAGACGATGCCACCCAGTGAGATGACCGCGATGTCGGTCGTGCCGCCTCCGACGTCCACCACCATGTTGCCCGAAGGTTCTGTGATAGGAAGTCCCGCTCCGATGGCCGCGGCCACCGGCTCTTCGATGAGATACACTTCCCGGGCGCCGGCTAATTCGGCGGAATCGCGCACGGCTCTCTGCTCCACCTGTGTGATGCGGGACGGCACGCCGATGATGATGCGCGGCCGGACGAAGGCGCTGCGGTTGTGCGCCTTCTGAATAAAGCGCTTCAACATCTGCTCCGCCATTTCGAAGTCGGCGATGACACCTTCCTTCATCGGCCGTACCGCCACGATGTTCCCCGGCGTACGACCCAGCATCTTCTTGGCATCCGCGCCAACGGCGAGGACTTTTTCCGTCTTTTTCTCGACGGCGACCACCGATGGCTCGTTGAGCACGATCCCTTTGCCGTGAACGTACACCAGCGTCGTGGCGGTGCCGAGATCGATGGCCAGATCGTTCGAGAACCAGCCGAAAATGTCGCTCGTAAAACCCACGGTATTTCTCCCCTCCTAAGCTGTGCGCCGGAGTCGGCGACGTATCGATAGCGCGCGCAGCACTCTCTTAGTCAGGCACGGCCAATCGCCCGGCATCCAGCACCTGTGTTCCGGCCAGCTCGTCGCCCAAACGACGGCCTTGCTCGTTGCCAATGATCAAGATCGCTTCAAAGCCCACAATCGCGGCCGATGCCAGCCAGCCGACATAGGGTACGGCAAAGAGTAACTGAGCCGCCGCAAAAGGAATATTGCGAATGATGGATTCCCGAAAGCCTGCCGGTTCACGGATCTCTGGCAGTACCGTCTGAAGCCCGATGAGCCGCTTTCCGATGCTTCGACCGCCTGCAAATCCGTCAGCGACAAACAGATAGGCAACACCTGCAAGGAATCCTACAGAGGCAATGACTTCCGCCGCCGCTGCTGCGAGAAACACGTCGATCAATTTGGCAATAAACCGATTCAGAACCGTCGCCTTGGGGTAGATCCCTGTGCCCAATGGATGGATCCCTACCTGCTCTGCCAAGGATCTCCTCGTAATTAGGGGCAAAGTATAACAAAGACGAGGACCTAGCACAAACGAATCACCATTCTTTGACGTCGTACGACGAAGAATCCCGAGATGCGCCGCACTTGCCTTTGACGGCGTCGCTGCCGTACAATCCGCGCCTCCTCACACGAGATGTATGGCGAACGATGATTAAAATTCTCCGCTTCGCAAACGAAAAATATCCGTGGTTCCTAGCCATCACGATGGGCTTCATTGCCGTCACCTTCATCGTCGGCATGGGTTGGTGGGGCTTCGGCGAACATTCCGGGTCCGTCGTCGCCACCGTCGGCGATCTGTCGATTTCCTCGGACGAATTCAAGCGCGCCTACGAAAACACCTACCGCTTCTATAAAGAAAAAGTGCCGGGAGAATTCAAGGACGAGACCATCAAGCAATATGTGGTTGAGCAACTTGTGGATAACCGTGTCTGGCTCATTGCGGCGCACAACATGGGCCTGACCGTGACGAATGACGATTTGCGCGAATCGATCCTGCAGGTCCCCGAGTTCCAGAGAAACGGCCGCTTCGATCCCGAACACTATCAACGGCTGCTCGCGGCCAATCACCTGACGCCTTCGATGTTTGAAGCGACGCAGGCCAAAGAACTGCTCAGCCTCAAGGCACGGATCATGGTCAGCGACGCCGTCGCGCTGACGCCGGCCGAACTCGCGGAAGCCCAAGCCCTCACACTCAGACAACAAGATCCGGACCCGGCGAAAGCCGCCGCGGCCAGGGAACGCGCCATTCAGGACGTCTTGTTCCAGAAACAGCAACGGACGTTGGCCGCCTACGCTCAATCGCTCAAGGCCACCCTTCCCATTACCATCAAGCGCGAGTTGCTCTAATCTCTCTCCGACGCCGGGTCTCGATCGGTTATCAGCATGGCGTCTCCATAGCTATAGAACCGGTACCGCAGTCTCACCGCCTCCTCATAGGCCTGGCGAAGGAACTCGGTTCCCGCAAATGCGGAGACCAGCATCAGCAAGGTCGTCTGCGGGAGATGAAAATTCGTCACCATGGCATTCACAATCTGAAACCGGTATCCCGGCGAGATGAACAGGCCCGTCTCTCCCCGATACGCCCGTATGGTGCCCGGCCCGGACGCCGCTGATTCCAGCGCCCGCACGACGGTGGTTCCCACGGCCACGATTTTTCCTTGGCGTTGCTTGGCCCGTTCAATGGCCTGAACCGCCGCCGGACCGATGTCCACCCACTCGGCCTCCATACGGTGTTCTTCAATGCGATCCACGGTCACGGGTTTGAAGGTTCCGACTCCGACATGCAGCGTCACCGTCGCCAATTCGATGTGCCGTTCTGCCAACCGGCTCAGCAAGGCAGGAGTGAAATGAAGGCCGGCCGTAGGAGCCGCAATCGCACCTTCATCCTTGGCGAAGAGCGTCTGGTACCATACGCGGTCCTGCTCGTTCGGCGGCCGCTTGATGTAGGGAGGCAACGGCATGCAGCCATGGGCCTTGAACCACTGATCGACCGGAACGGTCCCTTCGATGCGGACTACCGTCCGCCCGCCTTCCCGAACGAGGACGGTCAGCTGCGCATCGGCATCGACATTGATGACCTGCCCCGCTCGCCAGTTGCCCTTGATCAATACTTCCCAGTCGCGATCGGCCACTGCCTTGATAAAGAGCATATCCGCGCGTTTGCCTGATGTTTTCCGCCCGATGACCCGGGCCGGCCGCACCCGCGTGTCGTTCACGACGAGCAGATCGCCTGGCCGCAGGAGGGCTGCCAGATCGGCAACGTGTTGATGCATCATCGATCGATGCCGTGGGTCGAGAACGAGCAGTCTCGCCCGTTCCCTCGGGAATACGGGTTCCGTGGCAACGAGCGACGAGTCGAACGGAAAGTTGAATTGAGACAGCTGCATTACGCTACTTGCGAGCTAGTGACGAAGGCGGCCTTCGCGAGGGTCATGTGCGCCCATGACCTAGGACGTCGGGGGAATCGGCTGCTTGGTGAGAGACATATCTTGGAGGTCTGTTCCCGGGTAATAATACGCCAGAATGGTCGAGAAGGAATACCCCAATTCGGCCAGTTCTTTCGCACCCCATTGGCACATGCCGACGGCATGACCGGCGCCATATCCCGACAGCACGATGTCCTGGCCAAGAGCGTCGATGGTGAATTGAGTGCTGGGCACGATTGAATAGCCCACCGCTTTGCGGAGATCTTCGCCGCGCAAAATGAGCTCTCCCTCGGAATGCACCACCCGTAACTTTGCGACACGCCCGCCACGGCTGAAGGCAAACGGTTCCATGGAGGCGATGGTCCCGACCGCAAATCCCTGTTGCCGCAGGCTCTGTTCCAGCTTGTCCAGCCGAAACGATGCCGTCCAGTGATAGAAGGGCGACTCTAAATCGAACGGGCACTCGACACCTTTGAGGTAGGGATATTCTTTCGACCAAACATTGACGGCGTCTTCCGTCAATCCCGCGGCGGTGGAAGAGAATGCGGCATAGATCGGCGCGTTTTGATACGTGAGGACGAGTCCACGTGTGTCATCGACGGCGCGCAATACCGCCGCATCGACCCCGTTCTTTCCCTTGTAGACTTGATCCTGCACCGTGGCCACCACGTCATAGTCACGCGCGGCGCTCAGCATTTGCTGATAGAGCGCATACGTGCGCGCCGCTACCGCCTGCGCCTTGAGCATCTCAGGATGCCAGGAAGAATTCACTTCTCCGGGCACAACCCCTTTGACGTATTCCTCCAAATCAGCCTGGTTGATGACGAGAAATCCCTTCCCTTTTCGCACGATGTGAACGAACCCGGTCACCGGCACGATGAACCGTTGGTCGCCTGAGATACCGGGCAGCTTGTCATTGGCCTTGACCAACACCAACGTCAGCCCCTGGTCGCCCGCCCGCAGGGTCAACCGTTCGTGGGACATCCGGACGCCGTTGACCAGAAATCCTTTTCCGTAAACCGTGATATGCGCGCCCGATCGAATCGCACGCCCGTGGCGGCTGGAATCGGTCAACCAGACGGCGCCTTCGGCTTGCACGTCGAGCTTGTCCACATCAGCCGCGAGAAGGACGCGTATCGATTGCGCACCTTCTGCAACTGACGCCCCGATCGCAAGGAGCAGGCACGCTGCGAGAGCGACCAGCATTCGATGGAACGGCGTTACCGGCGGAATATCCATGACAGGAAATAGAATACCAGACTCAGAAGCAGGCTCAAGACAATACTGGTACCGAGGGGGAAAAAAAGACTGAAATTATCGCGCTTAATGAAGATATCGCCGGGCAACTTCCCTACCCAGCTAAACAGGGAGCTGATGCCGGGAATCCGATCGGCCAGCACGAATAGCACACCCACTACCGCGATCGCCAGGCCGATCCCGACGAAGAGCTTGCCCAGAGCTTCCCATTCGGGCATCAGCCCTTCACCAAGCACTCGGCGATCTGCACGGCATTGAGCGCAGCGCCCTTGCGGAGATTATCGGAGACAACCCAGAGATTCAGGCCGTTCGCAATCGACGGGTCTTCCCTGACCCGTCCGACATACACGTCATCTTTTCCGGTCGCTTCCAAGGGCATCGGATAGAGCTTCCGCGTGGGATCATCATACACGATCACACCGGGCATGGCGGCCAGGGCCGCCCGGGCTTCATTCGGGTTCAACGGAGCGTTGAGTTCGACGTTGATCGCTTCGGAATGGCACCGCAGCACGGGCACGCGCACGGTGGTTGCCGTCACCTTGAGCGCGGGAGATCCGAGAATTTTCCTCGTTTCATTGGCGATCTTGACCTCCTCCGAACAGTCGCCCTCCTCGTTGAAGGAACCGATGTGAGGCAGAAGATTGAAGGCGATCTGATAGGGATAGACTTCCGTCTTCACATCGCGAAAGGCCATGAGATCCTTCGTCTGCGTCAGCAGTTCGTCCATCGCCGCGGCACCGGTGCCGGACACGGACTGAAATGTCGTGACCACCACGCGTTTCACGCCGACCGCATCGTGGAGAGGCTTCAGCGCCATGACCAGCGGAGTCGTCGTGCAGTTGGGGATTGAGACAATGCCTCTCGGCATCTCTCCAAGGGCCCCGGCATTCACCTCGGGAACAACCAGCGGGACATTCGACTCCATACGAAAGACGCCGCTGTCATCAATGACGACGACACCCGCCTTCCCCAGGCGCTCACCATATTCGCGGCTAATTGCGTCGGTCGCCGAAATCAGGGCGATGTCGACGCCGGCAAAGGAGGATTCCGGGGTCAGTTCTTCGACCGTCCATTCCTTCTCCTGACAGGTCAACACCTCACCGGCCGAACGCTTCGAGGCGAACAACCGCAGGCCGGCAATGGGAAATTTGCGCTCGTCGAGAATATCGAGCGTTTCTTTTCCCACGGCACCGGTCGCGCCGAGAATCGCCATCACATACGTTGATTTCTTTTTCAGCATGACCGAATGCTCATTGCCATGTGTTCGTGCTCATGGCGAGAGGATAATTTGACGAATACGATGGTTGAACGTATCAGCTACCAAGACATGCCCGCTCCAATCGACGATGACCCCAAAAGGATACGAGAGACTGGCTTCCAGCGCAGGCCCTCCATCTCCCGTGCCATTGGCCTCGCCGATGCCGGCCAACCGGTCAATGCGGCCGGACGCTCGTTCCCATCGGCGGACCAGATGGTTGTCGGAATCGGTGATCAGAAGATTACCCTCCCGATCGACAGCAATCCCTGAGGGGCGCGATAGACTGCCCGACGACGCTTCCGTTGGGCCCTGATAGCGGTATTCTCCGCCGTCACCGACGACGGTGCTGATCGTGCCTGTCACCGGATCAACTGCGCGGATTCTTCCATTAAAGGTGTCCGCGATATAGAGGGTGCCATCCGGACCGACCGCGAGGCCGCTTGGGCCAGCCAAGGACGCCTCCAGGGCCGGCATTCCGTCTCCATTATATACAGCGGATCCCGTGCCAGCGACGGTGGCGATGGTTTGGGTATTCAAATCAATGACACGGACACGATTATTGCTCTGATCGGCCACGTACAGACGGCCTCCATGCGCCACCACCGCTGCCGGCTCGTTGAGACCCGCTTTTCCTGCGGGACCTCCGTCTCCACTAAATCGTGGATGGCCCAGACCAGCGAGCGTTGACATGACCCCTGTTTCGGCGTCGATGCGCCGTATGCGGTGATTCATCGTATCGGCGATATAGAGATGCCCGGCTTGATCGACGGCAATCGCCGTCGGAAAGTTCAACAGCGCCTGAATCGCCGGCCCTCCGTCTCCGCCGAACCGTTTGCTCATGCCGGCTCCATTCACGACATAGCGCACAGTTCCGCTCAGATCGGCCTGCTGCGCGAAGGGCCGCTCGGCCGTACTGATACCCTCGCTGAAAGGATCCTCGCCGGCAGCCGTCACCTTCTCAACCCTCGCGACTTCCTGTTCTGGTATGAACGGGCACCCCGCGATCGTCAGAATGGTTCCGCTGGCCCGGTCTACCCTGCGGATGACGTGGTTTTCAGAATCCGCGATGAGCAGATTGCCTTGACCATCCAGAGTGATGCCCTTCGGTTCATTCAGACCCGCGGCAGTCGCCGGCCCGCGCTCGCCAGAGAGGCCTGCCGTGCCGTTGCCGGCCACGGTTCTGATGGTGCCTACGGGAATATCGATCCTCACGAGATTATCCAAGACTTCTCACGACGGCATCACCCATCTCAGTGGTTCCAACGATGCGCATGCCGGGACTTTGAATGTCCTTGGTGCGGTACCCGAGATCCAACGTCTTGACGATTGCCTGCTCGACAAGTTCCGCTTCCTTGTCGAGTTTGAACGCATAAGACAACATCATGCCGGCTGAGGCGATGGTGGCGATGGGGTTGGCGATATTTTTCCCCGCAATGTCCGGCGCGCTGCCATGGATCGGCTCGAATAGTCCCACCTGCGCTCCCAGACTGGCGGAGGGCAGCATGCCGATGGAACCGGTCAGCATCGCGGCTTCGTCGCTCAGAATATCCCCGAACATGTTATTGCAGAGCATGACGTCAAACTGCCGGGGATTTCGCACCAGTTGCATGGCCGCATTGTCCACATACATGTGGCTGAGCTCGACATCGGGATAGCTTTGGTGCACCTCGGTCACGATGCGGCGCCATAACTCCGAAGACTCCAAGACATTCGCCTTGTCAACGGACAGCACTTTCTTCCGGCGCTTCCGAGCAGCGTCAAAGGCCACCACGGCGATCCGGCGAATTTCCTCGGTCGTATACACCTCGGTATTGATGCCCCGCTCACTCCCGTTCGGCAGCTTCTCGATGCCCTTGGGCTTGCCAAAATAAATTCCACCGGTCAGCTCCCGAACCACCAGGATGTCGATGCCCTCGACGACCTCTTTCTTCAAGGTCGACGCGTCAACCAGGTTGGGGTACAGCTTGGCAGGCCGCAAATTCGCGTACAGACCAAGGGCCTCTCGAATTCCGAGCAAGGCCCTTTCGGGTCTCAAACTGTAGTCCAGGCATTCCCACCTGGGTCCCCCGACGGCACCCAAGAGCACGGCGTCGCTCTGCTTGGCCAAACTCAACGTATCTTGAGGCAACGGCACGCCGACCTTATCGATCGCTTGTCCGCCAATGTCACCATGCGCGAACTCGAAGGCATGTCCGCATTTTTCGCCCACGGTTTTCAACACTTTGACCGCTTCCGGCACAATCTCACGGCCGACGCCATCGCCGGCCAAGACCGCGATTTTTGCCTTCACTGTTTTGCCTCCTGTTGCTTCCCGACTCGAATCGGCCGGAATTCCCGTCATTCCAGAATTCGTTCGTCCTCAACCTTCCAGGCCGGATCGACAAGGCAGAGAAATTCGATGTTCTGGCTGCCAGTGTTCTCCAGTGACTGCTTGCCGCCAGGCGGCACGTACAATGTCGTGCCGGCTTCGACGCTCGTGACCTCATCGTCAATCATGAACCGTCCCTGTCCCGCCAAAAAATAATAGACCTCCGATGAGTGCAGCACGTGCCACTTGGAGCGTTGCCCGGGCGCCAAGGTCCCGTGCGCGAGGCTATATCCGAGTTTCAGCTGATGCTTGGCCGGATGAAGGATTTCCGTGAGCCGCGTATGGTCGCCGGCGAGGAACTCGGCTCGATCGGCTGGTCTGACCTTGAACACTGAGGCATTCCCTTCGCCGCAGGACCGCCCAAAGGAAAAGGGCATGCTACCGTGGCGGGTTTCCTCAAATCAAGTTCACCTTCTGTTCTCCTTGCGCCTGCTTCGCCGCCAGATAGGCCAGTTTGTTGAGGGCGCTCAAATACGCTCGCGCCGAGGCGGTGATGATGTCGGTATCGGCGCCATGGCCGGACACGGTGCGCCCGTCTTCCTGGACCCGCACGGATACCTCTCCCTGCGCATCGGTGCCGCCGGTGATCGCCTTGACGACATACATGAGCAGCTTGCTCTTCGTTTGAGTGATCGAGGCAATTGTCCGATAGACCGCGTCCACAGGCCCGTCGCCGGTGCCCGTCTGACTCATGACCTTTCCGTCCACCTCCAGTTCGACGGTGGCCGTCGGCACCTGATCCGTTCCGCTCTTCACGCTGAAGGATTTCAGCGTGATGCGGTCGGCCATTTTGGCCAGTTCTTCCGATACGATCACCTCGAGATCTTCTTCGTAGATCTCCTTCTTGTGATCGGCGAGCTTTTTGAACCGTTCGAACGCATGCTTGATTTCGTCCTCCGTCAACTTATAACCAAGTTCTTCGAGCCGCTGACGAAACGCATGACGTCCAGACAATTTGCCCATCACCATCTTGCTTTCCACCAATCCAATCGACTCCGGCCGCATGATTTCATAGGTGGTCTTGTCCTTCAGCAGACCATCCTGATGAATGCCGGACGTATGGGCAAAGGCATTGGCGCCCACAATGGCCTTGTTCGGCTGGACGACCATGCCGGTAATTTTGCTGACCAACCGGCTGGTCTTGGAAATCTCCTCCGTATGGATCTTGGTATCGGCCTGATAGAGGTCTTTGCGGGTCCGTAAGCCCATGGCGATTTCTTCCAGGGACGTATTGCCGGCCCGTTCTCCAATGCCGTTGATAGTGCATTCGACTTGGCCCGCGCCTTCCATGACGGCTGCGAGGCTGTTGGCCACCGCCAAGCCCAGATCATTGTGACAGTGGACGGAGATGACCGCTTTGCTGCTGTTGGGAACCTGCTCGCGGATGCCTCGAATGAGTTTGCCGAATTCCTGTGGAATCGCATAGCCCACCGTGTCCGGAATGTTCACCGTACCGGCACCGGCGGCGATGACGGCCTCAATCACTTCATAGAGATAGGCCGCGTCGGAACGGCTGGCATCCATCGGCGAGAATTCGACATCGTCCACATAGCCCCGAGCCCGTTGCACCATCTCCACGGCGCGCTTTTTGGCTTCCTCGCGAGTCATCCGAAACTGATGCTTCAAATGGATGTCGGAGGTCGAGAGAAAGGTATGGATGCGCACCTTGGGGGCACCTTTCAACGCTTCCCAGGCCCGATCGATGTCCTCGGGACGCGCCCTGGCAAGGCTGCAGATCGTCGGACCTTCGACCTCCTGCGCAATACGCCGGACCGCCTCGAAATCGCCGGGCGAACTGTAGGCAAATCCAGCCTCGATGATGTCGACCCCGAGACGCGCCAGCTGCTTGGCCACCATGACTTTTTCCTCTACGTTCATGCTGGCCCCGGGCGATTGTTCTCCGTCTCGTAACGTCGTATCGAAGATCCTGATTAGGCGCGTCATCGTGTCACCCTTTCTGTTCTTCTAGGCCGATGAAAATGGCTTTCTGCTTCGTTCTCGCCACGCTTACCGGCTCGACGTACCGGAAAATGTACGCCTCGCCGCTTCGCGGACTGCGGCCTTGCAGAAAATCCATTTTGATCGGCCTCGATAAGATTCTCGGCCTCAAAAACACAAAAGCCCTCATCCCCTTCCTTTATTCAGGGACGAAGGCTCGACGCGCTTCGTGGTACCACCCTGGTTCGGTGTTGAACGACCGTTGGGCCATTCCCCACCCTTCATTCGGCCCGTCACGGGGGCAAGGCGGAATCCATTACTCTCGTTTCACGGATTCAGCTCGGAGGCGAGTTCAGTAGGGTCCGGATTGGCTCGCACCATCCGCCAATTCTCTCTTCAGAATGTTGTAACCGGCCCCCAGCTTCGTTCTCGCATCGTTCAAAGGCTCGACGTACCGGAAACGTACGACTCGCCTTCTCACTCGCTGCGGCCTTGCTGGATGACCGTTTTCAACATTCTGTTCTCTTGCCCTAGACCGCTGCCTACTACTCCTCGTCGTCGCTAAAACTTCGGCTCGGTGACCGGCTGCTCCCGCTTCGGTTTTCCGGCCAGCTTGCCCAGCATCATCAGCACACGCTCGACCGGACCCAACAGGGCATACCCTGCGAACATGACAAATAGCATAACTTCGGGCCAGGCCGCTACTAGCACGAGGCCAAGAATACCCCACACAAGATACGTAATGTGCTGCCGGCCCCGGAATTTCAAGTCTTTAAAGCTCCGATACTTGATCGTGCTGACCATGAGAAACGAAAGCACGAGTGTGATGACGAGCACAACGATCGGCTTCATTTCGGCTCCGACGCGAACAATGTAATGATCGAAGATCACCATGGACGCGACGACGCCGGCGGCGGCGGGAATGGCCAAGCCGGTGAAATATTTTCCGTCTGATACGGTCGCGGTCGCATTGAATCGGGCGAGCCTCACCGCACCCATCGCCACGTAAGCGAACATCACGGCCACGCCAAACGTTCCTTGCCCGCTCAGCGCCCAGGAGTAGAGCAACAGGCCCGGCGCAACGCCGAAGGAGACGACGTCGGACAGGGAATCGTACTCGAGGCCAAAGTGACTGGTGCTGTTCGTCATCCTCGCCGACTTTCCGTCCAACACATCGAAGATCATCGCAACCAGAATGCCAATCGCCGCCTCCATATAATTGGCGTTGAACACGGACAAGATCGAGAACACGCCGCAGAAGAGATTGCCCGTCGTAAAGAGATTTGGAATCAGATGCATCGCGGCTTTGCGCCGCTTGCTGCCCTTCGCGAAGGATTGTCTGAGTGCTGTGCCTTTCATGGTAATTCTCCAAGAATGGTCTCTCCGCCCTTGACCCGGTCACCAACCTCGATCTTGATGGCCGTTCCGGCCGGCATGTACGTGTCCATCCGCGATCCGAATCTGATCAGCCCATACCGTTCGCCACGCACCGCCCGTTCCTTGGGGTTCACCCAGCAGATGATCCGACGGGCGATTAAGCCTGCCACTTGCACGCAAAGCACCTTCGCCCCTTCCACTGTTTTGATCATGATGGCATTCTGCTCGTTCTTCAGCGTCGCGTGGGGCTTGCTGGCCACCAGAAACAAGCCGGGTTGATACTGCACGTCTTCAATGATCCCTTCGCAGGGAATGCGGTTAATGTGCACGTCGAACACGTTGAGGAAGATCGAAATTCGAATCGCACGCTCTTTCAAATAGCGAGGCTCGAACTCTTCCTCGACCGCAAGGACTTTTCCGTCTCCGGGAGACACGATGAGACCGGGCCCTTGAGGAATGATTCGCGGCGGATTGCGAAAGAACCAGGCCACGAAGGCGGTGGCGATTCCCATCGCGATGGCGACCGGAATCCATCCCAACGTGCTTGCGATCAGTGTAATGCCGGCCGCCACGCCAATGAAAGGAAATCCTTCTTTGGCAAATGGAACGCCTCTGGCACGATCCGCCATGTCTGTGTCATCAGCTGTCAGCAATCAGCGGAATTCTGTGGACGCCTCGCGTCCACAGCTGACGGCCGATCACCGAACGCTGCTCCCTAGTTCTTGTTCTTATCGACCAGTTGGTCCTTCTTCAGCCATGGCATCATGGCGCGAAGCTTTGCTCCAACGGCCTCGATAGGATGCGCTTCGCCTTTGGCCAGCAGGGCATTGTAGACGGGACGATTCGCCTGATTTTCCAACACCCATTCTTTGGCAAATTGGCCTTGCTGTATTTCTCCGAGAATTTTCTTCATTTCCTGCTTGGTCTCCTCCGTCACGACGCGCGGTCCTCTCGTCACATCCCCGTATTTCGCGGTAGTGCTGATCGAGTACCGCATGTTGGCAATGCCGCCTTGATAAATCAGATCCACGATCAGCTTCACTTCATGCAGGCACTCAAAATACGCCATTTCAGGGGAATAGCCCGCTTCCACCAGCGTCTCGTAACCGGCCTGGATGAGGGAGGTGAGTCCGCCGCAGAGCACCGCCTGTTCGCCGAATAAGTCCGTCTCCGTCTCTTCGCGGAAATTTGTTTCGATGACCCCCGCACGTCCGCCGCCGATGGCACTGGCATAAGCCAGACCGACCTGCTTGGTCATGCCGCTCGGATCTTGATGCACGGCCAAAAGACAAGGCACACCGCTGCCCTTCGTATACTCCGAGCGTACCAGATGACCGGGCCCTTTAGGCGCAACCATGAAGACATTGACCGTCGCCGGCGGCACGATTTGTCCAAAATGGATGTTGAAGCCATGACCGAAGGCAAGATACGCCCCGGCCTTCAAATTTGGCGCAACCTCCTGACGATAGATTGCCGCCTGTGCTTCGTCGGGCGCGAGGATCATGACGACGTCGGAAGCCTTCACGGCATCGGCCACCGGCATCACTTTGAGTCCACTTTGCTCGGCCTTCCGCCAGGAGCCGCCTTCGCGCAGGCCGACCACGACCGCCACCCCGCTCTCTTTCAAGTTGAGTGCGTGCGCATGTCCTTGACTGCCGTAGCCGATGATCGCCACTTTCTTGTTCGTGATCTGTTGGAGATCGGCATCCTTGTCGTAATAAATCTTCATCGTGTACTCCCGAATCGCAAGAGGTTGTACTGTGTCTCGGCGGACGATTACCGAACCGTGTCTATTCGCGGGCCACTTTCTTGGGCTGCGTCGTGGTGGAACGCAGAGGTTCGCGTGCGACGGCGACCCGGCCTGTTCTGGTCAACTCTTTGATGCCCAACGGCTGCAACAGATTGATAATGGCCTCGATCTTCTTCGGATCGCCGGTGACTTCGATCGTATACGTCGCCGGCGTCGAATCAATGACGTTGGCGCGAAAAATATCCGCGATTCGCAAGGCCTCGGCACGATCTTCCTGTCGCGTATGCACTTTGATCAGCGCGGTCTCTCGGGACACGAAATCGCTTTCGTTCAGGTCCACGACCTTGATGACGTCGATCAGCTTGTTCAACTGCTTGACGATTTGTTCGACGATCCTTTCGTCGCCCGACGTCACAATGGTCATTTGCGACATCGATGGATCGAGCGTCGGCGCGACGGACAGACTTTCGATGTTGAAGCCCCGTCCGCTGAACAGCCCGGCAATGCGCGACAGGACGCCAAACTTGTTTTCGACCGTGACGAGAATAATGTGTTCCATGCTAAGCCGTCAGAATCGTGTCTTTGTCCTGCGGAGTCGTCTTGGCTCCGCTGAGCTTCTGCTTCAACTCCGGCGGATCCTCCAGAATCATTTCGTGATTGCACCCGCCAGCGGGAATCATCGGATACACGTTCTCGTACGGATGGGTGGGCACATCCACGATCACCGGCCCCTTGGCCTCAATGGCCTCTTTGAGGACGCCATCGAGATCTGCCACCTTGCCGGCACGCAATCCAACGGCGCCGTACGCTTCGGCTAACTTCACGAAATCCGGCGTCGTATCCAAATAGCTGGAGGCGTAACGTCCCTCGTAGAAGAGGTCCTGCCACTGACGGACCATCCCATGAAAGCGATTGTTCATTATGATCACCTTCACCGGAAGCTTGTGCACAACCGCCGTCGCCATCTCTTGCATGTTCATCTGCACGCTGCCGTCCCCCGCAATACAGAGCACCAGCCGGCCAGGAAAGGCCGCTTGCGCTCCCATGGCCGCGGGAAATCCGAATCCCATCGTGCCCAGTCCGCCTGAGGTCAACCAGCGGTTCGGTTTGGCCATCTTGAAGTACTGCGCCGCCCACATCTGATGCTGACCGACGTCCGTGGACACGATCGGATCGAGGTCTTTAGTCAATTCATAGAGGCGTTTGATCACCTGTTGCGGCTTGATCGGTCCCTCGATCTCCTGCTGGTAGGTCAGAGGATGCGCGCGTTCCCATTCACGAATCTGGTCCCACCAGGCTTTGCGCAGTTCCTTCTGCTCTCCATTGACGGTGGCTCGAAGAATCTGATTGAGCTCGCGCAGGACCGCCTTGCAGTCGCCGACAATCGGAATATCGACATGGATGTTCTTTCTGATCGAAGTCGGATCGATGTCGATGTGAATGATCTTGGCGTACGGACAGAACTCGGACACCTTGCCCGTCACCCGGTCATCGAACCGCGCACCGATGGCCACGACGAGATCGGAATAATGGACCGCCATATTGGCTTGATACGTCCCATGCATGCCCATCATGCCGAGCGATAAGGGGTGCTCTCCGGGAAACGCGCCCAATCCCATTAACGTCATGTCGACGGGAATCTGCGTGAGTTCAGCCAATTCGAGCAATTCTTTGGAAGCCCCGGAGAAGACGACGCCGCCGCCGACATAGAGAATCGGCTTTTTCGCCTTCATGATGGCTTCAGCGGCCTGTTTGATTTGCCACTTATTGCCCTCGTACGTGGGGTTGTACCCACGGATCGACACCGAATTGGGATAGTTGAATTCCGTCTTATCCATCGAGACGTCTTTCGGGATGTCGACCAGCACCGGGCCCGGACGGCCGGTGGTCGCGATGTAGAACGCTTCCTTGATCGTGGAAGCCAGTTCGTTCACGTCTTTGACGAGAAAGTTGTACTTGGTACAGGGACGGCTCAAGCCGACGTTGTCCGCTTCCTGAAAGGCGTCGTTTCCAATGAGACTGGTGGGAACCTGCCCGCTGAAACAGACGAGGGGCACGGAGTCCATGTACGCATCGGCGAGGGCGGTAATGACATTGGTCATCCCGGGTCCAGACGTCACCAGGCAGACTCCGGCTTTACCGGTAGCTTTGGCATAGCCCTCCGCCATGTGACCGGCACCTTGTTCGTGGCGAGTCAGTATTACCTCGATGTCCTTTTGTTGGTGAAGCATGTCGAAAATCTTGAGTACCACGCCCCCTGGGAGCGCAAAGATCGTCTTCACGCCTTCCCGCCTGAGGCACTCGATAAAGATTTCAGCGCCTGTCAATTTCATGCTGAGCCTCCTCTCCCACTCCGTGACCATACACGTGCGGAGACACCCCTACCTCGCGGCTATCGGTGGTGACACCACTCAGAAATATCTGAAAAATCAATGAGAAAGATCAGAGATCCTAGCACCACGACCAGGCCAGGTCAATAGGAAACCCCTAGCCTTCGGGGGAGGAGCCGTACCATGAAGGAACCGAGTTCGTGGGGTGCAAAGGGCGCGGTGAAGAGAACCTATAAGCCGGATTCTGTTCCGTCGAGAATGTGCTTCACGACGGCGGAGATCATTTCTCTGGGATCCGAGTTGCCTCGGACCTCAAGCGACCTACCCGAAGACCTCGGCCGGGCCAGCCGGTCGCCACACCCTGGTATGAATGCGGCAGTTGTCTTCCTATTTGGCCTTGCATCGAGCGACGCTTACCGTGCCGGTGATGTCACCATCCCCGCGGTGGGCTCTTACCCCGCCGTTTCACCCTTGCCTGATCCGCGGCGACCCGATTGGGATCCCGTCGCCTTGGCCATCGGCGGTCTGTTCTCTGTGGTGCTGGTGTCGGATCTCTCCGCCTGGGTGTTACCCAGCGCCCTGCCCGTGAAGTCCGGACTTTCCTCTCGTCGTACGACAAGCGATCACCCGGTCCTCTCCCTCGCGCACATGCAGTATAGAAAACAGCAGCGTCATTATGCAAGAACGGGGGCGATCAGCCGCCAAGGGAACGCGGACTAGCGACCGATCGGAGGCAATTCAGCGGGTGGGACGGCTCGTTTCGACTGATAGATGGCCATGGCTTCAGGCATCCATTGTTTCAATTGGTCAATCCGTGTCCCATGGCTCGGGTGAGTCGACATGAATTCGGCTGGCGCACCTCCGCCGGATTGGGCCATTCGCTCCCACAACGCGACGGACTCTCGGGGATCGTAACCGGCATCTGCGGCCAGAAGTATGCCGATGTAATCGGCTTCCGATTCATGTTTCCTGCTAAACGGCAGCAACACCCCCACCTGTGCGCCGACTCCTAACGCGGCCATCGTCGCCTGTCCAAGCGCAGCGTTGCCGGTCCCAATGCCGGCCGCGGCCCCCAGCACCTGTACGCCTACGTTGGCCGCCTGTCCCTGGCTCATGCGTTCAGCCCCATGACGCGCCAACGCATGGACGACTTCGTGCCCCATCACTGCCGCAAGCCCCGCTTCGGTCTTGGCCATCGGGAAAATGCCGGTGTACACCGCCATTTTGCCGCCCGGGAGCGCAAAGGCATTTGCGGTCTTATCGTCCTTGATCACCGTGACTTCCCAGTCAAATTGCTTGGCCATGTCGGCATACTTGGATCGCTTTGCCGCTTCGACGATGCGCGCGGCCACCCGTTTGACCGGTTCGACCTCACGTGGGTCCTCCGACTGTTTCATCTTCGGATCGCTTTTCACCTGGTCGTAGGCTTGTGCGCCCATCTGCATCTCCTGAGACACCGACGTCATGAGAAACTGTGAGCGTCCCGTGTACGGATTGGTCTCGCAGCCGGTGAAGACCATCGGCAAAAGGAGCAGTCCCGCAAGAGCCGCCGCCCGGCTCATCACTCGATAACCGCCCATCACTTCCCCCCAGCAGTTGATGGCTCAATGCGCCGTTTGACCGACCTGGATGGCTCTGGTACATTACCGCGCCTCAATGACATTTTCTACTGGCAGCGATTGTCGCCGGCTCCTCTGACAGGCGCACGCTCCCCACGTCATATCACTCACGGGATGCCTTCAACGTCCATAGAGCGCATTGGAATTGACGAGTCCGGTAAGGGCGATTACTTCGGCCCGCTTGTGGTCGCGGCCGTGTTCGTCGACGCGACGACACAAGAGGAACTCGCGCTCATGGCCGTGCGGGACAGCAAGAAAATTTCGGACGGCCGCATCCTCGAGCTCGCTCCCGACATCAAGACCATCTGCCCGCACAGCGTGATCGTGATCGGCCCGCAGAAATACAACGAGCTCTATCTCAAGATCAAAAATCTGAACCGGCTGCTGGCCTGGGGGCATGCGAAGGCGCTTGAAACGCTGCTGGAACGCGTACCCTGCGAGCGTGCGATCTCCGATCAATTCGGTGATGAACGGTTGATCCTCAATGCCCTCCAGGAAAAGGGACGGAAAATCGTCCTGGAGCAGCGCACCAAAGCAGAAGCGGACCTCGCCGTAGCCGCCGCCTCCATCGTGGCCCGGGCCGAGTTTCTCCTGCGCCTCAAACGCCTGTCCGATGAAATCGGAACGACATTGCCCAAGGGTGCCTCGCCCGCCGTTGAATTAGCGGGCCGGATGGTCGTGAAAAAACACGGCGAGCAGCGATTGGGAACGGTGGCGAAGCTTCATTTCAAGACGACGAAAGCCGTCCTGGGCGAATCGTCCGGCTAAACCGACTCTCCCACTTCCAGATCGGATGTCTTGGCTTGATCGGGTGGTCTCTGGTCAACGGGTACGTCACCGTCCCAGTACAACATGCGGTGACAATACGGGCAGGTATGAAGATCCTGGGACCGCTTGACCTCCGCGATCAATTGCGGAGGAATCTGCAGACGGCAGCCAGCGCACATGCCCCCCTTGATCGCAGCGAGCGGCTGGTCTTTTCTCGAGGCTTTTAGTTTCGTGTAGCGAGCCAATAGTCCCGGTTCGACTTTCGCTGAACGGTCCCGCTGCTGCGACTCCAACTCGGCCAACTCCGCCGACAGCCGGCCGTCGAGTTCATCGAGCACCTGTTTTTCCTTGGTAAAGGCCTGCTCGGCAACTCGCACTTTGTCCTGCGCTTCCTTGGCCGTTTGCTGGAGTTGTTCAATCTTCTCCATACAGGCCAGCACCTTGTCTTCAATTTCCGATTTTTTCTTGTTCGCCATCTGCAGTTCGAAGAGATGGGCCTGATATTCCTTGTTGGTCTTCAGCTCGGAGAGCCGGGCGCGCATCTTGTCGGTGTGAGCGTCCTGCGCCTCGACATCCTTCTCGTGGGCGCGCCGTTCTTTGACACACGCCTCCACCGCGGCAGTCGTCTCCTGCAGCGAGTGTTTCGCCTCTCGTAATGGCGCTTCAACGGCATGAAGACGTTCGGGTATTCTACGGCGCTGGTCGGTGATCTCCATGATGCGGAGATCAAGCTTCTGCAGTTCGATGAGCGGAGACAGGTTCTGGTTCAATGCACTCCCTTGCCTGAATACACCAAGGAAGGACTGGTGATTGCGTTGCCGGTCCATTGGTGGGCCCACTAGGACTCGAACCTAGGACCAGCTGATTATGAGTCAGCCGCTCTAACCACCTGAGCTATGGGCCCCGAATGGAACCGCTCAGCCGCCGGTCAGATGACGCTCAAGCCGCGCGGGTCAACCAAAGAGTGTGAGCGCTGCCCGCGATCGATCCGATTTTAGGCCTGAGCATGAGACAGAGTCAAATGTTGCGGCTCACTGTTACAAACTCTCGACAAAGCTTCGGAGCTTCTTACTTCGGCTCGGATGACGAAGCTTCCGCAAGGCCTTCGCCTCGATCTGCCGGATGCGTTCCCGCGTCACCTCGAAGTCCTGGCCGACCTCCTCGAGAGTGTGATCGGTCGCTTCGCCGATGCCAAACCGCTTGCGCAGCACCTTTTCTTCCCTCGGCGTGAGCGTCTCCAGGGCGCTGTTGATCTGGCGTTGCAAATCATATCGGATGGCCGCCTCGAGGGGAGAAATCGCTTTCTTGTCTTCGATGAAATCGCCGAGATGGCTGTCTTCCTCCTCACCGATTGGTGTTTCCAATGAAATCGGCTCCCGGGCGATTTTCAGGATCTTGCGCACCTTGTCCAACGGCAAGTCCATGCGTTCCGCGATCTCTTCGGGGGTGGGCTCTCGTCCAAGTTTCTGCACGAGGTGTCGGCTCGTTCGGATCAATTTGTTGATCGTTTCGATCATGTGTACGGGAATGCGGATCGTTCTGGCCTGGTCTGCGATCGCGCGCGTAATCGCTTGGCGGATCCACCAGGTCGCATAGGTGCTGAACTTGTAGCCGCGCTTGTACTCAAACTTGTCGACCGCCTTCATCAACCCGATATTCCCTTCCTGGATCAAGTCCAGGAATTGCAAACCACGGTTCGTATACTTCTTGGCGATGCTCACGACCAGCCGGAGATTGGCCTCGACCAGTTCGGCTTTCCCGCGTTTCACCTTCTCTTCCGCAACATCCAAATGTTTGACGGCATCCTTGATTTCTTCTCCCGACACCAAAGCCTCTTCGGTCTCCAGTTGTCGGATGCGGCTCTTGGCCGCCTGGTAGAGCTTCTTGATGTCGAGGAGGGTGTCTTCCGAGACCCCGGTCTTTCGCTTGACCGCTTGGAAATCCTTCTTCTCCCGGCAGAGCTTTCGCAACAGCTCGGCTCCTGCTTCCCCGCCGACTCCAAGACGCCGTTGGCAGCTGACAATTTCCCGTTCTGCGGTCCGGATCTGAATCGCCATCTCCCGGACTCGCTGTACCATCCGGTCTTTGAGGACCCCGTGCAAATTGACGGCTTCCATCTTGTCGACGACCTGCTCGCGAATCGCATCGATCTGTTTCTTGATCTTTTTCAGTTTGGCGGGATCCTTGGCGGCCTGGCGGGCCTTCTCGTAGAGTCCCTTGAGCGACGTGGACACTTTACGGACGATGTTCAGCCCTTCGAGCGTCTTGAGGCGGAGCTCCTCATAGTCCCGCTCGACCTCCTCTTCCTCGAAATCTTCCTCGGTTTCTTGAATCGGTACAATTTCGCGGACGTCGATCTTCCCGTTCTTGAGCTGGTCTCGCAGCGAGAGAATGAATTCGATCGTCATGGGCATGCCATAGATGACGAACGCGATGTCTCGCTTGCCTTCCTCGATGCGCTTGGCGATTTCGATTTCGCCTTCACGGCTCAGGAGCGCGACACTGCCCATTTCCTTCAGATAGAGCCTGACCGGATCATCGGTCCGACTCAACGCGCCGGGCGTAAGATCGATCTCCTTTTCATTCTCGTCTCCCGCGTCGCCCTCATCCGCTTCCTCGCCGGCATCCTCCTGCTCGGCGGCAGCGCGGGGTTTCTGTGTACGTTCGCCTTCGGGAGCGTCCACGATCTCGATATCCATCTCCCCGAACATGGTCATGATGCTGCCGAATTGCTCCGACGAGACGACTTCAGCCGGCAGCGTGCTGTTCAGCTCGTCGTAAGTGAGAAACCCCTTCTCCTTGCCAATCGAGATGAGTTTCTTCACTTCCACGAGTAATTCTTGTTTCGCCATACCTACTCCTTCACCAAAGAAAGCGTTCCGGCCGGCCGGCCGGCCTTCTGCAACCGCAATTCATTCACCTGCGCGTTGAGGGCTCGAGCATCTTCGACCCGCCCTTCCCGTTCCGCCGCTTTGAGCTGGGCAATCAGGTCCCGCAAGACGGCTTCTGCTTGCTTGCGGTCGAGCGTATTGAGACATCCCTGAATGTGTGCGCGTGGATCGTCAAAATGCTCTTCCCGCATCGACAATTCTGTCGCCAACGACCCGCATTCCGGATCGTCGACGACACTGTCGAGCACTTTGCGAATTCCTACACGCCCGTCCTGCTCGAGATTGGCCAGCGCCCGTTCGATGATCCTCCGACAAGCCGGCGAGGAAAACGCGTCGGGACGAAGCTTCCGCACATCGGCGGGTGACAACTGTCCATGCAACAAGAGGTACACGAGATCGCGCTCTTCCGGAGCCCCTTTCTGCGAGGCGACCTGCGGAGGCACCGCTTTGGGTCCGACTGCGCCGGCCCGGGGCTTGTCCCGAAGTGCCGGATACCGGTCGATCAGTCGTCGTTGATCGATGCCGAACCGCTCGGCAACGAGCCGGATGCGCTCTTCCCGCTCGATCGGATGCTCACTCTTCTGCAAGATCCGCAAGATCTCGTCGACACTGCGGATTCGTCCCTCGATCGTGCTTCCCTCAGCGGTGTTCAAACTGTGTTCAAGCGCGAAATCGAGCAGGCTGGGCGCCTGTTGTTCCAGCCGTGCAAACGCTTCCGCCCCATGCTTCCGCACATAGGTGTCGGGATCGTCACCCAAAGGCAGCGTCACCACTTTCACCCCGAGGCCGCTGTTCACGAACAGATCCAACCCACGCAAGGCCGCTCGGACACCGGCAGCATCGGGGTCGAACAATAAGATGACTTTCGTGGTGAAGCGACGCAACACTTGAACGTGCTCGGGCGTGAGCGCGGTACCGAGCGTGGCAACCGTGTGCGTCAGGCCGGCTTGATGCAAGGCAATCGCATCGAAATAGCCTTCCACCACGATGACGGTCTTCGTACGAGCAATCGCCTCTCGAGCCACATCCAGTGCGAAGAGCGTCTGCCCTTTCTTGAACAGCGCGGTATCGGGCGAGTTTAAATACTTCGGCATTCCATCGCCGAGTACCCGGCCGCCGAATCCCACCACGCGCTTACGGAGATCGGTGATGGTCAACATGACTCTGCCGCGAAACCGGTCGTAAAATCCCGTGCCGCTGTCGCGTGGAATGACGAGCCCAGCGGAAGCCAGTTCCTGGGGCGTGAAGCCCTGTTTTCCCAACGCCTTCAGCAAGCCGTCCCATTCCGTCGGCGCCACACCGATGCCAAACTGCTCGATTGTCGCTTGCTGAATCTCACGTCCGGCCAAATATTCCCGCGCCTCTGCACCGACCCGCTCATCCCGAAGATTCCCATGGAACCACCGTGCCGCCGTTTGGTTTGCCTGCTCCACCCGCTGGGAATGAGAAGCCTGAGCACCGGCATCTGCCGTCGGTTCCTGCACCTCGATCCCGACCTTCCGGCCCAGATCTCGGACCGTTTCAGGAAAGCTGGCGCCGGTCATCCGGGTGAGAAAGGTGAACACATTGCCACCCGCACCGCAGCCGAAACAGTGAAAGATCTGTCGGCTGGGACTTACCGTAAAGGACGGACTTTTTTCCTGGTGAAAAGGGCAAAGACCTTTCAGATTCTGTCCGGTGCGGGTCAAGCTGACGTGCTGCCCAACGATGTCGACGATATCGATCCGATCTTTGATCCGATTGATCACATCCTCAGAAATCAGGCCTCGGCCCATGGAGACACAGCTCCTCACCCCCACCAAGACCGGTGGACTGGTACTCCTAAGTGATCGAAAAAATTGATCGGTCAGGTTAACAGACGCAAAGGAAATCTGTCAATGTAAGGAGTCCGCCGAAGTGTGGGGTCCGCCGATCACCCGGGCGGCCAGCCGAGATGCCGCCCGCCCAGCACATGCAGGTGAAGATGAAATACCGTCTGCCCGGCGGCTCTCCCCGTATTCGTCACGATACGGTAGCCCGACTCCGCCACGCCCTTCTGTTTCGCCACGTTCGTGCAGGTGAACAAGAGGTGCGCCAAGAGATCCGAGTCCTGCTCTCCACAATCTTGCAGGGCCGTGACATGCGTCTTTGGAATGATCAGGGTATGGACAGGAGCTTGGGGATTGATATCGTCGAAGGCCAACGCTCGATCATCTTCGTGCACAATCTTGGCCGGGATCGTTTTTTGTACGATTTTACAAAACAGACAATCGGTCATGGCGTGTCCTCAGGTTGACTGACGGAGTCCTGATTTGCCGTGTCGTCTGCCTAATTCCTGATAGACCTCTTGGAGCGAGAGATCGTGGTAGCCCAACACCATCAACGTGTGGAACAAAAGATCCGCCACTTCATGGACAATTTCCTCTTTCTTGCCCCCCTTGGCGGCGATGAGGACTTCGCCGGCTTCCTCCGCAACCTTCTTCAATATTTTGTCATGGCCGCCTTCGAAGAGCTTGCTCGTGTAAGAGCCTGGCTGCGGATCAGCTTTGCGCGCGGCGATGATCCGTAGCACGCTCTCGAGGATGCCGCCCTGGGAGTCAGAAGACTTCACGGCGGGATCGAAGCGTGAGTCGTCGAGTCGGGAGAAAAAGCAGGACCGCTCGCCGGTATGGCACGTCGGGCCGGACGGTTGTGCCTTGACAAGCACGGTGTCCCAGTCGCAGTCGATGAACAGGTCCTTGACCAGCAGTTTATGGCCCGATGTTTCTCCTTTTTCCCAAAGTCGTTGTCTCGATCGACTCCAGAAATGCACGGACTTCGTCGACAAGGTTCGGCTGAGTGCCTCTTGATTCATGTATCCGAGCATGAGCACCGTCCCATCCAGCCAATCCTGGATGACAGCCGGCAATAAGCCTTGCTCGTTGAGCTTCAGTTCACCATCGGCCATCACGCCACCCCTGCTTCCGGACCCGGTCTGACCGGCACGCCGCGGCCACGAAGATATGCCTTGGCCTGTGGAATCGTATAGGTTCGAAAATGAAAAATCGAGGCGGCCAAGACGGCATCCGCCTGGCCGATGATCAGCCCGTCGTACAAGTGCTCCAACGTTCCGACGCCGCCGGAGGCAATCACCGGAACAGAGACACGTCCCGAGACCGCCTTGGTCAGGTCCAAGTCGTATCCCCGCTGTTGACCGTCCTCATCCATACTGGTCAATAAGATTTCGCCTGCCCCATACCGCTCCATCTGATGGGCCCATTCGACTGCATCGAGGCCGGTGGGTTTTCTCCCGCCGTGGGTAAAGACTTCCCATGATTGAGGACGTGCCGTCCGTTTGGCGTCAATGGCCACGACAATGCACTGTGTCCCGAATCGTTCAGCGGCTTCCCTGACAAAGAGAGGCCGCTCCACGGCCGCCGTATTGACGCTCACCTTGTCTGCTCCCGCGCTGAGCAGATTTCGAATATCCTCGAGCGTTCGCACTCCGCCTCCCACGGTGACGGGCATGAAGACACTAGCCGCCGTCCGTTCGACCACGTCGATAATCGTCTTCCGATTTTCATGCGAGGCGGTGATGTCCAGAAAACACAGCTCGTCCGCTCCCTCCCGATCATAGACCATGGCCGCGGCAACCGGATCTCCGGCATCCCGCAAATCGACAAAGCTGACGCCTTTGACCACCCGGCCGTCTTTCACGTCCAGACAAGGAATGATGCGCTTGGTCAACATGATCGTTGCACATTACCCGTGCCGCAGAGCGGCGACGGCGGCGCGATAATCGAGCTTGCCGTCATACAGTGCCTTACCCACAATCGCCCCCTCGATCTGCGGACCCAAAGATTTGACCGCCTTGAGATCTTCGATGCGGGAGATCCCTCCCGAGGCAATCACGGGAAACGGTGAACAGGCCACGATCTCCCTGAGGGCGGTGAGATTTGGCCCCCCGAGCATACCGTCCCGAGCGATATCCGTATAGATCACGGCTCCCAGTGAATACCCGGAAAGCTCTTTCAGCAAATCGACGGCCGTGGTCTCAGAGACCGACGTCCACCCCTTGATGGCCACCTTGCCGCCGCGAGCGTCCAATCCCAGGAGGATCCGACGAGAAAAATTCCGACAGGCCTCTTCGAGAAAGTGGCGATCCATCAGAGCCGACGTCCCCAGCACGACTCGCGAAACGCCCCCTTCCAGGTATCGCCGGACCGTGGTGAGATTTCGGATTCCGCCGCCAACCTGGACGTCGATGCGGACCGCCTTCCTCACGGCTTCGATGTGCGGGAAATTCTTGGGTTCACCCTCGACGGCACCATTGAGATCGACGAGATGAATCACGGTTGCCCCGGCATCTTCCCACCGCCGTGCCATCGACGGGACGTCGTCGGAGTATACGGTCTCGGCTGCCATATCGCCTTGGCGTAACCGAACGCACCGTCCGTCTTTCATATCGATGGCCGGAATCACAAGCATTTGATCACTCTCACTCAGCGGCACCGAAGGGAAATGTTTTCAAGACTTCGTCCGCGCCGTATTGCGCCAGTTCTTCTGCGGTGACGAAGACTCCGCCATGATGAACAAACCCGAGGAAATCTTGCGTCATCGGTTTTTGCCGTTCATAGTAATTGCCAACCCACAGCACTTGGCCGTCCGGTGCCACCGCCTTCACTTCAAATCCAACGGTCGCAGGGGGATTGGCACCCACACGGCTGCCCGATCGTTCCTGATACACCAACACCTGGCCCATCAAAGCCGCATCGGCCTTCAGCTTGGCGGCAAGGTTCGCCGCCTGTCGTTCCGGTGTCTCCTTGGCCGGCGCTTCCGACGGGTGGCCAGCAGCCTTGGCGGTATCGCTCGGCGAGAGCACCGTGACCCCTGGCCGGTTCTTCAACCTCGTCCAAAAGATTTGGGTCACCTTCTCGGCGGCTGAAGGCGGTACGACCACAGTCTGCTTTACTTGGGTCTCGGTGCTCGGAGGCACGCCCAATGAAATATCGGAACGCTTCACGCTCTGCGGTGCCGACATGTACATGTCGGCGGCGTCCCTCACTTGAGGCGTTGCCAAGGTCGTAAACGGCAGCAGTGCGATGGTTCGTACCTGATAGCGAGAGAGTTCGCTGGAGGCCTGGGTGGTGACTTTGGAGCCGCTACAGGCGACGCTCGTTGTGAGAAATACCGCAACCGTCCACACAGACACACAGCCTTCGAGCGACATGGAATTACGCACGCCACGCTCCAAAGTTCTTCAGCAATCGCAGTCCCACCGATTGGCTCTTTTCCGGATGGAACTGGCAGGCCACGATATTTTCCTTCCAGACCGTCGATACAAAAGACACACCATATGTCGTCGTAGTTGCCACCACGCCGGGGTCGGCCGGCTCGACGAAGTAGGAGTGGACAAAATACCAATCAGAGCCATTCGGGATTTCGGCGAAGAGCGGACAGCTTCGCTGAAGCTGCACTTGGTTCCA
>DATEEH010000120.1:0-2791 GCA_035281245.1 Nitrospira sp.
CGAGGGTGTCGTGAAGCAGAGCAGCCACAATGGCGGTGACATCCGTCTTCAACGACGTGAGCACGCCGGCAACCGCGACGGGATGCTGCAAATACGGCTCGCCGGAACGGCGCCGTTGCCCCTCGTGCACTTTCGCCGAAAACTCGTAGGCCTTGCGCACGATCCCGAGATCCGCCTCCGCGTTGTAACTCTTTACGCGGTCGAGCAGCTGATCGATGTCCATGACTGTTTGGCTCGGCATTACGCGGTACCTCGATCACTGATCCTGAGATCGCGAATCCTCAACTGAATGCGATCGTAGCCATTCCACCGGTTCAACTCCGGGAGAAACGCCAAATCCACCGGCGTGCTCGCAGGAATGCCGCGCTCGAGCAGCGATTTCATCCCGAAGCCGATGCTATCGAATGGCAACGACCGTCCCTGCCGGACCGTCATTTTCAAATGCTTGTCTCCCACCGTACGCGATTCCATCACCTCGAGTCCTTTGACGGCGAAGGTCGGCTCCGGATTGCCGGCGCCGAACGGATGGAAGGCCCCAATCTCTCTAATGAGCCGGGCCGTCACTTCCGATAATTGTACCTCGGCATCCACATGCAATGTCGGAACCGAGGCGGCCCCCTGTGTCCATTCGGCAACAATGGCGGAAAATCGGTTGCGGAACTCCTCCAGCCGCGATTCCTGGACCGTAACCCCCGCGGCACTGGGATGCCCGCCAAAGGCTTCTAGGAGGTCCTGGCATGCCGCAAGCCCTTGATACAAATCAAATCCCCCGACAGTCCGGGCGGAGCCTTTGCCGATTCCCCGTTCATCGACGGCGATCACCACAGTCGGCCGATGAAATCGCTCCACCAGACGGGCGGCGGCGATCCCAACCACCCCGACATGCCAACGTCTGGATGCGAGCACAAGCGCCGCCGGGAGGTCTTGCTCGTTCACCGCCACAACAGCCTCGGACATGAGATCGGCTTCGATTTTTTGCCGCTCGCGATTCAGTTCGTCCAGCCGCTCGGCCAAGCGCTGAGCCTCGGACGGCGACTCCGTCGTCAGCAACTGCACACCCAGCATCGCGTGATCCAGCCGTCCTGCGGCATTGAGCCTCGGAGCCAGTTTGAAGGCAATGGTCTCCGGTGAACACTCCTTCACGATGCCGGCCACGTGCTTGAGAGCCCTGATTCCGCAACGAGCTCCGCGCGAAATTTGTGCCAGGCCCTGCCGCACAAAACCGCGATTCTCGTCCTGCAATGGCACCACATCGGCGATCGTCGCCAGCGCCACGAGATCCAACAGCGATTCCAGCGGAATGCCCGCTTCCCCATGGCGGATCTGATAGGCCTGCGCCACCTTAAACGCCAGGCCGGCGGAGCAAAGTCCCGTAAACGGATAGCGTGATTCCGCCCGATGCGGATTCATCACGGCTAGCGCCGGAGGCATCTCTTCGCCGCTTTGGTGATGGTCGGTCACAATGACATCCATACCGAGCTGCCTGGCAAGGCCGATTTCATGATGTGACGTCGTACCGCAGTCCGACGTCACGAGCAGGGATATGCCTTCGTCACGCAACCGCTGAACCGCCGCGGCATTGAGCCCATACCCTTCCCGTTTGCGATGGGGTACATACGCGCGCACGTTCGCGCTCATCGATCCAAAGAACGACAGGTACAGGGCGGTCGCCGACATACCGTCGACGTCGTAATCACCGTAGAAACAGATCGGCTCGTGCGCGACGACAGCCCGGTGCAAGCGTTCGACGGCCGGTTCCATGTCGGGAATCAAAAAGGGATCGTGCGGAACTTGGTGAGCCATCCAGTTAGCGGCTTCTCCAGGCGTGGTGACACCGCGGGCCAGCAGCAGGGACGCCGTTGCGGAAGTAATTGAGAGAGCCTGCGCCAGAGACGCGCGATGGAAGGGATCGTACTCGCGGAAGACCCAGAGCTTGGACTTCATGCCGCCTCGAACGAGCCTGAGCCTGTGAAGGCCGTAACGTGCTGAGATTTCAGCGGATACGACCGTCGAGGCGGATACTATAAGGTCACTCTGGCTTTGTCAAACCAGGATGACGGAAACCATTGAACAGATGACGTAGGTGGCGAGTGGCGCCTGAGAAGAGGTGAGGACCTGAGGGAGAGTGCGCTACTCTCCCCCCTTTTGCACGTAATTCTTGACAAATTCTTCGGCGTTTTTTTCAAGGACGTCGTCGATTTCGTCGACCAGCTTATCGATGTCTTCTTTAAGCTTCTTGCCGGTCTCGACGACCTTCGGGTTGGCTTTAACTTCTTCTTTACTTTGTGGTTCCCGTCGGCCTTCTTGCTTACGCTCCTGTTTTTCCATCACATACCTCCCGGGATGGAATCATACATCCGCCCTCCCGATCCTAACAGTCACGATACTCTAGGAGGTCGGAGCCGTCAAGCGAAGTCCCTGAAGCCTCGCCGGCCACTAGAGGTTTGCCGAGTTGCAGCTGAGCCGTATGCCTACTTGGCGATCAACGACACGATTAAGAGGGCCACAATGTTGATGACCTTGATCATGGGATTCACGGCCGGCCCGGCGGTGTCTTTATAGGGATCGCCGACGGTGTCGCCAGTCACGGCCGCCTTGTGCGTCTCGCTGCCCTTCTTGCCCTGCTCTTCGATGTATTTCTTCGCATTGTCCCAGGCCCCGCCGCCGCTGGTCATCGAGATCGCGACAAACAGCCCGGTGACGATGCTGCCAACCAGCACGCCGCCCAAGGCCTGAGGACCCAGCAAGACGCCCACCACCACGGGCGACAGCACCGGAATCAATCCTGGGA
>DATEEH010000121.1:0-6218 GCA_035281245.1 Nitrospira sp.
GATTACTTGAAGAACGTTGAAGTGCTGCGCATCACGCCGGACCCCGTTTCTCAAGAGCTTGTTTCAGACGGCGTGCGCTATCGGTTTGGATATCACGACGGGCCGCAACGTCTCACGTTTCGCTTCAAGGCGGAACGGGGCGGCTTGTTGTCCGGCGCATTCCGATTGAACGACGGCCCGCCGGCACATTTTCGCCAATGGCTCGCTCCCTGACGTTCTGAATCATCTGCATACTGGAAGGAGGTGCCCATGGACAGCGTAGCGCGGGGCGCGGCGGTCTATCTGTTGTTGCTGCTGATCTTTCGGCTGGCGGGCCGTCGCACGCTGGCCCAGATGACGAGCTTCGACTTCGTTCTCCTGCTGATCATCAGCGAGGCGGCGCAAAACGCGATGATCGGCGATGATTATTCCGTGACGAACGGGGCCCTTGTCGTGTTGACGCTGGTGGGACTCGACGTGTTGTTATCGCAGGTGAAGCGATGGTGGCCGATGGCGGAACGGTGGCTGGACGGCAAACCGACGATTATCGTGGAACACGGACGCCCGAAAATCGACATTATGAATAACGCCCGGGTGGATGAACGCGACGTGCTCGCGGCGGCGAGAGAAACCCAGGGACTGGAACGAATGGATCAAATCAAGTTCGCCGTGCTCGAAACGAGCGGAGGAATCTCGATTATCCCCCGATAATCTCAAATCTCAGATCTCAGATGTTAAATTTGAGATTTGAGATTTGAGATTCCTTTAGAGACCTTTGACGATCTTGCCGCTTTCGGCATCGATACGGAGGCGTCGCGACTCGTTGCCCGTGTCGATGATTTCGACGTCGTAATAGACGCGGTTCCCCGAATGTCCCAATTCGGCGCCCACGGCCCGTCCCGGTCCGTTCGTTTCCGCAATTTCTGCGGCTTGCGAAAGCGTCACGGTCGCGTGACGCAACCAGTAGCTCTTGCCCTGCTCCTCCGCACAGGCTCCCAACGTCAGTGCCGACAATCCGATCAATGACAATGACAGCGCTCGCATATGCATCCCCCCTTTCTGCCCACAACGAATGCGAATTTCAAATCTCATATTTCAAATCTCAAATAAGGCACAGTTTGGCCGGCAATCTGAGTATGAGATGTGAGATTTGAAATCCTGAACCGGCATCAGACTCCGGTCGCGGGCAAAGTATACCGTTCCTCGATGGCATTGGCTACGCGCTTCCGGCTGTCGTGCGCTGAAAGTTCAGGCATGGCCTCCACTTGATGGACGATCTCCGCCAATGAGGGATCCTTGATCGCCGTTTCCATCCACTCCGAGTAATCCCCCTTTCGTAAATGATGCAACCAAGTTTCGTCGTCCACGCCTTCGGCGATTTGACGGAACATGATGAGATTCTGCGCTCGAAGGTTCAACTTCCCATCGGGACCACGGAAATAGAAGCTGCGCTCGGGCGGCAATTCCCCTTCCGCATATTTCCGGCGGTGCCGCTGCCGCTCCGCGCGTGGAACCGCCGCAAGCAGCCTCTCGACTTGTCCGCGGCCTGCTCGTCGCCACAACAGCGCTTCACCCACCCTCAGCTCCTTCTCGGACACGGAGGCGAGCCCCCGGCTCCGCGTCTCCAGCGGCCGCAACGTGGCCGTGGGCTCGTGCCCCAAAGCGACCGCAATGTCGACGGAATCGAGCACCTGTGGGGCAAGCCGGTCGGGGTGCACGGTGACGAACAGCATGCAGTCCAAATCGCGAATGGATTGCACCGTTCCCCTCCAGGACTTGGGCAGCAGGTGGTGCGCCTCATCCACGAGAATTCGGTGCGGCCGGCCGGTCTGAAGGCGCCTCTCGTGCAATTTCGGCAACAGTTCCAAAAAAAAGGCCGGCCTGTCCTCCAAGGGAAGCCCGACGAGATTGACGATGACCTGCTCCTTCGGATTCTCCAACGCCGCCACGACTTCGGCCACGGTCGGGCTGCGCTGTGAGTTTCCGAACACGATCATCTTCTCCATGGATGGGTAATCCCCTTCCGGGTCGACGACGCACGTTTGGTAGCCCTGGTCGATCAGCTGCTCGAGGATGGCTTGCGCCACCGTGGTTTTTCCGCTGCCGGACGTCCCTGCAATCAAGAGATTTTCCCCTACCGGTGACATGGTCATGCGAACGCCGGCGGAATTCGTCCCGAGGGTGATGCGATGACGCGTGACCCGCTTCGCCTGCTCGGCCAGATCGTCGGCAACCAGGGCCAGCAATGCCTCCGCGGTCCCTGCCCCGTTGTTCTGGGCGGTCACCCAATCGGCCGCGTCCCGCAGCGTCGGCACCGCGCTCGCCACGGCGATGGCAAGCTCGCTCGCCTGGAAAAGGGCATGATCGTTTTCGCTGTCCCCTATCCCCACGACCTCGTGAGGAGACAATTGCAGTTCGTCCAAGGCCGCTGCCAGGCCGCTGGCCTTGTTGATACCCGGCGGCAGCACCATGACCGACTCTCGATTGAAGATCACGTGGTGTTCGAGTCCCAGATCTCGGATGGCTTCCATAATGGGCACTTCATGAGGCCGGACTGTGGCGATGATCGACGACCCGACATCGAGCGGGATCACCCCTTTCCGCCTCAAGGCCTCGGCCAGGGCCGGCGAGGCGGGTTCAGTCAGGAGACGCTGTTCTTTCGTCGAAGGCCGGTAGAGGACAGCGCCGTTTTCGGCCACGATTCTCGCGCACAGCGTCGCCTGGGGAAACAATGGCAACAGCTCGCTCAGCATGCGCCCGGTCACGAGGATGAATTTTCGCCCGGAAGCAACCACCTGTTGAAGAGCGGCAACCGTAGAAGGATGAACGGAGCCCTCATGGGCGAGCGTTCCGTCGTAATCTATGGCGACTGCTGCAAATCGCATGGCTCCATGTCGCACCTCGCGCGCTGAGCGAGGCCCCCCTGAAGTGGGAACACCTTGCCTCTCGTTGCAGCCCTCGAGGCACGATGGGTAGGGATAGCAACCGGCACCGAGTCATGGTTCGATGCCGGTCAAAGACAACAAGCGGTGACGGTCAAGCGGCCAGCGGTCGTGTCAGTTTCAGATCGTCCTGAATGTCATCAGCTCCCGCGTCCCAGGCCAACTCAATCGCAAGCGCCCGGTCCCTGTTTGTAGGCACCGACCCACGCAGAGTCGCCACGCCGTCCGCTACGAATACGGTCACATCACGCAAGGAAGGCCGCCGACTAAACCACTCCATCAACGTTTCAGTCAAGCTCTCATCGTGGTTGACTTCGCGTGCGACATAGCAGTCCCGGACTAATTGCATCATGACGCCTCCTCCACAACCAATGTGACGAAAACAGTCTTTTCGCCCTGGCCCATCAGACCACACGGTCGCGACCGGGGACATTGGTGAACCCTCTAGCTCATCCACTGTCTCGACCCCAGTCGCGACCTCGGCACTTTCCTAGCGGGGGGTGCTTGGCTCTTCCTCGAGCCGCGAGGCGCTGTCGGAGGACCGGGTACCTCGGTCCACCGTCGGTTCCCGAGCCGTGTCCCGAGCCGTATCTCGTCCCACCGTGGACTCGCGCGCCATGTCTCTTCCTCCGACCACAATGCTCCCAGCAATGTTTTGCTCGCCGATGGGATCGTTTGAGGCGGCCCTCACCACATACTTGACTTCACCCGGGTCCCTGAAACAGACGCTGGCTGTCTCGTTGGATCCCAGTTTGGCCGCATATTCGTTACGCTTCGTCCCGAACCCCATCGGTCCTCCGAAGTTTCGCTGACACGAAAGATTCTCTGTGATGGGATTCAGAAAAATCACCCGCACAGCGCCCTGACGCTTGTTGATCCAACGGATTTCATCGCCGGGATTCGCAGTCACGGAGGTCGGCGAGACATCCTCACGAATGACGATGTCCTTGACGTCGCCGGTGCGGGTCAATGTCGGCAAACTTTCTCCGCCGATGGTCTGGCATCCGGCAAGCATCAGCAGCGCAGATCCAATGATGATGCGTTGTCCTTTCATTGTCTGTCCCTCCCTGAATATTGTGTTACGTGGAAGTGTGGCGATCGCCTGCTTGCCTCAACTATTTTCGAGAATCTGCAAAAGACAGGCCGCGTGCTGCCAGAAAAACTGCTTGCTGGACGCAGCCTTGCAGGGGTGTGGCGACGAGGAAAGAGACAAGATAGTTGATGCCCGGACAACCCATCCAAGCTGGAAGGAGGGGACCGTATTTGACGCTGATGCCGGGGGAGTCCTTGTCCCGCCGCGATCGGCAACCGACCGGGCGGGACTCAAGACTTATGACTGGTTATTTCTTCGCTTTGCCGGCATCATGCTCGAACCCTGGAGCGGACGGAGGTGGCGTTGCGGGACGGCTACCGGCCTGGTCCTCTCCAAGCGTGCTCGCACCCGAAAAATTCTGCGGTTCGCCGGGCGGACGCGTGCTGCCGGAGCCTTTAGGCTCATCGCGCTTCTGCTCGATTTCATCCATGAACATCGCCAAATCAGGCGACATGTCCTTGGCGTCTTTCGAGCTTACGTTCGGCAGGAGTTCCTCTTTATTCGCATTGATCACCAGCTTATCGCCCTTTTCCTGGAAACGGCTCCACGGCAGCGGGCGCGAAGATTGGGCGTCCTTCAACTGGAACATCACGTATTCGATGTTCTGTGTCTTCTCATCCTTCAAGACCTTCGTGATCTTGCCCAGCTGTTCGCCCTGGGGATTCGTCACCGTCTGATTGAGCCATTTGCTGTCGGTGACTTCCTTGAGTCTGCCTTGACGGACCGGCGTCGTGGAATACTCGTCAGGAACGCCGGCCTGGCCGCCGGTAAGATCCGTCTGCTTGTCCTGCGGCACCTTGTCGGGTGACGGCATGCCGCCGCCGCCCATCGTGGTGGAACCCGTCGGTTCCGCCAGAACGGGGGCGGGACCGGTGGTCAAGAAACAGGTCAGCAACGCCATAGTCATGATGGTCAGCATTGTACTCTTCATGAAAGCCCTCCTGTTATTAGTAGAATATCGCCGTTGAATCCATTCACTTGCCGCTTCACTCATCCACTCCCTTACGAGTGAACTAGGAGCGCGGTCAAGTCTCGCTCCGGGCTCGCTCTGGCCTCTCCGGCCTGCGTCTGGTGAACTTTCTGATTCGCTGGTCATATGCATAGGTCACCTGTTATGTGCTCCTTGCGACCTCACCGCCGTGGCTCGCATCGATTGGAGAGGACTCTGTCCGTCTTTCCCGATGCCTGCGCCTTGTGCGAACGTCTTGCCGCCGGAGGCGGTGGAATGGACAGGGTCGGAATGTTTCTGGGACCCGGCTCCGGAAACCACGGTCACCGGAAACGTCAGTACGACCGTCAGCCCGATCACGATGCCGATTTGACGCATTACCCGCCCCTCACCGCGTGCCTGACAATCTCGCGTGGTCGAGTGCAAGCCTCGACCGAGGTCTCATGTTGACGCTTCTGCAAATCATGGGCCGCCACTAACCAGCGGGGATTGCCGAGCCTTTGGACGATTCAACACAAACTCATCAGACAATTTGTCTGGCCTTGGACAGAAGGTCCAACGCATTGTCTTCGCTAATGCGTGGCAAACGAAGAGAACACTTGGCCGGTACATCGCTTCGGCACCTTGCTTGCACCTTCAGGAAGACGGCCTCGTTGCGCAGGGCCACACAGACAAAGGCCGCATCTTTTCCCGTCGCCTCGACGTGCTGTTTGTCGTTCAACACAGGGGGATTCCAGCGCGGCGGACAATGCCCGCCCCGTTGAGCACAATCGCCTTCAGAAAACGAGTCGCGTTCGAGTGCGATCGGGGAACGCGAGAGCAGTGCTCGAGCCCGCAGGCGGATGGCGCGAGATGACGCGATTCGGACACATCTATAACCGGCGTGGCCGGATGACTCGGAGGTTCCCATGCTCACCCTGCTGACAGGATTGCTGTTGACCGCGCTGATCGTGATCGCCCTCTATTCGTTCGGCGTGTTCAACACTCCGTACTTGGATGCCTTTCGTTTCGCCTTTTATCTTCTGCTCGTGTTGCTGGTTCTCTCCATCTGGTTTGGAACGGTCAATAATCCGAACGAGGGTTACGACGCCACTGTCGGAGCGGCAAAGTAGCTCGTCAGAGGAGCGTTGAGCGATGAATGAGTCTTTCGCGTGCGGACATTCGCGTCACGGACGATCGTCCGAGGTCGTGGTCGTCACCGGCGCCTCGGCCGGCGTCGGACGAGCGATCGCCCGGGAGTTCGCCACGCATGGCG